>CAMAUI010000103.1 GCA_945861385.1 Prosthecobacter debontii
ACGCAAGATGCGTCGCTCGGCGGGCAGGATGCCCACCCTACCCGAAACCCGCCCTTCGCCCGAACTACGTCTTATTATTTCTGAAAGGTGGTATGAGTGTGAAAATCGTATGACAAAAAACTTCGGCACCGTGGCCGGGAAGCAACATCCTCCCTGACACCTCAATTCGGGTTTCGGCCGCACCATGACATGAAAAACCCGCGTCGTGCGAAGTCCGGGGACGCACGACGCGGGTTTCTAGTGGGAATCCGTCGGGTGAAGAACGGTTCCGGGTGAATTGATCAACGCTTGCTGAACTGGAAGCGGCGACGCGCACCGGGCTGGCCGGGCTTTTTGCGCTCTTTCATCCGCGGGTCGCGGGTGAGAAGGCCGTTCGATTTCAGCGGGGGACGAAGCTCTGGCGAAATCTCGATGAGTGCGCGGGCGATGCCGAGGCTGACCGCGCCCGCCTGGCCGGCGAGGCCGCCGCCGCGGGCGTTTACGGAGATGTCGTACTGGTTGCGAAGCTGCGAGACCTCCAGCGGCTTGAGGACGGCGCTCTGCTGTGAAGTGACGGTGAAATACTCGTCGTAAGGACGGCCGTTGATGAGGATTTTGCCGGTGCCCGGTGCGAGGCGGACTTGGGCGGAGGCATTCTTGCGGCGGCCAGTGGCGGAATTGGTGTGCATGACTAAGAGGAGCTAGCGGACTTTGCCGACGTTGACGGGGCCTTGTGCGATGTGCGGGTGCTCGGCACCGGCATAGACCTTCAGCTTGGTGATCTGGTTGCGCCCGAGGCGGGTGTGCGGGACCATTCCCTTGACGGCGTTTTCGATGAGAAGTTCCGGGCGGCGTGCGCGGCGGGCCTTCACGCTTTCGGATTTATGGCCGCCGACGTAGCCGGAGAAGCTCATGTATTTCTTGTCGGTCTCCTTTTTGCCGGTGAGGCGGACCTTCGATGCGTTGATGACCACGACGAAGTCGCCGGTGTCGCAGTGCGGGGTGAAAATCGCCTTTTCCTTCCCACGGAGAAGGTTTGCCGCCTTTGTGGCGACGCGGCCAAGCACCTGGTCGGCGGCATCAATGAGCCACCAGCGGCGCTCCACTTCGTTTGCTTTTGCAGAAATAGTCCTCATGTCTCGAAAAAGGGTGCGGAAGCTAGGAACCGGCTCCACGGGTGTCAACGGATTTGTTCAGCTATAATGCGCCGCGTTTTTTGATGTCGAGATACGCGTTGGCGAGCGCGGCGGGCAGCCCGGCGGCGGTTTCGTCCAGCGTGAGCACGCCGTGGTCGCGCAGGGTTTCCAGAAATTGCCCACGTTCCTCGAGGTAGCCGTGCGCGGCGGCGTGGAAGAGCGCGTCGTCGAAACGCGTGACCGGCCCCGCAAGCCGCTCGATCACCTGCCGCTCGCGCAGGCTCGCCACCACCACGAGGTGCCGGCGGCGAAGTAGCTGGATCGGCGGGAGAAGGTGCGCGCTGTCCTCGGTGCGGAGATTGGTGAGCAGGACGACCAGTGCGCGGCGGCGCTGCCGGGACATGAGGCGCTCGGCAGCCTCGCTGAAGTCGCTCGGCTCGGGCGTGATCTCGTAATCGTAGAGGTGATTGAGCAGCGCGCTCATCGAGTGCTGGCCCTTGAGCGGCGGGAGCCAGCGGTTCGTGCCGCCGAAGCTCATCACGCCGACCTGGTCGCCCTGCCGCAGCGCGATGTAGCTGAGCAGCAGCGTGGCGTTCAGGCAGTGGTCGAATTGCGGGAGGTCGCCGTCGAGCGCCCTCATCCGCCGGCCGCAATCGAGGAGCAGGATGAGCGTCTGGTCGCGCTGCTCGCGATACTCGCGGGAGACGAGCTGCCCGCGGCGGGCGGTGGCCTTCCAGTCCACCTGCGAAAGGATGTCGCCATCCATGTATTCGCGGAGCTGGTGGAACTCGCGGCTCTGGCCCGCGCGATTTTTCGCGATGATGCCCATCTGGCTCTCGCGATTGCTCATCGCGAGCAGCGTGTAGCGGACGACGGGCTCGTAATTCGGGTACACCTTCACCGTGCCGCCTGCGCCCGCGCGGTAGCCGCGCTGCCAAAGGCCGAGCAGCGAATCCTGGCGGATGTGGCATTGGGTGAAGCCGACCGGCCCGCGCTGGAATGGCGTGGCGAGGTAATTGACCTGCGTGAATCCCCCGGCTGGCACACTTCCACGCCAGGGGAGCTGGTCGCTTGCGACGGTCTCCGGCAGCCCGTCAAAAAATTCCACGGTCATCGCGGCGCTGTTGGGATTGTGCAAAGTGAGGGCGATCTCGTGGATGACTCCGAGCGCCAGCCGGCCGGGCAGCGCGCGATCGGCGGTGATTTTTTTCCGCAGCAGCACGACGAGCGCATCCAGCAAGGCCGCCGTGGCGAGCACTGCGCCGAGGATCTGCCACTGGAGCAGGAACCGCGGCCACACGGCGGCAAGAACCCCGAGGCCGAACCACGCTCCCGCGAGCGCCAGCAATCGCCGTGTCGGGATCAACGGCGTGGCGCCTCCGTGTTGCGCACGATGGCATCGAGCGTCTCGTCCACGGTCTGCCCGCTGATGGCCAGCTCCGGCGCGATGGTCACGCGATGGCGCAGCACCGGGAGCGCGGAGCTTTTCACATCATCCGGCGTCACGAAATCGCGCCCGTTCATCACGGCGAACGACTTCGCCACGCGCACCAGCGCGATCGCCCCGCGCGTGCCAGCGCCGAGCGCGATGCCCTGCGCCTCGCGCGTCGCGCGCACGAGGCGGACAGCGTAGTTGATGACCTCCGGGACGACCTGCACCGCGGCCACCGCCTGCTGGAGGGCGAGCACCTCCCCGATCGTGCAGACCTGCGCGAGGCCCGCGGTCTTGAGCCCGGCACCGTTGAGCAATTCGCCGACGATCTGCTCCTCGTGCTGGAGCTCCGGGTAATCAATCAGCACCTTCATCAGAAAGCGGTCGAGCTGCGCCTCCGGCAGGGGATATGTGCCTTCCTGCTCGATCGGGTTTTGTGTCGCAAGCGTCATGAATGGCGGAGGCAGCGCGTGGCTTTCCCCGTCAATCGTCACCTGCCATTCCTGCATCACTTCGAGCAGCGCGGACTGGGTTTTCGCCGGCGCGCGATTGATCTCATCCGCGAGCAGGAGATTCGCGAACACCGGCCCGCGCCGCAGCCTGAACTGCTGCGCGCCCATGTCGTAAAGCGTGTGCCCCGTCACGTCGCTCGGCATCAGATCCGGCGTGAATTGAATCCGCCGGAACTGCCCGCCAAAGGTTCGCGCGAGCGCGAGCACGAGGTGCGTCTTGCCCAGCCCCGGCTTGCCCTCCACGAGCACATGGCCTGCGGCCAGAAATGCGGCGATCACCTGGTCGAGCACGTCATCCTGGCCGAGGAATACATTCTTGATCTCCCCGCGGATCGCGGCGACGAGATTCGCCGCATCCTGGAATGGGGAGGGCGGCTGTGATGGTTCGGGCGCGTATGCGGAGTCGGGTGTGGTTTCCATGGTTTAGAGTGATTTGCGGATGGTTTCGAGGTCCTCGGTGATCTTGAGAAAATGCTGCGCGTCCGACGGGATCGCGGCGGTCACAGCGGCGATCACCCGCGCTTCCGGCAGGCCGGAAATCCCGGCGATCCGGGCGTGCAGCCCGCCGGCAGCGTGGCCGGGCCGGGCGGCGGCTGCGAGCACGGCGCGCCGCATTGGCTCGATCAGCGCATGCGCTTCGCGGCAACGCCACAGGAATGAGCCCGTGAGTTTCAGGTGTTCGGCGAATTCGCGCGTCGTCCGATCCTGCGGGACGTACGCGGGGCCGAAGCGCGGCATGTTTTTCAGCAGCCAGACGACGAGCACCACCGCCAGCGCGATGATCGCCATCCACGCGCGTTCCCACAGCATTCCCCAGAACGACACGCGCACGTTGTTGAGGTACGTGATGGTGTCAACCCGGTCGTCGAGCCCTGTCAGCGCGAGCAGCAGCGCGGCGTGGTCCATTTCGCCGATGTAGCGGTTTCGGAATGCGCGCGCGCTGGCCACCAGCGTCACGCGCCCGTTCATCCGCTTGAAGCTGATCAGCGCCGGTGCCGCATCCTCACCCGCCTTCACATCCACGCGGGCTGGCATTTTTTCGATATCAATCCCGCCCCGGAGCGCCACCTTGAACTCCTGCTCCGCCACACGCACCCCGCCGGTTGTCTCTCCGTGTTTTGTTCCGCGGACGCCGAGCAATTCGAGGAACCGTAGCTCCTCGTCGTCGTGCTCGCGCTTTTCCAACACATCGAGAATTGAGAATTCCGAGTAGTCGTTCCGCCATTGCTCGGTGTCATCGAGGAAGACGAGCAGGTGGCCGCCCTTTGCGACCCAGCCGAGGGCGATTTCGGCATCGCCGTGGCTTGAGAACGAGTCCAACGGTGTGATGAGAACCGACGGGGAGTCCGGCAACCGGCTGAAGCTGCTGCCTAGCTCGACGGGCGTGCCCATCTCGTCGAGGAACCGCTTTGCCGCGAGAAATGGATCGTGCCGCGCGGGCCCGCGATAGCCCACGGTTTTCTGCACCTTCTCCATTTTGCACCCGGTCACCAACAGGAGGAAAAGCGCTGCAAGTGCCTGGAAAGTGAACCGCAGTTTCATCAGGATGCCCCGTCCTTTCCGGCAAACGGCCAGGCTGTGAGCAAATGCTCGATCTCCTCCCCCGCCGGCACGCGGCCCGCGTAAGCCACGAGCACCCATCCGCAAGTGAGCGCCTCGAAATAATTCCTTGGCGATGCCTCCGGCAGCGCGCGCGCATGGCGCACGCAGTCGCCCTCGGTGTCACTCTCCCGCACGGGCAGGCGGGCGGAATGGATCAGCCAGACCAACGAGCCGCGGTAGAGCAGGCTCAGCGCGCCGCGCGCATCTCCCTCCTGCCATCGCAGGCGGGCCGCGGCGATGATATCCGCCGGCAGCGAGTCGGGGCTCACGTCCATTCCCATGACCGTGCGCGGCGTCTTGGCTTTCGCCGTCGCGGACGGGGTTCGCTGAAAAATGTGGCGGTTTTTCCAAACCAGCCACGCAATCAAAGCGACTGCGGCGATGATCACGGTGTAGAAGAGGAGGTTGCCGAACTTTGCCAGCAAGCCGGACTCGCGGGGCCCCTTGTAGTCGCCTTCCGGCACGGCCTGCCAGGTTTCGACCGTGTGGACCTTGAAGTCTTCGTGCGCGAGGACCTGCTTGATCGCATCTGCGGATTCGTCGTCAGCGGCGCCAGTGGCCGGGAGGCAGCAGATCGCGACGATCGCGACCGCGGTTTGCGCCAGCCGTCGCGCGAGCCGTCGAAACGCGATTTCAACGTCCCAGCCCTCGAGGAGCGTGCGGCAATTGATGTAAAGCCCGAACCCCGCGCCGACATAGAACAGCTCGACAAGCGTCATCGAGCACAGATACCCGGCGATCAGGCTCCAAACGAGCCATGCCGGCATCTGCCCGTGGCGGAAAGCGGTATCCATGAATGCCTCGCCGAGTTGGAACGCCCCGGCCGGATTCGCGATCATCTGCCCGCCGAGCGTGAGCAGCCCGAAGACGAGAAACACTTCATAAACCCCGCACAGCACCATCAGTGCGGCAGTCGTCCCGCCTGCCGACTGCAGCAACACCTTCTGCCGCTCCTTGAAGCCCCTCCCCTTCTGCCCCTCCAGATCCACCAATGGCAGCAGGAATGAGCGCGCCCACGAAAATGCCGGCGACACGATCACCCACGGCACCCGCAGCAGCATCAGCGGCACAAACCGCCGGAAGATCATCCCCGGCCACGCGCGGAGGACATCCCGCAATTTCGGCGTGTCGCCGAAAAGCGAGCGGCTCAGGATGAAAAGCGGAACGCGATCGTAGATCGGCTTCATCCACCAGATCACGAGCAGCACCAGCCAGAGCGGCACCCAGTGCGTGGTCGCAAGCAGCACCAGCCAGAGCGGCACGACTGTCAGCCCCCACGCCGCAAGCAGGTGCGGGAAATGACGCCGCGTCATCGCGAACCCAAGGTCCACCGACTCCCACGGCCCGCGTGGCCGCAGTTCCGCGCTCACGTCCTCAAGTCGCATCCATCCTCCTTCCCGCGAGCGAAAAATACGCCGCAAACATCACCCAGCCGAGGATTCCCACCGTGTATTTCAACCCGGCCGGCGCGGACGACGGGGAGAAAAATCCCTCGATCACCGCCGCGCACGAAATCATCGCGGTGCTTCCGAGCAGGACCGGCAGCGCGCGCCTGCCCGCATCGCGCAGCGCCGCCATCCGCGTGAGCCTGCCGGGATTCACCAGCGCAAGGCCGATGCGCATCCCGGCGGCCCCGCCGAGGATGAAGCCAAGCAGCTCCCACGACGAATGGCTTGAGCAGAAAGTGTAGAGGCGCTCGGGGTTCCCCGAGTGGTGGACGTAGCCAAACATCGCACCGATGAAGACCCCCTGGTACCCGATCCCATACGCCGCCCCCACGCCGAGGATCACGCCGCCCGCGAAGATGCGGAAATTGATGCTCACGTTGTTCATGATGTAAAAACCGAACATCCCGAAATTCGACCCGAATTGCTCCCGCACGTACTCGTCGCCTGTGCCAGCCCCGTACTGCGCGTCCATCATCTGCCGCAACTCCGGCGGCAGAAGCGCGAAGATCCACTTTGGCTCGAAATACGCCGCTGCGAGGAACGCAGCGAGCGGCGCGAAGAAGAGCGCGAAATTCAGCCACACCAGCGCCGCCTCCCGCCGGACGCCCTGCGGAAAGGTGGCCGCAAAAAAGCGCACAAAGCCCGACGCGCCGCGATTCAGCGCGAGGTGCAGGTGCTGATAGGCGCCGATGACCATCGTGTTCAGCCGCTCGCACAATTTGCGGCCGTACATCCGCTGCTGCGCGAGCGCCAGGTCGCCGCACACCTGCCGGAAAAGCCTCGGCAGCCGCCGTGCATCCATCGCGGGCTGCTTGGAATCCAGGGCTGCGAGAGTTGACTCCAGATCCACCCAGTGCGGCTCATTTGATTCCTCGAAAGCGGTGCGTTTCATGAATCACGAATCCAGGTCCCGATGCCCAATGCCCGCACCACGCCTTCGCGGCCCGTCGCGCCGATCACTGCGGCGATCGGGCTGGCGAGTTCCTCTTTCCGGGAGTCCGACCACGTCGCCGCCCGCTCGGTGAACTGGATGAATGCGAGTTGCTCCTCCCTCGTGAGCACCAGCCCCGGCGCGGTCGGATGCACCGCCACCCGGAGCGCGGAGTTGAGTTCCCCCGTGCTCGATCGGTCATAGACGACCAGGGTGTCCGCGATGAGATCGCCAAGCCGCTGGAATCGCCGCGTCGCAAGGCACGAAGTCATCCCAAACAAATAAAAACCAAACGCCACCACCCAAAGCTCCCACTGCGGCAGCAGCGGCATCATGTCGGCAAAGCGGACGAGATTCCGCATGATCGAGGCGCCCCAGCGCACGCGTGCGCCGGAGGTGCGAACCACACGCAGCCCGAGGAACTTCTTTCCCGGCGTCTGTCCTTTTCGCAGCACTTCGTAGAGAACGAAGTATCCCCAATAAATCACGAAGACCGTCAGCAGCAGGACCCCAACGCCCGCTTCAATGCCCACCAACCGGCCGACGATGAAGAAGAGCAGCAGGGCGAGCAGGAAAAACAGCACGCAGAAAAGCATGTCTATGATGAGCGCCAGCGCGCGAGGCAGCGGGCCGGCGGGCCGGAGAAGTATCTGCACGCCCTCGGCAAGTTCGATGGTTTGGAGCGTGTCTAATTTGACGGGAGCGGCCACGCCCGATGCCTGTAACAGAGGATGCCGCGGAAATTCAACCTTGCCATTCGACCGTTCACGAAAATATACGGGCGGAAATCGCGGCTGTCTTCGCGCTGCAACCAACCAGAAAACTCCGACATGGAAAATCCCTACGCATCACCATCCGCGAATCTCGGCGGACAGGAATCATTCGCCGCAGACAACGGAGGCGTCACCCAGGGCGTAGTCAACCAACTAGCACGGACGAAGGGCTGGACACGGTTCATCGGCGTTCTGGTGATCATCATGGGTGTGATCATCATGCTCGCGGCGATCATGGGTGGCGCGTTTCTGGGCCAGCTCACCGGATCATTCGGGATCCCATCCCAAGCCGGCGGGTTCGTCGCCGGGATCGTCGCGGTATATTTTGTAATAGGCGGGCTGTATCTGGTCGTCGGCATCAAGCTGAATTCCTTTTCGTCCACGGTCGCCCGCCTCATTTATTCGGGCCGGCAGAGCGACCTCGAGGACGCCCTCGACCGCCAGCGCAGTTTCTGGCTGCTGGTTGGAATCCTTTCGATCATCCTGATCATCGCAAGCCTCATCGGACTCCTTGCCGGCGTGATGTCCGGCGTGGACTGACCCACACCGCTCTCAAACATGAACAATCCATACCTGCCTCCCTCCTCAAATCTCAGCGCAGCCGGTTCACTCCCATCGGACGGCGGCGTGAGTCAGCGCTCACTGGATACCATGGCGCGGACGAAAACATGGGTGATGCTCGCGGGAGTGTTGTTCCTCATCATGGCTGGATTGACCTTGCTCACCGCCCTTGTCTCAAAAGCCCCGCCCGGAGCTGCGGGCGCAGGATTCAAAGTGGGCCAGCTTTTCGGCTCCGCGATTGGGGTTCTTCTTTATGTGATCCCGGGTTTGAAGCTCGTCCGATATGCGAAGCACATCGGCCAGCTCCTGCAAAGCCGGCGTTCCCATGATTTGGAGCTGGCGCTGAATGAACACCGGGGCTTTTGGAAATTCGTCGGGATCGTGACGATCGTCCTGCTCAGTCTCATGGTGCTCGGAATCCTCGCCGGCATCGCGATGGCGGGCAGTCGTCATTAGCGGAACATCCGCCCGCACCAGACCTCCCCGGTTCCGGAAATAATGGGGAACCGCTTTTTATTTCCCAGCCGCGCAAATCCCGCTACATCGCCCCGCCTCCGCGCCATCCGCGCGGCAAACGATTTTTTTACCCATGGCCAAATACATCGAAATGCCCAAGCTCGCCGACACGATGAACGAGGGAACCATCGTGCGCTGGACAGTGAAAGAGGGGGACAAGGTTGCCTCCGGGCAGGAAATCGCGGAGATCGAAACCGACAAGGCCACGATGGGCTACGAGGCGCTCGATGACGGAGTGGTTCACAAACTTCTGGTCGCCGTCGGGGAAAAAGTTCCGTGCGGGACTCCGATTGTCTTGTTGCTCGGCAAAAACGAGCCGCCTCCCGCGGATGGCTCGATGCCGCCCGTCGTCAAACCCGCGCAAAGCAGCCCGCAGCAGGCGACCGCGGCAAAAACCGCCGCGCCCGCTTTCTCCAGGACTTCCTCCGCTGGCGGTCGCGTGAAGGCATCGCCGCTGGCGAGGAAAATCGCCGCCGCGAAGGGCGTGCAGCTCACCGGCCTTGCCGGAACCGGCCCCGGCGGACGCATCATCGCGCGGGACATTCAAAATGCAGCGCCCGTGGCAAGATACGGGCCGGTGCCGGTCGAGCCGATGCCGGCCGGGCCGGGAGATCAGCGGATTCCGCTTTCCGGGATGCGCCGCGTGATCGCCGAGCGGCTGCTGACGAGCAAAGCGACCATCCCGCATTTCTACCTCACGATCGAGGTGGATTGCGGGGTGCTGATGGATCTCCGCACGAAGGCAAACGCTGCGAACGAGGCGTCCGGCGGCCCCAAGCTGACGGTGAATGACTTCATGCTGAAGGCGGTGGTGAGCGCGGTGCAGAAGGTGCCGGCCGTGAATGCGAGTTTCGCGGGCGATGCCGTCATCCAGTACGGCAGCGTGAATCTGTGCGTGGCCGTGGCCGTCGAGGAAGGGCTCGTGACTCCCGTGATCCGCGACGCGCAGGCGAAGTCGCTCCGCGAGATCAGCGAGGCGGTGAAAGATCTCGCCGGTCGCGCGCGCAACAAAAAGCTCAAGCCCGACGAGTATATGGGCGGCACGATCACGGTGTCGAATCTCGGCGCCCACGGCATCGAGGATTTCTGCGCGATCATCAATCCACCCCAGGCCGTGATCCTCGCCATTGGCGCGATCATGAAAAAGCCGGTGGTTGGTGCGGACGACCGCATCGAGGTCGCGCAGCGGATGAAGATCACGCTCAGCGGCGATCATCGCGTGGTGGATGGCGCAGTCGCCGCGACGTATCTCGCCGAGCTGAAAAAGCTCATCGAGAGCCCCGCGCTGATGCTGGTGTGACGGGCGCCCATTTTCGCGCTCGCCGCGCGGGCCCGATGGGGCATCCTGCGCGGCATGTCCCGAACCGCCATTCTGCTGCTCGCGCTTGCGGCAACCTCTTCCGCCGCGACGCTGGAATTTGACCTCAAGGCCGGGCGCGCCCGCACGGTGACACTCGATTCGCCGGTGGACGATTCCACCTTCTGCGAGCCCCGCGGGTATGCGGGGCATGGCGCGGTGTCGCGGCATTTCACACGGCGCGTGGAGATCTCCAACACGGGCGTCGAGGCGCTCACCGGGCGATTGCTGGTGGTGAACGGGCGGGACTGGACCAACGCGGAGGCGTTCGCAAAGGGGCTCGGGCTCAGCGCGGAGCCGGAGCGCCAGGGTGAATCCATGAAGCGGCTGTTCACCTTTTGGAAAGACCACCGTTCGCACGCAGGAAGCGGGGCGAAGCTCGCGAACGAGCCTTTCGCAGCGCTGAACTTCTGGAGCTACACACTCTGCGGCGAGGATGCCCAATCGCTGGCCAGGCTCGCAGCCACGATCGGGGTGCCAGCGCGCCATGTGCAACTGAACGGCCACGTCGCCGCCGAATACCGCTACGACGAGGCGTGGCATGTGGTGGATGGCGACCAGAACACCTGCTACCTGCGCCTCGACAATGAGACGCTCGCGAGCGCGGACGATCTGCGCGCCGATCCATTCCTCGTGTTGCGGACGCGGGTGTTCGGGAAATTTTCGCCGCTCGATCCCGTGGCGTCCGCGTACAATGCGTCGCTCATCGAGCATGTGAAGCCGGGTGAACCGAAAACGCTCAAGGTGAAGACCGGCCCGGCCCCGCTGAATGTTTTCACGCTCCAGCCCGGCGAATCGCTCGCATGGCTCTGCGACAAGCCACCGGAAAAACCCGCAGGCCTGCTCGCCACAGAAAAGCCGGACGCGCTCCGCACCGCGGCGCTTGCCACGATCGAGCATCGTGTCGCGGCGAAGCGATACACGGCGTCGAAGGACGGCACGATCACCGTCCGCTCCCCATTTCCGATTTTGAAGGCGCTCAACCACAGCACCGGGACGGTCTTCGAGCCAAAGGCGGGCGAGGTGGTTTTCAAGGCGCAGATTCCGGTGCAAGGGCCGGGGGATAAAATCTCCGTCTTCTCGCAGTGCTCGCGGCTCGCGCTGCCGTTGCTGTCGAGCGGCGAAAATTCAGCAATGCTCGAGGCGGAGCAGGGAAACGCGCGCGTGTCGGTGGAATACGATCCGCCATCGAAGCTGGCGGTGCCCGAGGTCGTTGTCACGATGAGCCCTGTCGCCGAGGGCACTCCGGGGTTCACGATTGCCGCCCGCCCCGACGCGGACCGGCTGTGGTGGCAGGTGTCTCCGGTGCGCGACTTCACATTTGTCGCACCCTCGCTGGAAGCGGTCATTCCGTTCGCGCAGGACCTTCGCTTCGATCCGCTCACGGTCACTTTTCTCACGCCCGGGCGCTCCTATTTCATCCGTGCAAAAGCGAGTGCAGCGGGCGTGTGGGGCCAGTGGAGCGAGTTGGTGGAGTTTCGCGTGACGAAGCCGCGGCAGCCGCACGAGATGAAATTCGAGAGCGTGGGAGGCGGCCGCGTGCGGCTCGCGTGGAGCAGCGGGGCAAAGAACGCGGAGTTCCTCGTCTTCGGCAGCAACCGGATTGATTTCGTGCCGGAAATTTTTGCCGGCGAAGAAATCGTCGCCCTCGAAAATCTGAAAGCGACCGGGAAGCGCGCAAACAAGAACCTGCTCGCGACGGTGAAGGAGCAGTCGTTCGAGTTTTTGCCGGAGCACCGGTATTTCCGCGTTGTCGCACGCCGGGCCGGGGTGTTCTCCGTGCCCAGTGTCATCGAGCGGCTGCCGGATGAACTGGCCGTGAAGCTTCCGCCCTCGAAGGTGCTGCAAACACGCGCCACGAAGGTGGGCGAAAAGGATGTGTATCGCGCCAGCGAGGAGCCGCTCGCGCCGAAGGCGGCGGCAGGGCCGTAAGGATTACGGCTGCGGCGGAGTGGCCGGGGCGGGTTTGGGCGCGTCCGCGGGCTTCGCGTCGGGAACGGCTGGCTCCGCCGGCTTGGGGGCTTCGGCGGGCTTCGCGTCAGGCGCAGCGGGCTTCGCCGGCACGGGTGCCGGGGCTGGCGCAGGTGTTTTTGGAGCGTCAACTGGAGCTGGTTTCTCCGCGGGCTTCGCAGGATCTGGTATGGCCGGCTCGGGAGTTGGGACTCCCGGTTTTGGCACGGGTGCGGGAGTGGGCACCACGCCGGGGACTTCAAGTTTCACACCATCCGGAGTCGCAGGCGGTGTGGCCTTGATGGCTGCGGCCTTGGCTGCCTCCTCGGCTGCTTTTGCCTTGTCGCGCTCCTCCTTGGCAGCGCGCTCCTTCTCAATGTAGGCGTCCATTTTGCCCTTGCGGCCTTTGTCCATGGTCTGGAGCAGCGCGATGGCAAAGCAGAGCACCATGAAAATTCCACCGAGCCAGCGAGTGAGCGTGGCGAGCACGTTCGTGGTCTGCGCGCCGAAAATATTACTCGCCGTGTCCCCGCCGAATGCCGCGCCAAGACCCTCGTTCTTGGGCCGCTGAAGCAGCACCGTGAAAATGAGAAGCACGCTGACGATGACGGTCATGACCGTCAGGAAAGTAATGATGATGCTGATCCAGTTCATAAAAAAAGGGGCGGGAATATGGGGAGGCACCCCCGCATTGGCAAATGCGAATTGGCCCTGTTTTTGCCGCGCGGACGGATGAGGCTCAAATCCCGCCGGCGGACGGCTCAGAGCGACGTGCGGCGGAGCACCACGCTGGCCATTCCATCGGTGCGATGGCTCACGACGATGTCGGTGGCGCCGTCGCCATTGAAATCGCCCACGGCGATCGAACTCAGCCGGTGCATCTCCGAGGGATCAGGAATGTAGGTGAGCCTGTATTTGGCCTTCATCAGCAAGGTCCCGTCTGATTCGCCCAAGGCGATGCGGAGCCTGGCGCCGTTGTCGTTCGCAATCGCCAGATCGGCATTGCCATCGTTGTTGAAGTCGCTGGCAACCATGACGAAGGAGGATCCGAGAGCCACGGTGGACCTCGTTTTGAGCGGATGTTCGAAAAGATCGCCGCCCGCGCTGCCGCGGCCGAACAGGACTCCAATGTAGTGCCTCGTGTTGTGGTTCACGGCGATGTCGGGGAAACCGTCGTTGTTGAAATCGGCGATGGCGAGGACGGTCGGATTGATCCCGGCCTCGTATTTCGTGGCCTCCCGGACGAACAGCCCGGTTCCGTCACCTATCAGGATCCGGAGCTTGTTCGTGATCGAGTGGACCACTGCGAAGTCGAGATGGCCGCCAGCATCGGCATCGAAGTTGCCCACGACGAAATCCGACGACTTGACGCCGCCGGTCTTGAACTTCGTCACCGGGCCGAAATTGGCCGTGCCCGCCACGCCAGCGCCGGTGTTCAGCAGGATCCCAAGCCGGCTGCCTGCGTTGAGGGTGGCGATATCGAGCAGCCCGTCCTCATTGAAATCACCCACCTGCAGGCTGTGCGGAGCGGAGGTCGTCTTGAAGGTGGTGGGTGCGCCGAAGTTTCCAGCGCCGTCGTTCAGCAGCACCGCGACCCTTCCCAGGGTGCGGTTGGCGACGATGATGTCGAGGTCGTCGTCACCGCCGGCGATGCTGGCGTCGTCGTCCACATTGCCCAGGGTGAGCGTCTTCGGCACGAGTCCGCCGAATCCGCCCACGTTGAATTTGACGGAGGGTTCAAACGTGCCGTCGCCCCTCGCGAGCAGGACGCTCACCGTCTTCCATGCCGCGCTCACGGTCACGATGTCGTCGAAGCCATCGCCATTCACGTCGCCGGTGACGACTTTGTCGGGCAGTTTGCCGACCTTGTAGCGGACGGCCGCCGTGAATGCTCCTGGCTCGAGGCCGGCGAAACCGGGACTCGATGAGGAATTGACGACCTTGAGCATCTCGATTTCGTCGTAGGCCATGTCGGGGAAACTCGGCGCGGAGATTGTCCCGGTGTTCTTGTCCAGCTTCGTGACTCGTGAGAACTGTCCCAGCGCGTCGAAATGGAGGATGTCTCCCGGCGGGACGGAGGCGTTCGGCAGGCCCGGCAGGGCGGAGGGTGCCCCGCCATTGATCGAACGGGTGAAGTTCTGAATGGAGGCGAAGAGGACGTCGTTGAATGGCGTGCCGGTGAGGTTTTCGATCCGGTCGAGGACGGCGATGACCTTGCCCGTGACGTTGACGTTCTGTTCCACGCCGATTGCATCGAGGCTGAAGACGACGTTCGAGGCGTCGGTGGAAAAGTCCACCGTGTCGGAATCCTCGCCGCCGCGAATCTTCAGACGCCCCGCGGCGGAGCTGAGGTTGAAGAGATCCGCGCCGGCCTGGCCATCGGCGATGGCGTCCTCGATACCGGTGAAGGCGATGGGCGCCGCGCCGGTGAGCGTGACGGTGCCCGCGCTCAGGCTGACGCCCGCGAAGGTAAAGGTGTCCGCTCCGTCGGTGCCGACGATGACCAACTCATCGCTCGCGGTCGGGTCGCCGCCGTTGACGAGGATCCCGGTCAGCCCCGTGGGCGTGTTCGGGTTGTTCAGGCTGATCGTGTCGCCGCCGCCCAGCGCGTTGATCGTCAGCGTCGTCTTGTTGGAGAAATTGATGAACTCCTGCGCGTCAATGCCCACCTTTCCGCGCGTCACGTCGTCCGCGGT
>CAMAUI010000104.1 GCA_945861385.1 Prosthecobacter debontii
TGTTGGTGGCACAGTGCGTCCCGCCTGTGGGGCTTGCGGGCATCCTGCCCGCAGGTCGAATTGCGCCATGAAAGACGACGGGCGGGACGCCCGCTGGCCCCACAGGCTGGAAGCTCTGTGCCACGTTCCCACCACGGCTGCGCTGTGGCCCGATTTTGATCACGCCCCGTGCCCGGAAAGAAACGGCCCTCCTGCGCCGCAGAGCAGGCCGTTCATCCCAACCAGCAAGTCGAAGAGGCGTGTAAGCCGGCGCGTCAGGGAAATTCACGCGGCGCGTTGCTGCGGACTCGTTCAGCAACCTGCTCGCTGATGATCCCTGCTGAGACGAAGCGCTTGATGTAATCGAGCTGCCTGGCACCGATCTTCGCGCCCTTCTTCCGGTTGATCACAGCCGGCATGAGTTCGAGGTTTGCGAGTTCCTTGTCCAATTCGGGCACCACGGAAACCGGCACGATGTGGTCAACCTCGGCGATCTGGCCTGCGTAAGGTCCGAGGGTGATTGCTGGGGAACTCCCCCGGCGCAGCCGCTCCAGATTCTCCGGCGTGAGGCATCCGAGCTTTTCTGCGATGTCGAGGTTGCGCAGCAGTGACTTCTTCACGAGTTCAGCGCGTGCGCCTGTCGAGTTTGTTGCGGCTTGAGCTTTCGCAATGATGGCCTCAGGCACACGGCCGCGTACCTTCGCGTCGTGCAGCCAGTACACGCATTTGAGCAGCCGTGGATTGGCTGCGCGCCTGGTCTCGAGGGTGGCGAGCTTCGCTGGGTCCGTGAGTGCAGCGAGTGCTTCGACAGACGCATCCGGACGCAGCAGCAAATACGCGCTGACCAGCAGGCCGAAAATGACCAGAAATGCGATGACGCTGCTTGAACCGGGTTTGTTCACGATCCGCATTTGCTGTCCGAAATCCGGGCTCATCAAGCTCGCCGTGCCCGTTGCCCCCATCCCAAAGCTCAGCTTTGGCGGCGATGCTCTGCTTCACGGGCCGCTGAAAGGGGCGCGGCTGGACACGGGGATCAGGCGTGCTCGGGGAAGAGGGCGGTGATCGCGGCTTCGCCCGCGGCGCAGATGCCACGCTCGGTGATGAGCGAGGTGACGAGGCGCGCGGGCGTCACGTCGAAGCCGGGGTTTGCGGCGGGGCTTTCGCGCGGGGCGGTGAGGACTTCGGCACGGGCGCCGTTTTGCCAGCCTTCGGCGAATTTCACCTCCTCGGAGCCGCGATCTTCGATCGGGATTTCGCGCAGGCCGTCGCGCATTTTCCAGTCGAACGACGACGACGGGAGCGCGACGTAAAAGGGGACGCCGTTGTCGTGCGCGGCGAGGGCTTTCAAATAGGTGCCGATCTTGTTGGCCACGTCGCCGGTGCGCGTGGTGCGGTCGGTGCCCACGAGGACGATGTCCACCCTGCCGTGCTGCATGAGGTGGCCGCCGGCGTTGTCCACGATGAGCGTGTGCGGCACGCCGTGCTGCGCGAGTTCCCAAGCGGTGAGCTTTGCGCCCTGATTGCGCGGGCGCGTCTCGTCCACCCACACGTGGACGGCGATGCCCGCATCGTGCGCGGCATAGATGGGCGCGGTGGCCGTGCCGTGGTCCACGAATGCGAGCCAGCCGGCGTTGCAGTGCGTGAGGATGTTCACGGGCGCGCCGCCTTTGCGCCGGCTGATGTCGGCGAGGAGCGGGAGGCCGTGTCCGCCGATGCGACGGCAAAATTCCGCGTCTTCGTCCGCGATCCGGGCGGCCGTTTTGAAAGCGGCGGCGATTTTGTCTTCGGCGCTGTCCATCGCGGCGAGCTGGCGCCCGACGGCCCACGAGAGATTCACGGCGGTGGGGCGTGTGGCTTTCAACGTCTCGCCTGCGCGGCGCAGCCAGCCGGCATCGGTGGATTCGAGCGCGGCGAGGTACATCCCGTAACCCGCCGTCGCGCCGATCAGCCCCGCGCCACGCACGCGCATCCCGGCGATTGCACGCGCGGCTTCGGCGACGGTGCGCACGTCCTCGACGATGAACTCATGCGGCAGCGCGCGCTGATCAATGAGTTGCACGACACGCGGGTCGCCGTCTTTCAGCCAGATGGTGCGGTAGTGCCGGCCATGAACATACATGCGCCGCGGAGATAGTGGGTGGCGGCAGCGGGGACAAACTTTCTCGTCGCTCGCGGAGGAGGGGCCAGCATGGCAGCAGCGAGAATCCGCGTGCTGCGGCTGGATGGGTTGCCAAGCGGCGGGGTTTCAGCGATGAGTCATGCCAATGGGAGCAAATGCCTTGATCATCGGAACTGGCGGCGTGGGGAGCGTGATCGGGCAGAAACTGCTCGGTTACGATGCTTTCGAGAGCATTTACCTCAGCGATGTGGACACCACCTACGCCGAGCGGCTCAAGCACCGGACGCCGAAGAACCGCTTCGTCGTGGTGAGCCTGGATGCGATGGATACGGCGGGGCTGGCGGCGTTCATGCGGGAGCACAAGATCACCGTGACACTGAACGCGGCGACGTGGCTGGTGAATCACAGCGTGCTCGAGGCCTGTGCGCAGGCGGGGTCGCATTACCTCGACATGGCGGCGGACATTTATTCGCCGCCGGGGGTGAAGCGCCCGGCGAAGAACAGCTACGAGGCGGAGATCGAGAAGTTCGATGCGCGGTTCCGCGAACGCGGGCTGCTCGGCGTGCTCTGCATGGGGTGTGATCCCGGCGCGGTGAATGTTTTCGCCCGCTGGGCGATGGACCGGCTGGACTCGGCGGAGAGCATCCGCGTGCTCGATGCGGACAACGCGGACATCAAGGGCTACCGCTTTGCCGTGCTCTTCAGCCCGGAGACGCTGCTGGAGGAACTCGGCGCGGTGCCGTATTTCGTCCGCGACGGGCGGGTGATGTCGGGCAAGCCGCTCGAGACGGAGGTGGAATGGTTCCGGTTCCCGCCGCCGCTGGGGCTGATGAAGACGTATGCGGTGGCGCACGAGGAGGGCGTGTCGCTCGGGCTTTACAAGCCGTTTGTGGACAAGGGAGTCACCTACTCCGTTTTTAAATACACGCTGAGCGACAAGGTGGTGCAGCTCGCGAGGTCGCTCGCGCTGCTCGAACTCGATACCTGGAAGAAGGTGAAGGTGGACGGCGTGGAGGTGTCGCCCGTGCGCGTGGCGTGCGCGAATCTTCCCAAGCCCGCGACGCTCGGCGCGACGGCGGAGGGGTATTCGTGCGTGGGCACGGAGGTGTGCGGGATGAAGGACGGCAAGCGCGTGGAGTATTTCATCTACACGATGGACGGGCACCACGAGACCTACGAGCACTACGGCTATTCGCTGACGGTGGTACAGACGGGCATCCCGCCCGCGCTGACGGCGCGGCTGATCGTGGAGGGCGCGATCAAGGAACGCGGCGTGATGATGCCCGAGGCGCTGAAACCGGATCCGCTGATGGAAAACTTCAGCCGCGAGGGGCTGAAAATTTTCGTCGAGAAGCGCGAGGTTACGGAACTTTAGCGCGGCTGGCGTCTGCCGATGCAATACACGGTGCGGTCGCCGCGCAGAAATATCTGCCCCTCGCTCAGCGCGGGCGAGGCGTACATCCCCTCCCCGATTTCGTTCGTCGCGACCACGGTGAATTTCTCCGCCGGCCTCACCACGCGGCAGGTGCCTTTGTCATTGAGGAAATACACGAGGCCGCCCGTGCTGACCTGCGATGCATGCGTGCGCCCGAAACGCTCCGTCCACACGATGTCGCCAGTCTTCGCGTCAAATGCGTGCGCGAAGCCGATGTCGTCGTTCAGCAACAGCCAGTCGCCCTCGATGACCGGCGACGGGACGTACGAGACGCCCTTGGCTGCGTGGTGATGCCAGACGATGTGTGTCTTCGTCACGTTGCCCGTGCCATCCGGGCGGATGGCGATGACGTGGTGATCCGGGAAACCGCCCGTGATGTAAAAAAGCCCCGTCTTTTCGCTAAACACCGGCGAGGCGACAAACTGCTCCGTCGGCCCATCCACGATCCACAGCAGCCTGCCCGTCTCCGGGTCGTAGCTTGTCACGCACTTGCTTCCACTGAGCACCATCTGCATGCGCCCGGCGGCTTCGCGGATCAGCGGCGCGACGTAGCTGCGCGTCTTGTTTGGCCGGTCAATGCGCCACAGCTCGCGGCCATCCGTCCGCGCCAGTGCCACGATGTAGCCATCCCCGTCATGGTCGCAGTTCACGATCACCTTGTCCTTGAAAAGGACCGGCGTGCTGCAGAAGCCATGCACGCTGCTGAACTTGCCAGGGCGCTTGAGCCAGAGCTGATTCCCGGCGAGGTCGTACGCGGCTGCGACCACCCCGGCTCCGTCGAGAAACGTGCAATACACCCGCTCGCCATCGCACGCCGGCGTGCCCGATGCGTGGCTGTTCTCCGAGTGCTTTCGCTCCATGGGCGACTTGATGACCGCCTGCTGCCAGCGGATTTTTCCGCTCCCGCGATTGAGGCACACGAGGAGGCGTTCCTGAGTGTCGGGATTCGCCGCGACGGTGAACAGGTTGTCTCCGGAGACAATCACCGACGCATGACCGCCGCCGGGAAGCTCGGATTTCCATGTGACGTTTTTCGTCGCGCTCCACTCCGTGGGAAATCCCGTTTCCGTGCTGCGCCCATCCAGCCCCGGCCCGCGCCATTGCGGCCAGTCGGCGGAACGGAGCACGGCGGTGGAGGCGGCGAAGAAAAGGAAAACGCGGGTGAGCATCGGGCCGCGAAAGTAGGAGCCGCGCATTTTCACCGCAAGCCCCACGACGCGCAGTCGCGGCAAGTCGCGGCACGAGCACCTGCGCCTCACGGAGCGACCTCACGCGGGCCTATTGGCACGATTCGGGGCGACGCGGCGATCCTGGCATTCGATTCCGGCGATCGTCTCGCGGTCAATGTCGTGCGTAACGCACTGGCATGCTGCGGCCATCCGTGCCGAATAATTGGCTTTGAAACCATGCGAAGCGATGCTATCGGACGTTCGCTCAAACAGTGCCGCACAATGCTGAACAGGCACGGACGAAGTAGAACTTTTGGTGATATTTCCGGCTGTATCGTGCGCAAGAAACTGACTCGCAACAGTCCCCGTAGTTCAACGGATAGAACAGTGGTTTCCTAAACCGCTGATGTGGGTTCGATTCCCGCCGGGGACACCAGTGCGTTTTTGCTCTGGAAACAGCATGAAAACATACTTCCAAGGCGATGTAGGCGGGTGCGCGGCAATGCTCCAAAATACGTTCGAATCGTCAACCATTTGACAACGGCATTTCGGAAAACTCGGCGATTTGGCGCCATGATTGCACAATGCCGCGTTCGACCGCCACCTCATCGCGTTCGACGACAAGCTGCGCCACTTCTCGTTACGTGCTGTTGGTGTTTGTTCGCCGGCCTCGATTCCGTTTTCGCGGTCACTTTTTCGACGCACGCACGTCGTCGAGCAGCCCCCGTGAGCCTATTTCCCGGGCTGCTGCGCGAGCGCCTGGCCGATGGCTTTCAACTGGTCGTGGATCGCGGGGTCAAGCAGGCCGCTTGCGAGATATGGGACATCCCAGGTCACGGCCCCGCCGCGTGAAGTGTGGCCCGCGGTGATCCCCACGGCCTTGCCGGTGGGGAAGCGCGGGTTGCCGCGGGTCTTGCAGATTCCGGCCCAGTTGCCGGAGAGCGGGGAAAGGATATGCCATTGGGCGCCGCTGACGAATCGCCCCGAGCAACGGACGTTGCCGGGTGCATGAGTGTCGCCAGCGGTGTAATCGTCGTAGGGGCTGTTGCGTTTGGGTGCCCGTGCCTGGTTGTAGGCGAGGATCGCTTCCGGGTTCCCCGCGCGGGCGGCGTCTGCGATGATTTTCTGGACGCTGACATCGCTCACGCTGTTATCGAGCCACCAGCCGGCGACTTTTTTTCCGTAGCGCATGGAAAATTCCTCGATCACCGCGGCGGAGGCCTTCGCGGTGTCGGGGACGGGCGGCACGCCCATGCCGGTGGCGTAGTAGAGCATCAGCTTGATGTCATGCTTCGCCAGTTCGTCGGCGAGGTCCATGATGAGGTCGCGCTTCGGGCAGAGGCCCGGATTTTTTTGTTCGTAAGCCTTGTTCGGGGCGATCGGGTTGCCGCAGTGCTTGGCGGTGATTAGAAAGTAGCCGGCCCCGATTTCCTCGAGCTGCTTCGCCAGTCCGGGCACGTCGAAGTCCTGGATGGTTTTGTTCCAGGTCGCGCCGTCGTTGTAGTTGATCTTGTTTCCCGCTGCGTCCTTGGAGCCCATCATGTTCATCATGTTCGAGCAGTAGTGAAACATGACGCCCCACTTCGCCTTGTGGAGCCAGTCGGTGCGGTGGGGCTCCTTGCCGTCTGCCGCCGGTTTTTCAACGGCTGCCTCTTCGCTGAGCAGGCACGGTGTCAGCGCGAACAAGGATGCGAGTGCGAGGAGAATGCTTTTCCACCCGCCGCACCGGGGATGGTCAGAATGGGGACCGGCGTCGGAGTGTGAATGGCAACTGGTAGAGAAAGTCATGGAAGAGTTTCTTAACTGGCGCGATGTCCCTGTTTTTCGGAGCCGCAGCCAACGCCTACTTTCTGACAATCTTGAGCAGTTCGCCATCCCCCGGAGCCAGCGTGACTTTCACGATCCCGCGATCACCCTCGGGAGTGACCGTCAGCGGGATCCATTTGCCCGTTTTCTTGTCCATCCGCTCGGCGGCGGTTGCGCCCTTGAGGGCCAAGGTTGTTTCGTGCTCTTTGCCGGGGTCGTTGTTGACAGGAAACAGGAAGTCTTTGCCGGCTTCGTCCTTGAATATGCCCGTGAACGTATGCGCACCCGCAATCGCGACCCATGAATCCTCCGGTGCCTTTCTTCCTCCCGGCGGGAGCGGCTCGGCATGGAAGACGTCGATGCTTTTCAACTTCACCAAAATCGGGCTGAGCGTACGGATGTCGAGGGCGACTTGCGACAAAGGTTCGAAGAACTCCCCAAACGTCGGCGTGATTTTGCCATCCTCTTCCTTCTTGAAGCCAAAGTGGTGGCAGGGGGAGTAGGTGAATCCCTGCACGCCGTAAGCCAGGCTGGTGAAATGTTCGTGCCGCAGATGCCCGGGCAGTTGCTTCGCGTCAGTGCAGCGCACCAGCGGGATGTTCTGCTTCAAGGCCAGTTTGCGGAACATATCCAGATAGATCAGGTTTCGCTCCTGATGCTCTCCTTTGCGAAACTGGTAGTGGTAGTAAACCAGCATGGTGGGCTTCACCACTTCCACGAACTCGGGGAATTGGTTATAGTTCGCGCGATTGTTGATCATGGTGGGATGCGTGGGGTCCTGCTTTTCAAACGCCCGGGTCATCTGCTCGAACTTGGGGAAACTCCCGCGGGTGCGCCGGTCTGAGATGAAGTAGGCAAGCACGTTCGGGTCGTTGCGAAGTTTGGGCGCAACTTCGAACTCCGGAGTTCCCAAGCGCGCGTACATGCCGTGCTTTCGGAGGGCTTCCAGCCCTTCGAGCGTCGTCTCCGCGGCGTTGAACCCTTTTGCCTTCATCAAGGCGGCTACCGCGTCTCTGTCCTCCTGCTTTTCCGGCCAGTTCGCCCAGGAGATCAACATGATCTCGGGCATCTTGTACTTGAGGCCCCCATAGGGCGTCTCGCCGAGAGCAGGCTTGGCGGCGGGTTCCTGAGCCAGGGACGGAACTGTCCAGGCTCCGGTCAGGCAGGCCACGGCCAGTGCGAGGGAAATGCGTTTCAAGCCGGTGAACCGTGGGCGATCAGAGCGGGGATTCGTGGTAGTGGGCGAGTGTTTCGGGATCATAGGTGGTGTTATTTTAGAATTGGCAGCACGCGCAAGAACTCGCCGTCCCCCGGAGCCACGGTCACGACGGCCGTCTTGCCGCTGTCCTGGGTGTCCAGTTTCACTTCCTTCCACTCGCCGGTCTTGCGGTCCATCTTTTCGAGGCCGGTGATGTCTTTGTTTAAAGACAGGGTCAGATCGCGTGGCTTGTCTATCGCGTGATTGACCGTGAACAAATAGCGGTTCTTTTTCTCGTCGCCAAAGACGCTCACGAGACAGGAATCGCCCTGCGGCTGGACCCAGTAGTCCTTGGGCGCCTTTTCGGTTCCGGGCAGCATCGGGTCGGTGTGATAGACGGCTTCGTTGCGCAGTTTCACGATGACCGGGCCGATCCATTTCAGATCGAGGCTGGCGGCGGAGATCGCCTCGCCCTGGGGGGTGATCGTCGGCACGATCTTGCCGTTTTCGAGGAGCGGCTCGTCTTTGCTACCTTCTACTTTTTTGAAGCCGACGAGCCACGGTGCCCAGAAATGGAAATCCGTCACGCCGTAAGCCACGGCGCAGAACAGGGACTGCCGGAACTGGACGGGCGTGACCCCGGAGGAAAGGGTGCGCATTTGCGTGCTGCCGTATTGATGCGCGAGATCGCGCGATTCCTTCAGGTAAAAGAAGTGCAGGTGCCCCTTCTTGAACCAGTGGTAGTGATGACTGTTGATGGTCATCGGCTTGGTCATCGCCACGAATTTCGGGAGCCTCCCGTAGTCGGAGGTCTGTATGTAAAGCGCCGGGTGGTTGGGATCCAGTTCCTCCATCTTGCGCAGCATCTGGGCGAAGCCGACGTAGTGCTTGGGTTCCGAGTTGTCCCCAAGAAAGTAGCCGAGCACGGCCGGGTCGTCCTTGAGCTTGTCCAGATGCGGGAAGGCCTCGCTGCCGCCGAGCCGCACCTTCAGCCCGTGCTTGCGGCAGACGTCGAGCTTGTCCATCCGCTCCTCGACGGCGGTGATGCCCTTGGCGACGAGGAACTCCGCCAGCGTGTCCCAGTGCTTCGGGTCTTTTGGAAAATCGGCATAGACGATGATCTCGATCCGCGTCGGTGTGTATTTCGGTTTCTTCGGCGGGTCTTGGGCAAAAGCGGACCCGACCGCGAGCAGTCCGGCGGACAGGACGGCCGCAAGGAATTTGCGGGTGCGTCCGGTGGAGTCGCGGCGGCTTGTGACGGGGAGGTGGATGTTGGTGGTCGTATTCATGAGAGATTTACACGGCTATTTTGCGGCGGCTTGTGACGTCATGTACGGCAGGCTGTCGGTGCGGAATGGCGAGGCCGGCAGCCCTTCGTTGTTGCGCAGATTGGCGTTCACAGGATTCACCGTCCACGCATAGCGCACCGCGACCGGCTTCGGGATCTCCGGGCTGGAAACCACCACGGTGTTTCCATCCACCTTCGCGATGGCGGGCACAAACTTATGATCCTCGCCGGCGATGACGAACTGCCGCAGCTCCCCGCCAGCACAAGGATTGCGAGTGCAAAGAACGGATGAAGGATGAGGGATGAAGGAGAAAATGGGATGCCCTTACGGATCCGAACGCGGGATTTCCGTGGCCAAGCATCGGCTGAGGAGAGATTTCCTGTACGCATTGTTGTTTGGAAGTGTGCAGTTCCTGTCCACCGCACCAAGAATATTTCCACCGCCGGTTCGGATCCGCTCCGGGTGGGCGTGCCCATTTCTCGTCTAAGCCGCCAGCCTCTGCACGCTTTAAATTCCACTACCATGAAACACACCGCGCTTCTTTTCCCCGTCCTCGCCATCACGGCGCTCGCCGAAAATTCCACTCCCCCTCCCCCGTTGACGGGTGAATGGTCGCGGCAGGAACTCACTCCGCAATTCTGGGCCGAGGGTGCCTGCGTGGCGGACGTGAACAAGGACGGGAAGAACGATGTGCTCTGCGGGCCGTTTTGGTACGAGGGGCCGGACTTCGCAAAGCGGCACGTCATTTACGACATGGGCAGCAAGGGCTACGACCGGAAGAAGGAGGACGGCACGACAGAGAAGATGCCGGGCTTCGCGGGCGTGCCCAGCGGCAGGAACGAATACTCGAACAATTTCATCTCCTACGCCCATGACTTCAACGGGGATGGCTGGATGGACTATCTGGTGATCGGCTTCCCCGGCGCGGAGACGTTTTGGTTCGAGAATCCGAAGGGCAAGGATGAGCCGTGGAACCGCTTCGTTGCTCTGAAACCAACGGATAACGAGTCGCCGATGTTTGTGGACATTGACGGGGACAAGCAGCCGGATCTTCTCTGCATGAGCAAGGGCGGGCTCGGATTTGCCACCCGCAATACGAAGGATCCCGCGGCGGCATGGACGTGGAAGAATGTCACCGGTGCGCCGCAGGGACGGTTCCAGAAATTCACCCACGGGATCGGCCATGGCGACATCAACGGCGACGGGCGCACGGACATTCTGGAGGGCGAGGGCTGGTGGGAGCAGCCGGCGAATTGGGACGGGACGACGCCGTGGACACGCCACGAGGTGCGCTTCGGGATGGGCGCGCAGATGTTTGGCTACGACGTGAACGGAGACGGGAAGACTGATGTGATCACCAGTCTTGCGGCGCATGCGTGGGGAGTCGCGTGGTTCGAGCAGACCAATGACGGCGGGGCCATCGGCTGGACGAAGCACCTGATCGTCGGCAGCAAGCCCGGCGAAGGCGAAACTGCGGCGATCTTTTCCCAGCCGCACGCCATGGATCTCGCGGACATGAATGGCGACGGCACGCTGGATCTCATCACCGGCAAGCGCGTATGGGCCCATGGCCCCGGCGGCGACCCGGAGCCCGGCGCACCGCCGGTCCTGTGGTGGTTCGAGCTCAAGCGCGCGGGCGGCAAGGCGACGTGGACCGCGCATTTGATTGATGACAAAAGCGGGGTCGGCACGCAGGTGATGGCCACGGACATCAACGGGGACAAAAAACCGGATGTCGTGGTGGGCAACAAGCGCGGCGCCTTCGTATTCCTGCGCAAGTAGCACGAATCCACGGCTGGCCTCCAAGGACGCATCCCAGCTTTTGGCGGGCTGCTCTCTTACTTCATGTTCCTGCTCTTGTTGTGGGCTTTGGAGCATGAGCATGAGCACGAGCAAAAGGTGGGAACTTCCACCCGCAGAGATTCCGCATGCGGTTGCAGAAGCCTGAAACGCGAGCGCCTGAATTGCGGAACTCGTCCCACGTAGTCCCTGTAAAAAGGTCGAGCCAGAATTTCATACGCGAATCGTATCGAAGCGTCGGTCCGTTCGCCAGCCGCAACGGGCCTGCGGCCCAAAGCCCAAGGTTGGCGCATCCGCGCATACCTTGGGTGAACGTGGCAAAACGGGAACAACCGCAACCCGGTTGCCGCAAATTCGTCGCGACGCCAATCGAATGGTTTTGGTCGCAACCCCGTTGGGGTTGGTTTCCATTTGGGGACACACACCCAAGGTAGCTCGTGCCTCGCAACCTTGGGCTCTGGGACGGAATCCCGTTGGGATTCTCGGCGGACAAGTTTGAGCCTCCTCACGTCGGCCGCTACGGGTTGAAAAGTTTCTCCACCTTCGCCATTCACCGCGGCATCCATCTTGATGAGCGGTCACGACGGGTCGGGACGGTGGTGTTGTGCACGTCCACATCGTCGTCCAGCACGACGATGTATTTAGTGAACATCATCTGCCCCATGCCCCAGAGGCCGATCACTATTGCCAGGGTCGTCGTCTATAGTTGGCATGAAATGCTTTCTCAAAATGCTGACGACCGCGGCGGCGGGCTGGGCTGCGTTCAATGCCGCCATGTTCCTCACCTTTCGGTTGATTGGCTTCGGCGTGAATGGCCACGGCGTCCTGCTCAACCCGGAAATCCAAAGCGCCAAGCTCATCGCCGTCTGGACGAAACTCGAACCACTGCCGCTCGTCGTGGCGAAACCACACGTCATCATCGCGGGACTGTTCGTCTTCGCGTTCATGCAGGCCGTCACTTACCGACTGCTCTCGCCGGCGTGGCCGGTCGGCATCTGCCCGCGGGCGCTCCGGCTGGCGGGACTCCGGTTCGCGCTCACCTTCCTGTTCTGGGAATTCTTCACGCCGTTCAACCAGCTTGGCGAACCGTTGCCGCTCATCGCGGTGGAACTGTCGTTCTGGGCCGTCGTCGCGCTGGCGGAATCGTTCGCCATCGCCGCCACGGCGGAAACGCTCTGGAAAACTGCCGCATCGGCGAAGGAAGCGTAGTATGATGACCGCGCCGATGATCCCGGATGAAAAACAACTTGTGGCCGCCGCGCGGACGGGCGACGAGGCCGCCTTCAACGAACTGATGACCGCGCACGGTCGCGAAATCCGTTCCTACCTTTACCGCATGACCGCCTGCCGCGAGGACGCCGAAGACCTCGCTCAAGTCGTCTGGGTGCGCGTGTTCCGCAACCTGGCGAAATTCGAGGGCCGCTCCAGCTTTCGCACCTGGCTTTTCACCATCGCCACATCGGTGGCCCGCGACCATCACCGCGCCAGGCAGCGCTGGCCGGTGGAGGCGCAAGACCGCGCTCGCGCGCTGGCCGAGTCTGGGCCGGAAACCGCCGAGAAATTCCGCCGCGTCGCGCGCGAGTCCGAGGCGCGCCGGTTCGAAATTCGCGAGCACATAGACTTCTGCCTCACCTGCATCATGAAGACGCTGCCGCTGGAACAGCAGCTCGCCGTGATGCTCGCCGACATCTACAGCTTCACCGCCATCGAGGGCGCGGAAATCATCGGCGTCACCCTCGGCGTCTTCAAACACCTGCTGCACGACGCGCGTGCGACGATGGAGCGCGTCTTCGAGCACCGCTGCGCGCTCATCAGCAAGACAGGCGTGTGCCATCAATGCAGCGAACTCAACGACTTCTTCAATCCCGCCCAGGACCAGCAGGCCGAACTGGCGAAGATTGATTTGGTGCGCGCAGCGGAAGATCCCAGCCGCAGTCGTCTCCTGAAAATGCGCCTCGCCCTTGCACGCGGCATCAATCCACTCCACTCCAAAGGCGCGGATGTCCAGGAAGCCATCATGCGGGTGGTGCGGCAGGCGAACGCGTAGTCCTCGTTACGCAGCCGCGGATTCGAGTTTGGCGAGGAATTCCTCGGGCGACAAAACCGGAATCTCACTGGCGGAATAGTCGTCCGTGTTGCGGGTCACGATTGCGCTGATGCCACCCTCGGCCTTCGCCGTGAAATGCTGAATCGCGTCCTCGAAATCCTTGAACTGCGATGAAATCGCGGACTGGATTTCCATTTCGCTCACGGCGGAGACACGCACCAGCAGCTTCAATTTCCCGAGCAGAGCCAATGTGTCCGGGTGTCCTTTCAGCTTCCGCAGAATGTAGTAGAGGTTGCTGAACGAGAGCGACGAGACGCAGACGGTGAGTTCGCGTCCCTCAGCCAGAGCAAACAGCCGGTGAGCGTATTCGGCGAAGGGCTGGCGGTCGGCCAGATGATCCAGCGCGACATCGGTGTCCAGGAAGATTTTATCCTTGGACGCCATGCTTCTTTTGCAATTCCTCCGTCAAGGCGGCGCGTTCGTCGAAATCCGGCGGCAACTTCACCGCGCCGCGCAACGCATCCGTGACCGGCGTCTTGCCCGACCGGCTGTCCTGCCAGTTGCGGGCCATCACGCGCAACTGATGGGCGACCACTTCGGGCAATGTCGTGTGCCGCGACCGGGCTTCCTGCTCTGCAAGTTGGAGAACGTCTGAATCCAGATTGATCGTCAATGTTGCGCTCATGGTGGACAAGCTATCGCGTTTACGGCGGCGCGACAAGCCTGTGAATCGAAGCGCGACCGTGCGCGGGCGAATCGGACGTGGAAAACGTCGCGGGCGCGTGAGATTTCGAGCGCATCAACCGCCGCTATGCCCGGCATCTGAAACTCCTCGGTGAGCGACCGGGCGGCGCGCTGCGGAACGACGCGACGGCGAAGTCGTTGCTGCGCTGGGCGGCGGCGGAGTCCCGCGACTGCGGGATGGCCTGGACGCGGCGATCAACGATCCGCTGCTGCCGGGCCGGATTCTGCCGTCCGATTACCTGGGGCAACAGGCGTGGCGGCGGCGGGTGGAAGTGCTCCGGGACGCCAGCCGGCAACTGCGCACGTTCAAACCCGAATAGCGAGCGGGCGCAAGTCTTGATCCTGTAACTCCCTGAGCTTTTGAACAGCTTCGTTCCGTTCCATTACAGTTCTCCCCTTTTCATTTGAACAATTCTCCTTCGCCCTTTTCGGACTCCGCCTTGATCCGCCTCACACACAGATTCGCGTGCGCTTCATCCATCTCGATTCCGACGCAACCGCGCTTGTTTCTGACACAGGCAACGGCGGTTGTTCCGCCACCAAGAAACGGGTCGAGCACGATGTCGCCTTCGCTGGTGGAAGCCAGCAGGCAGCGCTCGATGTCCACCTTCACCATTTTGCCGGCGTGACAGGTGATGCCGCCGTTGGAGAGGAAATAGGGCGGGTCGGCGAAGATGCAGTCGAAGCGGCCTTCGGGATACTTCGCAGCGATGGCGTCGAGCAACTCGAAGCAGTTGCCGTGGTATAGCCAGAGGCTGCGGGCGGGATCGGAGTAGGTCAGCGTCGGGGCGCGCTTTTCCTCGCGGCGTTCGACGGCAATCGAGCCGTCCTCGCGGAGTGCAAAGTGCGCGGCCTCAATCGGCGTGGCATGAACAAGTTCATGGTTGACCGGCTTCGGCGGCTTGATCCGATAAAGCGGCTTGGGTTGGCGTGGTGTTTTTGATTTCGGCACGGCGATTAGATTACTTTCACCGAAAGTTTGCCACAAGCTCGTTACACGTCGGCTGCTACGGATTGAAAAGTTTTTCCACCTTGGCCTTCACCGCCGCATCCATCTTGATGAGCGGTGGCCAGGGGCGTTTGAAGCCTTCACCCGAAATTTTCTTCGTCGCGTCTATGCCGAGTTTGCTGCCGCTGGCGATTTCGCTGGTGGCGTGGTCGAGCACGTCGGACGGGCCTTTGGTGAAGAGGCTGTCGCGTTGCGGGTCGGTGTTGGCGCAGAGGCGGAAGAG
>CAMAUI010000105.1 GCA_945861385.1 Prosthecobacter debontii
GACGAGGGAAAGTCGGACTGGGTGGGCTGCTTCAACGGCGCGGCCATCGGGGGGGAGTTCATCGCCCCCATTGTCAGCCGCACGACACGAAAGGCCCGGCTGGCCATCCTCAGGGCAACCGCAGGCGAACCGAAGATCGTTTCGTTTGAAGCGTACGGCGACGCGCCCGGCGAGATTTTCAACGAGACCGCCGGAGGCAAGCCGACCACGCGCACCGGCAAGTAGCACGGCTCCGCCAACGAGCCGATCATCCGGCGCGGAAGCCCATCGCGCGACTACGCGAGGCAGGCCATTGCCGTCCCGCTCCCTGCGTGCTCGTGCGGGCCGTGCTCGCTTTGAAAGGGCGCTTGTGGCTTGAGGTCGAGATCGGCGAGGAGCTGGCGGTCGGCATCAGCCCCGGGGTTTGCGGCGGTGAGGAGCTTGTCGCCGTAGAAGATCGAATTCGCCCCGGCGAAGAAGCACAGCGCCTGGCCCTCGCGGGTGAGGCGCGTGCGACCCGCGCTGAGGCGCACCTTTGCTCGCGGCAGCGCGATGCGCGTGGTGGCGATAAGCCGGATGAGCTGGAAGATGTCCACGGGTGGCTGTTCGTCGAGCGGTGTGCCGGGCATGGGCATGAGGCAGTTGATGGGGACGCTCTCGGGGGGCGGGTCGAAATTGGTGAGGATCTCGAGCATGCGGAGGCGGTCCCGCTCGGTCTCGCCCATGCCGATGATGCCGCCGCAGCAGACACTCATGCCGGATTTTTGGACGTGGCCGATGGTGTCGAGGCGATCCTGAAAAGTGTGGGTGGTGACGATCTCGGGGTAGTGCTCGGGCGAGGTGTCAATGTTGTGGTTGTAGGCGGTGACGCCCGCTTCGCGGAGCTGGCAGGCCTCGCTCTCGCCGAGCTGGCCGAGGGTGACACAGACTTCCATGCCGAGCTTTGCGACGCGGCGGACACTCTCGAGCACGCTTTCGAAACGCGGGTCGCCGCTGCGGACGCCCTTCCACGCAGCGCCCATGCAGAAGCGGGTGCTGCCGTTTTCTTTCGCGCGATGCGCGACGGCCTCGACGGCGTCGGGCGTCATGAGGGACTCGCGCTCGACGCCGGTGTTGTAGCGGGAGCTTTGCGCGCAGTAGCCGCAGTCCTCGGAGCAACCGCCGGTCTTGATGGAGAGAAGGGTGCAGAGCTGCACTTCGTTTTCCTTCCAGTGATCGAGGTACGCCCGCCGCGCGCGGGTGATGAGGTCGAAAAACGGTGTGTCGTAGATGGCTTGGAGATCCGCCAGTGTCATGCGGGCAGAGGGAAACAGCATGTGGCGCAGCTTGGCAAGGGCGATGCCTTGGCGCGCGTCCTACGCGAGGATTTCCCGCACGACGTTCCCATGCACGTCGGTCAGGCGAAAATCGCGGCCGGCGTAGCGGTGGGTGAGTTTCTCGTGATCGAAACCGAGCAGATGCAGAATCGTCGCGTGGAGGTCGTGGATGTGAACGGGTTTCTCCGCGGCCTTGAAGCCGAACTCGTCGGTCGCACCGTGGACGTGGCCGCCTTTCACGCCGCCGCCGGCCAGCCACATGGAAAAGCCGTGGTGATTGTGGTCGCGGCCGTTCGTCTTGCCGGCGTTGGCGCCGGGCGTCGGCAGCTCGACGACCGGAGTGCGCCCGAACTCACCGCCCCAGATGACGAGCGTCTCGTCGAGCAGGCCGCGCTGTTTCAAATCGCGCAACAGTGCGCCGATGGCCTGGTCGCACTCACCGGCAAGCCGCCGGTGGTTGATGGCGATGTCATCGTGGCTGTCCCACGGCTGGCCCTCACCGTGCCAGACCTGCACGAAGCGCACACCGCGCTCGATGAGCCGCCGGGCGATCAGAATCTGCCGGCCTTGCACGCCTTCCCCATACATCGCGCGGATGTGCGCAGGCTCCTTCGAGATGTCGAAGGCGTCGGCGGCTTCCATCTGCATGCGGTAGGCGAGCTCGAAGGACTGGATGCGCGCCTCAAGCTGCGCGTCCTGCTGCCGGCGCTGCTTGTGGCGCTCGTTCAATGCAAGGAGCAGGTCGAGTTGCTGGCGCTGCTCGCGCGAGGTCATGGAGGTGTTGCGGATGTTTTCGATCAGCTTTTCGACGTCCGTGTTTTTCGTGTCGAGATAGGTGCCCTGAAAGGCGCCGGGCAAAAAGCCGGCCTGCCAGTTTTGCGATTCCTGGATCGGCATGCCGCCGGGGCACATGGAGATGTAGCCGGGCAGATTCAGATTTTCACTGCCGAGGCCGTAGGTGACCCACGAACCCATGCTGGGCCGGATCTGCCGCGCATCCCCGCAGTTCATGAGCATGAGCGAAGGCTCGTGGTTGGGCACGTCGGCGTGCATTGAGCGGATCACGCAGATGTCATCAATGGACTGCGCGGTGTTCTTGAAAAGCTCGCTGACCTCGATGCCGCTCCGGCCGTACTTTTGGAATTTGAACGGCGAGCCGAGCGCCGCACCGGTCTTGCGCTCGGTCTTGAGATCGAGCGGCAGAGGCTTGCCGTGGTACTTGGTGAGCGCGGGCTTGGGATCGAAAGTGTCCACCTGCGACGGACCGCCATTCATGAACAGATGGATGACGCGCCTGGCCTTCGCTGGAAAATGCGGCGCTTTCGGCGTGAGCGGATTGAAGCTCGCCGCAGCCTGCCCGGCAGAGGCCATGATGTTGCTCAAGGCCAGCGCGCCTATGCCCATGCCGCAGCGATGCAAAAAATCGCGGCGGGTCAGAAAGCAATCGGCGGGTCTTGGCGCGTGGTGATTCATGGGTCAGTCCACAAAAACAAACTCATTCGATACCAGCAGGACCTGCGCGAATTTTTCCCAAGGATCGAGCTGTGGCGCAGGCGGGCCGGCGAAGTTGTCGTGAGCATTCCAGAGCGCCCCATCGCCGTCGAGCGCGCGAATCACGGGTGCCCAGTCGAACGAGTCGCTGTTTTCCCCGGCGCGGCAATCCACGATGAAATCCACGGTGTCGCCTTGTCTGACCTCGATGCGTTCCACGTTGGCGGGGAGTTTTCCGGAGGTCTCGATGATCCACTGCCCGACCACACCGAGCCGGCTCGCGACGACACGTGCACGGATGCCGTCGCCGACTGTGGCGTCGCGCGAGAGGGTGCCGCTGATGGCGATCGTGGCGTTGCGGGGCGCGATCCAGCGCCGGATGGCAGTGAGTTGCTGGGTATTGCCGGGATGACCTCCGCTGGCATCCAGCACGACCCAGTTGGTTTTCGGGTCGGGGAGCTTCGGCCCTCCTTGCCACGCGGTACCGGTCCAATGCGGCATCGGTGCGAATGTGACGGTCCTGGTGGATTCATCGAACGAGCCAAAGCCGTATCGCCATTGGCTCTGTGGAACCTGCCCGATCTTCGGAGTGATACCGGCCACGAACTGGAGGGAGGCCCTCAACTCCTCCGGCTCCGCCGCTCGCGCGAGGATGCGCCGGTAGAGAAACTGGATGCGCTCCTCGTCTTTTCGCAGTTGTTCAAACTCAGGGCGCGTCGCGAGATTTTTCACCTGCGCCGCGATGAACGGGCTGTTCATCATGAACAGCGCCTGCTGCGGGCCGACGGTGGTGAAGCGTTGCGGCGTCATCGCATCGGGGCTGGCGAAATCAAACGTGCGGAAAAGGCCGGGCAGGTTCTGCCGGTCAATGTTGGCGTAAATCGTCCGCCGGTTGGATTTCAAATCCACGGGCCTCCCGCCTGGGGTGAGTTCGAGGCGTCCCGAGGCTGCGAGCAGCGAATCACGCATCGCCTCGAAGTCGAGCCGCTGGCGGTTCATCCGCCACAGGAGGTGGTTTTCAGGATCTGCGAGCCGGTATGCCGGGTTGTCGTCGCTGCCCTGCTGATAAGTGGCCGAAAGCATGATGAGGCGGTGGAGTTTTTTCAGCGACCACCCGTCCCCGACGAAGCGGGCGGCCAGGTAGTCAATCAACTCCGGCTGCACCGGCGCATCGCTGCGCATGCCGAAATCTCCGGGCGTCCGCACGAGCCCGGAACCGAAATGATGCATCCACACGCGATTGATGGCGACGCGAGCCGTGAGAGGGTTGTCTCTGCTCGCGATGGCCTGCGCGAATTCGAGCCGGCCGCTGCCTTTTTGAAAAGGCTTCCGCTCCCTGCCCGCGAGGACCTGGAGAAACTGCCGCGGCACTGCGTCGCCGGGTGTGCTCGCCTTCCCGCGTTTGAAAATGCGCGGCTCGACCGGCTGCGGCAGGTCGTTCATCACCATCGCCCGTGGCGGCGCATCGGAAGACTCGACGTGCCACGCATCCAGCTTCTTGCGAAGCCCCGTCAATTTGTTGCGGTCATCACGCGCCAATAATTCCCCGACCCGGTCAAGCGCGACGCTCGTTGGTGACTCCGGCGAGCGCACCATCTTCCGGATCGCCTCTTCGTCGGGGTCGGGCAGCGCAGTGGCGCTGCCGGCGAATTGATTCAGAACCCTGCCGTAAATGGCGGCGACTTCGCGCACGTCCTTCGGCGGGCTGGCCTGCAACGCCTGGACAACCACGCGATTCCACGGCTTTTTAGGATCGGGGCTGGCGATGAGGCTGGCGGACTTTGCCGCGATTTGATCGTGGGGCAGCGGAGAGAGCGCATTCCACGGCGCAAAGACCGGGTCGTGTTCCTTCGCACGCTCGTCGAGGAAACGCTGCCATTGCTCAACGGCCGGGACTTTCAGGTCGTGCGCTTCAGCGATGGCTTTGAGCCTGTCCTCCGCCACCCCGCGCGCCTCATGCGCCGAGAGCATCGCGTCCTTGATCTTCTGCGCCGTGCGCAGCTTCACCTCCAATTCGGCCCGCTTATTCTGCAGAAATTCATCAACCTTCGCCTGTCGTGCAGCGAGTTCCTTTTGGAAACGCTGATGTCCCGCTCCCTGTTCCGGCACGCCGAGCAGTGGAAGTTCCTTCGGCTCGGTCGAACTCGCGAAGACGCCGTAGAGTGAGTAGTAATCCGCCGTCGGGATCGGATCATACTTGTGGTCGTGGCAGCGCGCGCAAGCCACTGTCAGCGCCATCGTGCCGCGTGCGACGACATCAATGCGGTCGTCAATGATGTCGGCCTTGTCGTTCAGAAAGCGGCGCCCGAGCGTAAGAAAGCCCATCGCCGCAAGGTCGCGCGCATCGCCGCCGGGCATCTGGTCCGCCGCGATCTGCGCAACAAGGAACTTGTCGTATGGCATATCCTCGTTGAGCGCGCGGATCACCCAGTCGCGGTAGGTGTAGGCGTAAGGATAACGCCGCTCCTCCTCGAAGACGTATCCCTTCGTGTCCGAGTAGCGCGCCACATCCAGCCAGTGCCGCCCCCACCGCTCGCCGTAGCGCGGTGACGCGAGCAGCCGGTCAATCACCCTGGCGAAGGCCTCGCCCGATGCGTCTTTTTCAAATGCCTCGATCTCCTCCGCGGTCGGTGGGAGTCCGATGAGATCGAAAGTCGCACGCCGGATCAGCGTGCGGCGGTCCGCTGGCTTCGATGGCGCCATCCCTTTGCTCTCAAGTCTCGCCAGCACGAAGCGGTCAACCGGTGACTTCACCCACGCCGCATCCCTGACCTGCGGTTCGCCCGGTTTGCGCACCGGCTGAAAAGCCCAGTGCTTCGCCGGATCCGGCAATTTGTCCTTCGCCGCGGCGGGCGTCTCTGGATACGGCGCGCCCATTTTCACCCACTGCACGAGCAACTCAGCCTGCCCTGGTGGCAGCTTTTCCTTGGGCGGCATCGGGTGCTCACCCTCGCGCCGCAGTGCGCGGATCAGCACGCTCGCATCGGGATTCTCCGGCGTGATGATCGGGCCGTCTTCGCCGCCCTTTTGCAGTGCTTCCCGCGAATCCAGGCGGAGGCCGTTTTTTTGTTTCTCCGGCCCGTGGCATTTGAAGCACGACTCCGCCAGCACGGGCCGCACGTTTTTTTCGAAGAAGGCGGTCTGCTCCGCAGTGGGGAGCGCACCGGCTGCAAGAGCGCCGCTGGTGACAGGAAGGAGGGCAAATATGGATGCGATGAAGCGGTTCACGAAGCAGGTGTGTCGCCGTAAAATTTCCCGGCGACCTGGCATCCGGTCAAGGCCTCAGCCGGCGGGTTTATTAGAGCGACGCGGTGCGACCGCCACGGAGCACGGCGGCGGGCCGGGGATTTTTCCGCCACCCGCGATTACCGTCCGCTTGAGCCGCTTCCCGAGGGATCGAAGCTGACCGGGAGTTTCACGTCGGGGAGATCCTTCAGCGTGAAGGTGAGGATCACGCCGTAATCGGTCACCTCTTCACCGCCGCTGCGGTTGTTGCGGGTGATGACGCCGAGGCTGGCGACCCAACTGGAGAGGTCGCGGTGAAGCTCGTACCGCTGGCCCTGGAGAAGGCTGTCGGTGAATTCGTAAGTCTCACGGAAGCTGAACGCCCAGTTGTCGTTGATCCGGAAATACGCGCCCACATCGAGCTGCGAACTGTCCTGGAAGAGCGCGTTGCCATCAATGTAGCGGTGGCCGAGGCTGATCTGCGTGCGATCATTCGCGAGGAGGTTGATGCGTGTGTTGAATTCGTTGAAGCCCTCGTCGAAAAGTGGAAATTGGCCGTCGAGCTGCACATTCACCCACGAGAGCGGCGTCCAGCGGAGCCGGTTCACGAAATTCGAGAATGTCCCGCCATCGGGATCCAGCCCGCCTATCCGCAGGCTGTCGAAGCGGATGTCGAAGTAGGACGTCAGCTCCAGCCAGTTGAAGGTCGTGTTGTCACGGCGGGTCTGGAGGCGGTTGCGAACTCCGAGGCGGAGAATGTTCCAGTCATCAATCGAATCAATGGTGTTGAACGCCGGGAAATCAATCTGCGGAAGCTGCGAGGAGCGCTGGAGGCGGTCGAACTGGAGAATGTCGCGCGCGTCCTCACCGGAATAAACGAAGCTCAGATTTGCGTACGGCTGGACGACATGACGCAGGCCATCGAGCCCCCATGTCCGGCTCTGGACGTTTTCGTAGGCCTTTGATGCCTTGAACGAAGCCTCCACGCCCGCGTTGAACACAGGCCGGAAGAGCGAGCCCTGGTCAATCAGGCGATTTTCGATGCGCGTCAGTTCCTGCGTTGACCCATCCGCGAGGATGTTTGTCTCCGTGATGGTCAACGGCGCGATTCGCCCGCTGTCCGAGTACCATGTCGCCCGCACGCCGATGCGCGGCACCACACTCAGCCAGCCGAAATAGGTCTGCGGGTAGAGGATCTGGTGGAACGAGTCGAAGCGCGACGAATCGTAGTCCACGAATGGCGAGCCGTCGGCGAAATTGCGGTTGTAGCGCCCCGCGCTCGTCTCGCCCTCATAGAAAAACTTCGTGCCGAAAAGCGGCTGTCGCGTGATTTCGAGCGCGAGCTCGGGAAGTCGCTCGGTGCCGTCGTAGAATTCATTGAACTGCTTTTGTGCGAGGAGCGTCAGCGCGTAGTCATCCCCGAGTTTCGTGATGCTCAGCGCATTCCGGGGGTTTGGATTTTCCCGGAACTCAGCCTCGTAGAAATCCTGCAGCACCCGCTCATCGCTCAAAAGGCCGACATCCACCGTGGCGTAGATGTCATCCGTGAGGTACTGCCGCGCCTTCATGGTCACACGGTAACGGCCGGCATCCACGGATTCGCGCGCAAGCGCCGTGCGGTTCAAGTCGGGGGTCGAGTCATTGATGAAGTAGGAGGTGAAATTTCCCCAGCTCTCCTTTTTCTCGCCACCCTCCCACTCGGTGTCGAAGCCGATCGCCGGCCCACGCGAGCTGAGGTAGTCCAGCCGCACAGTGCCGCCCATGGTGTCCGAGAGCGGGAAAGTGTAGTTCGAGAGCACGTAGCCCCCCCACAGCGAGCTGTAGCCCGGCGTAATCGTGAATGCGTTCCGCTGGTTCAGTGACTGGAAGACGTAGGGGAACCACATCACCGGCGTGTTGCCGATGTAGAGCTTCACGTCCGTGAAAATGATGCGGTCGTTCGGGTAGATGCGCACCCGTCGCGCACGGAATGACCAGTCCGGATTCGCCGCGTCGCTCGTGGTGAAGAAGCCGTCTTTCACCAGATAGCCCGAGCCACTCCCGATGTTCTGGAACGACGTGCCGGAGAAAAGGAACGGCTGCGACTCGCCGCGCACGGCCGCCGCGGTGATGTCCTTCGTCTCAAGGTTGTACACCGCGCGCTCCGCGGTCACGAGCCGGCCATCGCGGTAGATGCGCACGTTGCCGTTCACGATCACGTCGCGGGTATTTGGGTCGTACTGCGCCTCGTCGCAGTAGATCGTCGTCGCGCCGTAAGTGATTTGCACGTTCCCCGAGGCGGTCGCGAATTCGCCGGATGCGTCCAGTTTCTCAGCGGCGATGTCTATCGGGATGTCCGAAAACCGCTGCTCGCCCGCACTGGCTGGAGGCTCCGGCGGCGGAAGAATATCCGCTGGCGCCTGGGCATGGACGCGCCCGTCCGCGAAGAACGCGGTGCAGACGGCAAGGATTCGGAGGTATTTCATCGGCTGGGCGCGGAGGCTACGTGGCCCGGCAAGCCGAACGCAAGGGTGAAGGCAGGGGCTGGTGGGGGGAAAAGAAAACGCCGTGTCCGGCAGCGGGCCGGCACGGCGTTTGGGATGAATGAATGGCGGCTGTGCCCTCAGCCGGAACGATGCAGTTGCGGGAGCGCGGCGAAGTGGAACACAGGCTTCCAGCCTGTGCGAACAGTGGGCTTCCAGCCCGCTGACCCATGCACCGAATGGTGCGGACGCTGCAGGCATGAGGCCTGCCCACCGCACAGGCTGGAAGCCTGTGTTCCGGACGCATCGCGCCGCACCAACTGCATCGTTCCGGCTCAGGGTTCCCGGGCTGGTGTGTAGAGGCGCTCGACGGCGCGTGCTGCGCTGCCTGCGGATAGTTTCGCCTCCGCCAGCGATCGCGCGGCCTTCGCGAGACGCACTCCGGCGTCCGACTCGGAGATCAGATGACGCACCCGTTCCACATAGGGCCCGGCTTCGCCCGGGCTGACGAGCATCGCGGTTTCTCCGTCACGGAGAATTTCACGCATCCCGTCCAGGTTGCCCGCCACGATCGGCACACCGCACGCCATCGCCTCGAGCATGGTGATCGGCAGACCCTCGTAGCGTGATGTAAGCAACAGGCAGTCGAGCGCCGGATAAAGTGCGGCCATGTCCCCGACAAATCCGGCCAGCCGCACCCGATCCGCAAGGCCCAGCCGTCCGATCTGCGCACGCAGTTCCGCCTCATCCGGCCCGGTGCCGGCGATGATGAAATGCGCGCGCGCATCAGTCCGACACACTTCCGCGGCGACTTCGACGAAAAGCGGGAAGTTCTTTTGAAACGTGAGCCGTCCGATGCCTCCCACGGCGAAGGCATCCGCGGGAATCCCGAACCGCTCGCGGGCCTCCGCGCGCCGCTCCGGGCGTGCGCGATGCGCGCCCGTGTCTATCCCATTGTAAATCGTCACCACCCGCCCTTCCGCCAGGCGCCCATCAGCCAGCAGCCCGGCGCGCGTGCTTTCCGAAACCGCGATGACCTTCGTGGAAAGCCGGTTCATCCAGCGGTCGAGCAGGCGCACGGGCGCGGACATCTCGGACTTGTCGTTGCAGTGGTCGTGGCTGATCCGCGTCCGCACTCCGCAGAGCGCGGCCAGTGGTTTCGCGATGATGTTGGACCAGACGAGATGGCAGTGGACGACATCGAAATGTCGCCTCGCAAGAAGCCACAGCAGGCGCGGGACGTAGAGTGGGAGCCACTTCCGCGGGGAGAGCGAATGCACCGGCACGCCGAGCCGCGCGATCCGCTCCCAGAAAACACCCCGCCCCTGAAGGGTCGCGACCTCGAACTCGAAACGCTCACGGTCACCATGCCGGATGAGGTTCTCGACGACCACCTGCGCGCCGCCAAGGTCGAGGCTGTCTATGATGTGCAGGACACGCGTTTTCATTTCGGAAGCCCTGCGAGAAACGCGTCCACATTGCGCACGTTGTCGTGCCAGTCGGCGACAATCGCGGCCGTCCTCCGCTGAAGCGCACGCCGCGCTTCCATGTCGGCGACCAACTCCCGCGCATCCTCGAGAAACGTCTCCCAGTCATCCGCCGCGCACAGGCCCGCCCTGTGGACGCTGAGCAATTCGTCGGGATCCACAAGCAGCGAAAGGATCGTCGCCCCTCCCTGCCCGGCCTGGATGAACGTGTTCGGGAAACCCTCGAACTCGCTCGTGTTCACAAAAACCTCGGCCCGGTCGAAATGCCGCTGCACCTCGCGGTATGGCACCCGCTCGTGGAACTCCACGTTCGCGAGACGCCCGGCGCGTGCCTTTACCGTATCGAAAAGCGCGCGGTCCTCCGCGGGCGCGATCATCTCGAAGCGCGCGTCCGGCAAGGCCTCCGCGAGATCGAGGAAGCGGTGCGGGCGCTTCAGCGCGATGCAGCGCGACACCCACAGAAAATCCACGTCCTTCCCGGCCTGCGGGCAGGAGTCGGTCCGTCGCATCACAAGATTCCGATACATTCCGCACGTCATCCCCGCCTCGCGCATCATCCCTGCCTGATGTTCGCTCATCCCGAATCGTTGATCCGCGCCGCGCACGCCCTTTTCAAAAAGCCACCCGCGCAGCCGGTTCGCGCGCCGGTAGCCACCGTCCACCTCCGCGTCGCTTCCGCAGATATAGACCAATTTCGTGAACCGCCGTGCGCGCAGAAGAAAGCCGAGCCACGCCGTCCAGCCCAGCAAGCACGTGTAATCCGGACGCTCCTCGCGGATGATGCTGAGCACGCGAGGCAGCGCACACAACGTGTCCCAAGCGCCCCCTGTGTGAAACCGCCCTCCAATCCGCGTGCGCACCCCCTCGATCACACGCTCCGCCTGCCCCTCGTCGCCGCCGACGATCACGACCTCATGCCCACGCGACACAAGTTCGCGTGCAAGCAAAGCGACCTGCAACTCCGCACCGCCCGCCGCCCGCTCCGCAGCCGGATCGAGCGCGAGATGCGCGTAGCTGGACAGGAAGAGGAATTTCATCGAACCACCCTCCCCCACACGCGACGCGCGTTGTCGCCAAACATGCACAGACCGGCGACGCGCCACCATGGCACGGAAAGGATCGCCGGCGGCCACGCCTTCATCGCGCGTGCGATCTCGCCGAGCCCCGCGCGGCGCGAAAGCGTAAGCAGGTTGTAGCCGATGCGCTCGTGGATGAGCGCGAGCGTGCGGTGGAAATCAGCGGAGCCATCGCCACATTCGGCGGCCACTTCCTCGAGCAACGCGCGAAACTCTCGCAACCGCTCCGGCACGACGCGCGTGCGAAACAACGCGATCAAATCGAGATCCGCATCGCTCGCGGCCTTGCCAGTGAGCCGCTCGAAGTGCGCGGCCTGCACGCGCCGGATCAGCTCCGGGCGCCTGTGCGTCTGCGTGATCCCGCCCGCGACGACACGCAGCGTGACGAGCCGCTGCGGCAAATTCGCCAGCTCGTGCCGCTCGCCGAGCCGCGACCACAGCTCGTAATCCTGCGATGCGCTGAATGTCTCGTCGTAGCCATCCACCGCCGCGCGGCGGAACATCACCGCGGAATGCGCAAGCGCGTTGTCGAACAAGTGCGCGAGCCGGATGCCGGCGTGCGCGAGCGGAAAATTCTTTTTGCCGAGCGAACGCCCGCGCGCATCCACCAGCCGCGCCTGTGAGCCCACGACCGCGCACTTCGCGTTCGCCTTCAAAAACGCGAGCTGCAACTCGATCCGGCGCGGATGCGACACATCATCCGCATCCTGCCGCGCGATGAACTCTCCCTTCGCCTCACGCAGCCCGACGTTCAGCGCCGCCGTGAGGCCGATGTTCTCCGCCACCTCGATCACTCGCACACGCCGGTCGTCGAGCGTGCGGAGAAAATCGCGCGTCCCATCCATCGAGGCGTCGTCGAGGATGAGGAACTCAAATTCGCCAAGCGACTGCGCGAGCACCGAACGCACAGCATCCGCCACGAACGGCAGCCCGTTGCGGACGGACATGAGGACGGTGATCGTCATTTTGGAAAGGCCCGCGTAAGTGCGGCAGCTCTTGGAGTGCGCCAGCCCTCTGGCGCTTTGTGGAGGCGGCGGAGCCGTGGCGGGCTCACCGTGGCTTTGCATACGACCGCCATTTCCGCCGCGTCGCTCCGCCGTCTCGACAAGCTCGAGGCCCCGAGCCTGCCGAGGGGCTCCTGCCAAAGCCCCAGAGGTTTGCCACACTCCATGAATTTACGTTCGCTCAGCACAGCAATCCCCCGAAAATCCCGGCGTGCGCCGTGACCCACGCCTCCTTTTCAAAACACGCCACCGCACGCGCACGCGCCGCCGCCGAGCGCGCGGGCCATTCACGCATGATGCGCGCAACTGCCGCGGCGACCCGGCGCGGCGGCGGATATGTCGCCTTTTCCCAACTCGGCTCGACGTAAATCATCTCGCCGCCATCATCGCCGAGCAGCTCGGGCATTCCCCCGCCGCGCAGCGCGACGACGGGCACGCCACACGCGAGCGACTCGACCACGACCGTCGGGCACGGGTCGGCGTATTTGAGATGCAGCAGCACGTGCGCGGATTGGTAAAGCGCGACCGCCTCCTCCTGCGTGAATCCGGGCCGCAGCGTCACACGCTCGGCGAGGCGCAGACGCGAGATGGCCGCGTGCGCCTCCTCATGCGCGCCGGGCCAGCGCATTTCGCCGGCGACCGTCAGCGTGGCGGAATGTCCCGCATCGAGGAGCACGCGCAGCGCCTCGAGCGCGCCGAGCACCCGGTACGGCTGATGATGTGTCCCCGCCGCGAGCAGCCGCCACGCATGTCCATCGGGCGCGTGCGGTGCAGGGGAAAAAAGCGCGGTGTCGGCGGGATTGATGAGCACGCTCGCTGGCGCGTGCGGTGCCCCCAGCCACCGCACCGCGCTCTCGCGGCAAAACTCACTTTGATACACGACATGATCCGCCGCGTGCAGCAGCGCGGACATCGGGCGGTTGATCTCCGCCGTGCGCCGCCCGGCCCACGCGGGGAAGCCGACGCCGTTTTGATTCCACACGAACTTCGCCCCGCGCGCCTTCGCCCAGCGCACCAGCTCGCCGCCGCACGCCGGCGGTGCGCTGCTCACGAGGTAGAGGATGTTGAAATGCTCTGCCTCCGGCCACCGCTCGCGCAGATGCAGCAGCTTCACGCGTCCGCCCGCGACGAGGTCATCGCCTGCAAGCACGCCGCCGTAATTCAAAACGGGCCCGCCCGCCGGCACGCACAGCTCGCGCGACGCGAGTTCGCGCCGCGCGCGCAGGCGGTCGGGAAACGAAAGAATTTCGCGAATGGTGGAGCGGATCATTTTTTAGAAAACGCGCGTTAGTCGCATGGCGTTTTGGAGTGCGCCAGCCCTCTGGCGCTTTGGCAGAAGCGGAGCGACGCGGCGGGGAGAACGGTGGCACTCGCAGAGAACGCTCAACCCCACCACCGCTCCGCCGCCTCCGCAAAACGCCAGAGCGCTGACGCACTCCAAACGCACAAAATCACCAGTCCGCATCCGGCGCGAAATCGTCTGGCACATTCACCGTGTCTGTCTTGAAACGCCCGATGGTCGCCACCATCGCAGCCGGCGCGGTGCCCTCGAACCACGCCGCCGAGCACCACGGATACTGGCTGGCAACATGCACGAGGCCGTGATGCACCGCATTCCGATGCACGTAGTTCAGCCGCGCGAAATACGACTTTTCAAACGTGAGCTGCGTCTCGCGGAAGTTGTGCCACACGTTGCGGCCGGGCGCCGAGTCGAGGCGGTTCACCCATCCGGCAGTGCGGGAGTGGAGCGTCTTGAGCATCGGACGCAGCGTCGTCGCGTCGTCAGGCGAGTGGGCAACGAAGTGGTAGTGGTTTGAAAACACAGCCCAAGCTTCGAGCTGCCAGCCGTAATGCGCCGCGAACTTCAGCAACCCGCGCTGGAGCACCGCGAGACGCGCCGCACCGCGAAAGTGATGCGCCTTCCCGTAGGTCGCCGCAGTGACGAAATACGTCCCCGTCGCAGCGAGCCGATGCGTCGGCGCATGCGGCCACGGTGGAGATTCGTCAGGCATCAGCGCGTGAGTTCAACTGGTGACGCTTAGCGATTGCGAATTGCGCCTTGGAGTGCGCCAGCCCTCTGGCGCTTTGTGGAAGCGGCGAAGCCGTGGCGGGCTGAGCGTGGCTGTGCGAAACAGCGTCA
>CAMAUI010000106.1 GCA_945861385.1 Prosthecobacter debontii
GAGCACCTCCTGATAGCCGGTCATCGAAGTATTGAAGCACGCCTCGCCCACCACCGTGCCGGCGGCACCGAAAGTTTCACCGTCGAAACAACGACCATCTTCAAGAGCAAGGACTGCGCGCATTTTTCGCGGCGGAAGATGCGCGAGCAGGCGCAGACGTGAAGCAAAAACCGCGGAAACTTCGCTGACGCAATATCTACGACCAGCCGACAGCCCCCGTAGCTGCGTTCGTAAGAACGCGGGAAATGCGTCCCCCAAACAACACCGCTCCCGTGCTCTGACGAGCGCAGCTACCTCCCGCCCGCAATCACCTCCGCCGCCTCCGTGAGACTATGCACCGTGTGATCCGGCAGCGCCCGCAGCGCCTCGTCGTAGCCGTGGTCCACAAAGATCGTCCGGCAGCCCGCCGCACGGCCGCAGTCAATATCGCGCCACCGATCGCCAACCATCCAGCTTTGCGCCAGATTGATTTCGAGCGCGGCCGCCGCGCGCAGCAACATTCCCGGCGCCGGCTTGCGGAATTCACTGGGCTGACCATGCCCGGCCCCCGCGTCGTAGCAGACCTCGACACGATCAATCGGGAGGAGCACACACATCTTCGCATGGATCGCCTCCACGATTTCGCACGAAAGCGTGCCGCGCCCCACGTCCGGCTGGTTCGTCGCCACGATGAGGAGAAATCCCGCCGCCTTCAGCCGCTCGCACGCCTCCGCCACGCCGGGCAGAAGCTCGAACTCCACGACACTCATGGGCGGATACGGCTTCCCGTCCCGCACGACGGGCCGGTTGATCACGCCATCACGGTCGAGAAAAACGGCCCTGCTCACTTGGTGGATTCCCACTTCGTCGCGTTCACCTTGAGCTTCGGATGCGAGACGAAAAGATGCCACACCACGGCCTGGAATGCCTCCTGATGCGGCGTGATGTTCGCGGGGTTCACGGTCGGGATGATGCAGCACGCATCGGCGACTTGCGCGGTGTAGCCGCCGTCCTTTCCGACGATGCCGAGGATCGTGGAGCCGCGTTCCTTCGCGAGCTTGAGCGCCTCGACGAGGTTCGGGCTCACGTTCTTTTCCAGGTTTCCGCCGCCCACGCTCAGCACGAGCAGCGCGTCGTCTGCGCGAAGGCGGGAACCGCGGAGCCACTCGACGATGACGGTGGGCCAGCCCTCGTCGTTCGTGCGCGCGGTGAGTTCGCTCACGTTGTCCGTGGGCGCATACGCCTCGAAGCCGCAGATTTTTCGGAAGTCATTCACCGCGTGCGAGGCGTTCGCCGCGCTGCCGCCGACACCGAGGATGAACAGCCGCCCGCCGCGCTCACGCGCAGCCGCGAGGAGATCCACCATGCGCTCGAGCGCGTCGGGGTTGAGTTGTCCGATGATCCTTGCGGCTTCGGCGAGGTGTTGCTTGGCGTAGCTCATTTTTTGCGGAGAAGTTGGTCAAGTTCGGCGAGGCCCGTGTGTGAGCCGATCTCGTAAAAGCGTTGCGCGACCTCGTGTCCAGCCAACTGTCCCGCCGCGGCAAGATCGCGCTGCACAGCGGCGAGATCGAATGGCGCATCCGCCGGATACACATCGAACACCTCGCGCCGGAAGATCGAGAGGCCGTAATCAATGTGCCGCATCGCCGCTGTGCGTTCTCTTTTGTCGTACCGCGCAATCCTGCCACCCGTGAATTCGACATTACTCGTGTCCCACGCGCCTTCGTTGCGGAAGACCGTCATCAGCGCGGGCCGGCCGCTCTCTTGCCACGCCGCGGCCACGGCGGCGTAATCAATCGGCAGATACGAGTCGCCATACAAAACGAAGAACGCCTCGCCGAGCAGCGGCAGCGCCTGCCGCAGCGCGCCGCCAGTGCCGAGGAGCTTTGGCCCGTCGAACGAATACGCCAGTTCCACGCCGAACGCCGACGTGCCAAACTCGCGCTGAATCATCTCCCCGAGATAGCCCACGCACAGCACGGCCCGTGTGATGCCACGCGAGTGAAGGAGCCGGAGCTGATGCGCGAGAAACGGCTCGCCCGCCACCGGCACGAGGGCCTTTGGAATCTTCTCCGTGACGGGCCTCAGCCGCGTCGCAAGCCCGCCCGCGAGGATTGCGATGGGAAGCGGGGAAAGACGAACAGCGCCGCTGTCAGGCCCGTCCGTCATTCGCCATTCGTCATTCGCCATTTCTAATCCTGCGCCACGATCTTCGTGCCCTCGTAGTCGTAGCGGAATCGCACCTCGCGCAACCCCGCTTCGCGCATCGCCAGCCGGAGCTGTTTCCGGTCATGCGCGTAGAACATGAGAAATCCCCCGCCGCCCGCCCCGATGAGCTTGCCGCCGAGCGCGCCGCTTTTCATCGCGGTGTCATACCACTCGTTGATCCGGTCGTTGCTCATGCCCTGCGTGCGCGCCTTTTTCCGCTGCCAGTGGATGTCCATGAGCTTTGCAAACTCCTCGAGGTCCCCCGTCTCGAACGCGCGAAGACTCTGCCGCCCCAGATCCTTGGTGAGGTGGAGATTCTCCAGCATCGCGGCGTCGTGTTTTTCGCTGCGGAGCTTTTGATCCTTCAAGATCGCTGACGCGCTCCGGCTGTATCCGGTGAAAAACAGAAGAAGGTTCTCCTCCATCGCGACGCGCGTATCCTCGCTCATCTGCACCGGCTGCGACTCCACGCGCCCGTCCTTGTGGAATTCAAACGCCGTGATGCCGCCATGCGTGGCGATGTATTGATCCTGCTTTCCGACCGGCTCGCCGAGGATGTCCATCTCGATGAGGCACGCCTGCTCCGCAAGCTCCGACGGCTGCACCCAGATGCGCTCGTGCGCGTGCAGGGCTCGCAGCAACGCCGTGGTGAAACTGCCGGACGACCCCAGCCCCGTGCCCGCGGGAATGTCCGCCATGCTTGCGATTTCGAGATTCGTTGCATTCACGCCGACCAGACGGAGCGATTCACGGATGATCGGGTGCTTGATCTCGCCGACCGATGCAGCCTCCTCGAGATGGCTGTATTTCAAAAGGAACCCCTCCACGAAACGGTCGTGGACGTTGATGTAAACGTATTTGTCTATCGCCGCCGCGATGAGGAACCCGCCGTGCTCGCGGTAGTAGCTCGGCAGATCCGTGCCGCCGCCGCCGAGCGAAATCCTGAGAGGAGAGCGCGTGATGATCATGCGTCGGTTTTCCGGCCCACCGCGACGATCTGCCAGCCGAATGGCGAGTCAGTGAGGTTGAGATGGAAGAGCATGCGGAACACCGCCATCGCGAGCGACGCCGCGAGCGAGGACGCACCGCGCGACCCCTCGACATCTCCCGCGAGCCGTTCGCCGCGCGCGATCACCACGCCGCGATACAGGTTGAAAAACGGGAAGCCCGCCCGGTACACGCGATCCACCGTGAAGCCGCTCGCCGCGAAGACGGCGGCGATGCTGCGCTTTGTGAAATGCCGCCGGTGGCCGATGTGTCTGTCAAATGCCGACATCGGCCCGCCGGGCACCGTGACCACGAGCCGCCCGCCTTCCGCGACATACGGGCTGGCCGCACGCAGAAACGCCACCGGGTCGTCCACATGCTCCAGCACCTCCGAGCAGACGGCGTCCGTCGCCCAGCCGCGAAATTTCTCCACCTCCGCCGGTGGCGAAAAAAGATCCGCCACCACAAACGTCGCATCCGGCACCTTCTTCCGGCTGATCTCCACACCGCTCGCGCTCAGTTCCGCGCCGAAGAACTCCGCCCCCGGAAAAATCGGACGCAGCATCGCGAGCATGTCCCCCTGTCCGCTGCCGATGTCGAACAGCCGCATTTTATCCGGCGCATTGCGGCGGAGGATGCGCGCGACAAGTTCGTGCCTCATGCGCTGCGCGGGGTTCTGGCTTGCCGAGCCCGCGTAGCGATCCCAGTGCGCGTCCCAATTGTCGTGGTGCGCGTCAGGCATCGTGAGAAGGCGGGATGCGTGACAACCGCGCACCCCCGGCCGGACAAGTGTGATTCATTGCCACGTCTTTTACGAGGGTGGATGCCGCCTCCGCAAGCACTTCGCCCGCCGTATTAATTTCCATCCTTCCGCTCACGGAGCGCGCGAAACCCCGTCATCAGCACGAAGATTGCGAAGACACTGTTCACCGACCAGACCAGCGCGCCCTCCCATCGCAATATCTCCTCACCGTTCCCGTCCTTCCATTTCTCCCCGAAGGCGATGCCGAGTGCATTCACCGCGACCCATCCGATCAGCGCCCACTTGAACAGCCTGGAGAACCGCACTTGTCGGTTGTTTCTCCACACCATCATGAAGGCGGCGATTCCGATGCCGAGGGAGGCTGCTGGAATCAAGTCCCCGGCCCACGGAAGCGCCTCGATGATGCTGCCCTTGAATTTGCCCAGCGCAGCAAAAGCCGCCGCTCCTGCGATCGCCGCAACCACCAGGCTTTTCCCCCAGACACTGTTCCCCGGCTGGTCTGAGATTTCATGGATCGCCTCCGCATTCATCCGCGAATCCGCTCCCTCCCGGAAAAGGCGGAGCCGCTCCACATTGCGCGCCGCGCGTTCTGTCACGCTATTCAGCGCATCGGAAATATTCACCCTCACGGAATTCCCATCCACCTGCACCTCCTCCGTGACCATTCCCCTGGCTTCCATGCGCAGCAACTTCTCGTAGTCGAGAAAGACATCGGCATGCCCCGGCGCGGGCAGCAGTTGCCCTACCCCGAGGTGACCGCTGAACGAATTGTGAATCTCTTCGAGCGTCCCGCGGATCAGCTCTAGAAATTCCCGCTGTTCAGGCGCCTTCCAGCCGCGGATGAGGACATCCAGACGCGCATCCTCCGGGTGGCTGCGCACGAGCGCCTCGCACCTGCCCCGTTTGAATAACACACCCGTCCTCCACACGCCCTGCTGCACGATCAGCTTTTGCAACCTCACCATCAGCCGTCCGATCACACTCCCGGGCAGAACGCGGTATTGGTAGCGGAACCGCAGAGCGCCGTTCCAGTCCCCGGCATCCACCTCCCCGCTGGGCAGCAGGTCGGGGAAAAACAAACGCTCGCCTTCCCCGGCGACAGTGAAACAGATCTCGAACCGCCGCATCATGGCGATTAGCAGATCGTCCTGCTCCGCCGGGTGGCGACCGCCGGGGATTTCCGACAAAATCCGGCGCAGGAGCCCGAGACTCATCACGCCGCCCTGCTGGATCAGCTCGGCATCATTGAGCAGCGTGTAGATGGCGTCCGTCACCCATCCAGCGTCCACCACGTACATATCCTCCACCTGCGCGGAGGTCGCGGTGCCGCCTTTCTCGCGGATCGCGTGTTCGCCAAAGTGCAGCATGCTTCCAAGCTGGTGCATCAGCCTGAGCAACACCTCCCGATCCCTCCGCTCGGTGATACCCCGCGCCCCGGCGAGATCATGATACTCATCCAAGGTGATGAAATCGCGCCCGTCGGCCTCCAGTTCATCCTTCAAATCCAGCCAGCTCGCGAGGACAGGCTTCTCCATGTCCCCCACGTGGTGTTCCACCACCCAGGTGATGTATCGTGTCAATTCATCCAGCCCGACGCGGCGATCTTCGTTGTACGAAGTGTGGCAGGAAACCTCCTTCGCGATGGCCTTGATCTGCGGATACTCGCGGTTCAGCCGGCTCCAGTTCAGCTCCATCACCTGCTCATCCGCCTTGTTGCACACCACGATCACCGGCGAATCCCCCGCGTGCGCAGCGATCAGCCGGAGCCAGTAATCAACCCGGCTCTGCCGCTCATCCTGCCGGCTATCCAGCACCAGCAGATACACACTCCGGTGCGTGAAAAATAACTGGTGCGTCGCGTGCAGAAACTCCTGCCCGCCGAAATCCCACACATTCAGCCGCACCTCCCCCAGCCGCCCGCAAACCATCGGCAGCCGGTGCCTCTTGATCCCGTTTGTGCTGCTCTCCGCTGGATCATATTCCTCCCCGAGCAAATGCCGGATCAGCGACGTCTTCCCCACCCCGCCTTCCCCCACGACGAGCAACTTCACCTCACTCAGTGGACGCCGCAGACCCGCGCCCTGCTCGAAGTAGAGATGGAGAATATCCGCCGGACTCACCGGGCGGTTCCCAATGCCCGTGCGGGCATAGACCGGCCCGAGTACTTCCGGCGGCAGACCGAGCGCATCGTTCTCGTGCAGCGCCAGCTCTTCGAGTTTCGGCAAATCAAGCAGGCTCTTCGGCAGCTCCCACAGCGCATTCTCCTCGAGGATGAGCCGCTCCAGTTTTTTCAGCCGCCCGATCTCCGGCTGAAGCACCTTGAGTTGATTGTTCGCGAGCGACAACACCGTCAGCCACGTCAGTCCCGCGATCTCCGGCGGGACGCGCGTCAGCCCGATCCCGCTCAAATCAAGCTCCGTGCCCCCCTCCTCCCGGCACTCCGCGATCTTATCAACGGCCTTGTCGTACGCGGCCTGTTGTTTTTCGGTCATGAACTGCTCGGGCATGCGCGCGAACATGCCCGGAGACATGAGTTTGGCAAGCATGTGGCGGTGCCCCTTCCACACGCAACCGCCGGGGGGCGGCGCTACGCGAGGGGCGAACTCCGCGCGACCGCGAAAAGATTCAGCCCGAATTTGTGGCGGCGAATACGGATCTCGCTGGGCTTGAAACCGGCGCGCACCAACAGCGGCCACAGGTCACGCATGTCGTAATACATCTTGTGGTCGTCCATCTCCGTCTTCGGACTGAGGCCGAGGCGAAACGCGGACACCTCGAGGAAAAACTTCCCGCGCCACGTCGGGACATTGATGAGCAGCACGCCGCCGGGACGCAGCAGTGAGTGCGCCGCATCGAGCGCGGACTGTGCATCGCGCAGGTGCTCAAGCACGGAGATCAGCAGAACGGCGTCGAATGTGCCGCGTCCGAGCTTCGGCAGCGTGTCCTCGATTGGCCCTTCGTGGCAGGTGAAATTCGCCCGCGCCTTCACCTCGGGCGCGATGGCGAAATCAACCGCGACCGCGCGAGCGATGCGGTCGTCGAGCGCGACGAGCTGCGTCGCGCGGAAGCCACAGCCCAGTTCGATGATATTCAGCTTCCCCTCCGGCAGCCAGCGGCGGATGGCGCGCTGCGAGAGCCAGATTCCGAGACGGTCCACCCACGTCTGCCCGCCGTGCTGGCCGTAGCTGGTTGTGCGCTCCGTCACGCCCCCCCCTTTCTCGCGACGCGCTGCGCCATCTCCAGCAGCAGCGTGAAACAGAATGTCTGAAATCCGAGGATGATGAGCAGCAGGCCGAAAATCGCCGGATGCGACAGCGCGGCGAGACGCCCGCCTTTGCTGACGTAGTCGGCGACGAGCGGGACGAGGCACGCGATGCCCGCGAGCACGCACACGCCCGCGGCCAGCATTCCGCGATCATACGTGAGAACACGCTGCACTTTCTCCGCAACACCCAGCCGCAGCCCGTGCATGATCCGCGCAGCGACCCCGATCTGGATGCAACTGTAGCCGAGCGTCGCACACGTCATCCCGAGGAGCATCCAGTACAAATTGAAGCCGATGCCCGCGATGGCGAGCGGGCCGGCTGCCAGCGCGCACGAGAGCACCAGTCCCACGGCGATCAGCACGCAGCCGGGCTTCAGCAAAAACGAGTCGGGCGTGTACACGAGCATGACCTTGAGGTTGATCCACCCGGCGATCCACGGGCTCAGCCAGCCCATGCGGCGGTGGTGGCTGAGACGGCCCTCGCGGTCCTTGTAAAATTTCACCGGCACCTCTGCGGTGTTCAGCTTCAGCCGCGCGGCCTTGAGCACCATCTCGCTCGCGTACTCCCAGGACTGCGATTTGAGATCAATCCTCGCCAGCGCCTCGCGCGTAAGCCCGCGCATGCCGCAGTGGATGTCGGAATAGCGCGAGTGGTAGATGCGGTTGAGGATCCATGTCGTGAGCGGAGTACCGAAGTAGCGGTGGAGCGCCGGCATCGCGCCCTCCTCGATGCTGCCGGCAAAGCGGCTGCCCATCACAAACTCCGCGCCGTTCTTGAACTCGGCGACGAACGGCGCGAGCTCCCGAAAATCGTACGTAAGATCGGCGTCCCCCATCACGATCCATTTCCCGCGGATGAATGGGGTCGCGTCAATGTACGCGCGCCCGAGGCCGCGCTTTGGAACGCGGAGCACTTCCGCGCCTGCGGCAAGCGCGAGCTGCGGCGTGTCGTCGGTCGAGCTGTCCACGATGAGAATCTGCGCGGTGACGCCCGCCTTCGCGACGCCCTCGCGGCACCAGGCGACGAATTCGCCCACGGTAATGCGCTCGTTGAGCGCCGGCACGACGATGCTCAGCTCGACGGGGCCTTGGGCCGCGCCTGGCGGGAGGAGGTGCTCGATCATGGTTGGTGCCTCACCCATTGATCTCCTCCAGCATCGCCGCCATCGAGTCCCGCACCGCCTGCGCGGAGGTTCGGTTGCAAATCCATCCCAGCGATCCGATCTTCGAGCTATCGAAGCGCACGACTGGCACATCGCCCTTCCACCCCCGGTCGCCGCCGGTAAATTCGTAACGCACACCGCCCGCGCCGCAGACTTCGCACGCAAGATCGGCGATCTGCTTCACCGTGATGTAATCGCCGGTCGCGACGTTGAAGACATCGAACTTTGTGGTGCATTTTTCGTCGGCGAGAAAGACGGCGTCGAGCACGTCCTCGACGTGGATGTAGCTCTTGCTCTGCGAGCCGTCACCGAGGATGCGGAGCCGGGCCGGATCACTTTTCAGCCTCCGCACGAAGTCATAGCCGACACCGTGTGTCTGACGCGGCCCGACGACATTTGCAAAACGGAACGCCCGCGCGGTCATGCCAAACATGTGGCAGTAGGCCGCGATGAGCGCCTCGCACGCGAGCTTGCTTGCGCCGTAGGTCGAGATGGGCACACACGGGCCGTAATCCTCGCGGAAAGCCACCTCCGCATTTTCGCCGTACACGCCGCTCCCCGATGTGTAGAGGATGCGCTTCACCCCGTTCACGCGCATCGCCTCGACGACGTTTTGCGCGAGATAGGTGCCCTCCCAAAAATCAATGTCCGGCTGGGTGACGGCCTTCGCGATGTCCGGGTTTGCCGCGAGATGAAACACGACATCGCAGCCCTCCATCGCGGCGGTGACGACATCCTTGTCCTTCAAATCACCACGGACGAGCGTGAGGCGCATGTCGCCGCGGATTCCTGCGAGATGACTTTCCTGGCCGCTGGAAAAGTTGTCGAAAATCACCACGCGCTGCGTGTCGTTCCGGGCGAGCAACCGCCGGGCAAGATGGCTGCCGATGAAACCGGCGCCGCCGGAAATGAACACGGAATCGTAGGATGGAGCGGGCATGAGTTATCGCCGCCAGAGCACAGCGGCGACGGGCGTGAGCAGTAGGAGAAGCAGGCCGCTGAGCGCAATCCAAAGCGACACGCTGAGCAGTCGCGGCCAGTATTCAAAGCGGATCGTGTGAGTTCCGGCGGTGTCAATTTTCACGCCAAGGAACGCGTGGTTCACGCGGAACGCCGCCGCTGGTTTCCCATCCACTGTCGCGCGCCAGTCACCGGGCATGAACGACTCCGAAAGCACCGCGACGCCGGGACCGGGCGCATCAACGGCGAAGGTTGTCGTGTTTGAAGTAAGGGAGTAGCCGCGCCCCGCGGAGACGGTGCGCCCCCCGAGCTGGCCGATCGTCGCATTCGGTGCGTCGGTGGCGGTGCGCGGCGAGATTGCGGCGAAAGGCCGGCCATCGCCGGCCCGCAGGAGTTCGAGGAAGTTTGCGAACGATGAACAGGTGATGACCCGGTCCGTGAAAAATGCACGCGGCCACGCGGTGGTGCTCGTGTAGAGATCGAGGTCGCGGGAGAGGTTCAGTGTCGGCCCGGGGATGTTTTTCGGTTGCTCGTGCGGGGCGCCGACGAGCCATTTTACATTCCACATGTCCGTGAACGGTCGCGCCGCCGGCACACGCTGGCGGGGGAGAATCCAGCGCCAGTCCCATATCGCGACCGCACCCGAGGCTTCCGCGAGATCACGCTGGAAAGGGCTCAGCACCGCATCGGCACCCGTGAAGTGCTCGAGCCCGGCGACAATGTTGTAGCCGGGAACGAGCGTGCCGCCGAGCCCCGCAACGCGGGCCGGTTCACCGCTGCGCTCGATCACCGCGCGCACGCCGTTCATCACCTGCGACGGTGCCGCGAGATCCGTGCGCGTGCGCGGATTCATCACGTAGTGATCGAACTTCGTCCCGTCCCACGCCGCATGGCGGAAGTGAAAGGCAAACATGCAGACGCCGGCGAGGAGCAGCGCGGCGAAACCGGGCCGCCTGCGGAGCGAACGCACCGCCTGTGGAAGCAGCAGCAGCGCGAGCGCGAGGCTCGCCGAGTAGGCGAGGAAGAATCCGCTGAACGGAATCTTTTCGCCGGCGGCGGCCATCAAATTCCCCGTGCGCTGCGCCGCCTGCGCGCAACCAAAATAGACAGCGGCCAGCACGACGAACAATCCCGCCACCGTGAGCATTTCCGCCCGGTCCGCATCGCGCGAACGCTCCCAAAGCACACGCAGGCCGTAGCCCGCCAGCACAAGGATGTGGATGATGAGCACGCACGAGAATGTGTTATCAATGTGCTGGATGTTCGCGATGAATGGCAGCCGCAGGAGCAGCGCGGGCGGGACAACTCCGAAGACAATCGCAGCCGGCACTGCCGCGCCGATCACCAGCGGGAAAAAGGCCGGCACCGCGAGCAGACGGCGGAAATTTGCAGCCGCCCACAGGCAGCCGAGCAGGACGAGGAAATTCGCGGACGGATTGAAGTGACCCTCACCGGGAACGGTCTGCCGGTAAAACAGGTCGTCGAACAACCCGATCGCGAGCCCGGGCTGGATCTGCCAGGCTTTCGGCGACTGGTAGCTCGTCCACGCATTGCGCAGGGTGTCGAGGAACACCATCCAGTGCGGCGCTGTCAGAAAAACGAAAATCACACAGCCCCACGCCATCGCCGCGAGCCGCCGCCACCGCTCCCCCCACGGCCTATGCGCGCACACGAGGAGCAGTGCCCCGGTGAAATTAAGGCCGGCGATCAGCATCGCGGATTCCTTCGCCGTGCCGCTGTTGAGTTCCCAGAAATTCGCCAGCGCGATCCCGATCACCCACGGCCACACCCGGCCCGTGTCACGCGCGACCCGCAGCCAGCACAGGAGAATCCACGGCGCATAACACACGCTGAAAATCGCGCAGTGGTTGAACCGATACGCGAAGAAACCGAGGAAGGCGGACGACAGCGTCATCAACGCCGCCACCCACAGCCCGCCCGTCGCGGCAACCACACACAGGCCGATGCCGAGCACGAAAAGAAAACGCGCGAGCACGAACTTCACATCCCACGCCCAGGCCGCGCCATTCGCCCCGATCGCGATCCAATGGAGCGGATCGCCGATCATGGACTGCCCCTGCCCGAGCAACGGCGTGCCGCAATGCGTCCAGCGGTTCCAAAGCGGCAGTTCATGATCCCGGAAAATCGCCCGGTGCTGGATCACCGAGTACGGCAGATGCGCCCACATCGTCGCCCCGGTATCCGCGCCGCGCACATCCTCCCACGGCTCATCCGGCGCCTCCGGCATCGTGGGGTAGTCATCGTAGAGCAGCGTCGCGGAGTTTGCCGGTGATACGAAGCTCCTGTTTTGAAAAATCACCGGGTAACAGCCCAGCACCGTGGCCGCCATTGCGACGAGGAGCAGCGTCGCGACCGGCCTCGTCTCCTGCCCGTCGCGAATGCGTGCGCACATCGCGGCGAGCCTCCCGCGAGTCGCCGCGGGCACCCTGCCGCCGAGCATGAGCAGCAGCGCAGCAGCAGCAGCGCCGGCTGCGAACTCCATCGCCGCATTTGCCGGATCAATGGGAAGCCAGTTGCGCTTCAGCTCCAGCGGTGCCGCCGGAATGAAAATAAGCCCCTCGCCCGGAATGCTCGTCAGCTTCCCCTTCCCTTCCACGACTTTGTAGCCGAGTTCCGGGCGCGTCGGCGCCATCCCCCCAGGAGCGAATGTCGCGAGGAACTTCCCCTCCGGGCTCACCACCGCCGCGCCAGTGATGGTAATGTTTCCCCCGTGATCCAGCGGCCAGAAACGGAAGCCCGCGAAGCTCCCATCCGGCACGGTGAAAACCACGGCCTGGTCGCCCTTTTCCACGAAAGCAGCATCGCTGTCCTGCAACGCCATGCTGTTCCCGCGATCGAAGAAAAGATTCGCCCGGCCCGAGGCGTCCGACGTCATCCGCACGACGACCCGCCACGGCTCCGCCGGCGAAAAAGGCCGCACCTCCATGAGAAAGGCAACGATCAGCCCGACTAGCAGGCTCGGAAGGAGGATGCGGCGAAAGTTGGACACGTGGCTTTGAATGGCGGCGCGCTTTATGCCCGCCCAACCCGCGCTGCGCAAAGAAATTGCCGTGCCATCCCGCGATCCACGCGCCGCGGCAGAATCATCCCCCCCGCCAGCGCACCGTGGCGCGGACAGGTGACGAGGTGATCGTTCACCATCCCCACCGCCTGCATGAAAGCATGGCAGATCGTCGAGCCGACAAACTTGAATCCGCGCGCCAGCAGCGCCTTGCTCATCGCGTCGGACTCGGGCGTTCGCGCCGGCAGATCGCGCATCGCGCGGCGGCGGTTCTGCACAGGCGCCCCGCCGGTGAAGCTCCACAGGAAATCCGCAAACGCCCCCTCCCCCATCGCGACGACAGCGCGGGCGTTGGCGATGGTCGCGGCGATTTTCAGCCGGTTGCGGACGATGCCCGCATCCGCGAGCAGCGCGGCCACTTTCGCATCATCGTACCGGGCGATCTTCACCGGATCGAAGCCGTCGAACGCGCGGTGATAATTCCCCCGCTTTTTCAAAATGGTGAGCCAGCTCAGCCCGGCCTGCGCGCCCTCGAGGATGAGCATTTCAAACAGCCGCCGCGGGTCGCGCTCGGGCACACCCCACTCATCATCGTGATAACGAATGTAGATTTCGTGGCCCAGGCACCACGGGCAGCGAGAGTCCGGCATGACCGCGATTATCATGGAAGCGGGAATGACATCCACCAAAGACACGAAAGGAATGGCATGCAGAGTTTCCTTGCGGCACCCCGTGGGAGAGCGAAGCAACTGCCACCCTCTGGCTTTCCGTGGATGTCATTCCCGTTTCAAAAATAATCCTCGAAACGGCAATTGAAGGAGCCGCGAGAACGCGCAGACGGCACAAAAGCTGGAGGAAATGGTGCCGCCAGCCACGATGCGCACACGCCCGCCGCCTCCAACTGCATCGTTCCGGCTCAGACCACGATCTCCCGGATCACATCGCCGCTCACATCCGTGAGCCGGAAATCGCGGCCTGCGTGGCGGTAGGTGAGGCGCTCGTGGTCGAAGCCGAGGCAGTGCAGCACCGTGGCGTGCAGATCGTGGACGCTTGCGCGTTTCTCCACGGCTTTGAAACCGAACTCGTCCGTCGCGCCGTATGCGCGGCCGCCGCGGATGCCGCCGCCGGCGAGCCAGACGCTGAAGCCGTAGTGATTGTGGTCGCGACCGAGCTTCGACTTCCCGCCGTCGCCCAGTTCGACGGTCGGGGTGCGTCCAAACTCGCCGCCCCACAGGATGAGGGTGTCCTCGAACATGCCGCGTGCCTTGAGGTCGGTGATGAATGCGGCGATGGGGCCGTCAATGTCGGCGGAGTGCTTGCGGAGACCGCCCTCGATTTTGTCGTGATGATCCCACGGCTGGCCCGCGCCGTGCCAGAGCTGGACGAAGCGCACTCCTCGCTCGAGCAGCCTGCGTGCAATGAGCGTCTGCCGCCCGTGGACGCCATCGCCGTACGCCGCGCGGATGTGCGCGGGCTCGCGCGCGATGTCGAATGCGTCGGTGGCATCCATCTGCATCCGGAACGCCAGCTCGAAGCTCTC
>CAMAUI010000107.1 GCA_945861385.1 Prosthecobacter debontii
TGAGGTGGACCCCGTTTTCCGGCCAGAGTTGATAGAAATTAAGCTATGGCGGAGAGGCGTGCGTTGGTGATGGATGGATGTGGTTTGGTGGTCAAGGAGGAAGACGTGACCGACTCGGGAAGCCCCGATATTTTTGCTCTGGAACGGAGGGCTCCCGGCGCTTTGGAGCGTAGCGGAAAAGCGCCGGGAGCCCGCAGTGGAAGAGCAAAAATATCGGTCGAAAAATCCCCTCCTGCCGGGGCGGGTTTTGCGGCTCGGTCTGGCGTGTTTGGTGTCGGGTTCATGCCGCTGTTTTCAGCTCCGTTTGCGCGTCCGTTGCGGGCGGTTTTTGCGCGTAGATTTTCGCCGGTGTCGAGCCGCCGAATGTCGCGTGCGGCCGCCACTCGTTGTAGTCGTAAAACCACCGCGCCAGCCCGGCGATGAGGTCGTCAATCGTCGCGTATTCGCGCAGGTAAATGTCCTCGTATTTTACGCTCCGCCAGAGCCGTTCGATGAATACGTTGTCCATCCACCGGCCCTTCCCGTCCATGCTGATCGCGATGCCCTTTTCCTGCAACGCCGCGACCCATTCCCGCGACGTATACTGGCTGCCCTGGTCCGTGTTGAAAATCTCCGGCAAAACTCCGCCAGCAGCCTGCAGCGCACGCGCCAGCGCCGTCAGGCAAAGCGTCACGTCCATCGTGTTGCTCACCGCCCAGCCGAGCACCTTGCGCGAGTGCCAGTCCATCACCGCGCACAAGAACGCGTTTCCGCCCGCCATCGGCACGTACGTGATGTCCGAGCACCAGGCATCGTTCGCCCGCGTGATGCTTTTCTCCCGCAAAAGATACGGAAATTTCGTGTGCTCGTGGTCGGGAATACTCGTTCGCGGGCGGCAGAAAATCGTCTCGATTCCCATCACCCGCCGCAGCCGCGACACGCGTTTCCGATTCACGCAAAGCGCATGATCGCGCTCCAAGAGCAGCACGATTCTGCGCGCCCCGATGCACGGATCGCGCAGGTAAATTCCGTCCATGATCCGCATGATTTTCAAATCCTCCGCCGACACCGGCACAGGCTCGTAATCCAGCGACGAACGACACACGGCCAGCAGCTCGCACTGCGTCCTTAAACTCAAATGCGGATGCTCCTTTTCGACCAACTCGGCACGCCCGCTCACAGGCCGAGTTGTTTGGATTTTTTTGTGAGAAAATCCACCTGGATCGTCAGCTCACCGATCTTCGACTGCAACGCCGTGCGCTCCTGCTCAAACCCCTCCTCCGCCCGCGCCGGAGCCCCTTTTTGGAACACCCCCGCCAGCCCCTCGGCAAGCGTCCTCTTCCAATCCGCGACCTGCCCCGGATGAATGCCAAACTCGCTGGCGATTTCGCTGATCGTTTTACTCCCCTTCATCGCCTCAAGAGCGACGCGGGCCTTAAATGCGGCTTCGTGCCGCTTCCGTTTTTGTTTCATTTTTTGGTGGTTCGTTGTGTTGTGTTTGAACACGCCTCCCACCGCCATTTTATAGCTTAGCCCCTGGCCCGATTTTCGGGGTCCACCTCAGATCGCCCATTCCCAAAGGCAAGGACTGGCCGGCGTTGCTGGCCAAGGACGGCGACGAGCTGGAGATTCATTACCGCCATACGCTGGAGGAACTCGGCAAACGGTCGGGCATGCTCGGCGTCATTTTTCGCAAGGCGCAGAACAAAATCCAGGACCCGGCCAAGCTGTGCCGGCTCATCGTGGACCTGATTGACAAGGAGCAGTGGTCTTCGCTGTCCGCCGACGTGAAAGGCGACGCCTACGAGGGCCTGCTGCAAAAGAACGCCGAGGATGTGAAAGGCGGCGCGGGCCAATAGTTGTCCCGCTTTTCGGCGGGACCTGCATCTTGGCTCCGCTTTGGAAGATGCGCTGCCGCGCTGTGCAGTCACGCCGCGCCCGCTCATCGCCGCGATGGTGGACGTGGTCGCCCCGCAGCCGGGGCAGGCGATCTGCGATCCGGCGTGCGGCACGGGTGGTTTCCTGCTCGCGGCGCATGATTACCTGGCCAAGCATCACGCGCTCGACCGGGCGCAAAAGAAGAAGCTCAAGAGCGGCACGTTCTTCGGCATCGAACTGGTGGACAGCGTCACGCGGCTCTGCGCGATGAACCTGCTGCTGCACGGTATCGGGTCCGAGGCGGACGGCCAGATTTCCGAAGACCTGCCCGTCGTGACCAAGGACGCGCTGGCCGGGAAGCACGGCGAATACGAGATCGTCCTGGCCAATCCGCCGTTCGGCAAGAAGAGCAGCGTGACCATCGTCAACAAGGCGGGCGAGTCGTCCAAGGAATCGCTCACCATCAACCGCGACGATTTTTGGGCGAGCACGAGCAACAAGCATCTCAATTTTCTCCAGCACATCTTCACCATCCTCAAGCAGCACGGGCGCGCGGCGGTGGTGTTGCCGGACAACGTGCTGACTCCTTCGCTCCCGCTCAGTCGGGCTCTCGCCCTGCGCTCCGCGCAGTCTATCTCGCTCGCCTCCTGGCGGCTCGGTTCTTTGAAGGCGGCGCGGGCGACTGCGTGACGCGAAGCGTGGCCAATAGAGCGGAGCCATTTTGCAGGTCGCTGGAAGCGACAAACCATCCGGCGCGAACTGCTCAAGCAGGCGGACGTGCATACGCTCCTGCGCCTGCCCACCGGCATCTTCTACGCGCAAGGCGTAAAGGCGAACGTGCTGTTCTTCGACCGCAAGCCCGCCCAGGAAAAGCCGTGGACGCAGAAGCTCTGGATCTACGACCTGCGCACGAACCTCCATTTCAAGCTCAAGGAAAACACGCTGAAGCGGAACGACCTCGAAGACTTCGTCGCCTGCTACCACCCGAAGAACCGCCACGAGCGGAAGGAAAGCGAGCGCTTCAAGTCCTTCACCTACGAAGAGCTGACCAAACGCGACAAGGTGAACCTCGACATCTTCTGGCTGAAAGACGACGCCCTCGAAGAATCCGCGAACCTGCCGGCGCCCGAAATCATCGCCGCCGACATCACCGCCGACCTCGAAGCCGCACTGGAACAGTTCGCGACCATTGCGGAGGATTTGAAGTAGGCGGCTCCCTGGTTTTCGAAAGCCGCCTTTCCAGTCTGGGCGCCTGCTCCCCCGCCCACTCCCCGCTTGCCAGCCTGCGCGCGGCGGATGACATTCCGCGCCGTGTTCCAAATCGTCTTCAACGAACTCAGCGCCGCCGAGATGGCCGCGCTTCCGAAAGATCTCCAACTCGACCTGCTGGCCGAGTTTGAGGTACTGCCGGAGAATCCCGATGATCTCGACCCCGAGCGCTTCGGCGCACTCGAACGCGACGGCAGGAAGCTCTACCGTTACCGCGCGAAGGATCACCGCATTTACTTCGAGCGCGCCGAGGGCGGGATCACCGTCCACCGCGTTCTCCACAAGAATTCCCTCCGCGACTTCCTGTTTCGCTCGAAACTGCCGGTCGGCGAGGATGAACAGCTCAGCAAAAAGGACGGGTTCTGGAAGCTGATTGATGCCGGCGCGAGCACGCGCAAACGATGAATACGAAACTCTGGATCTGTGTCGGCGCGGGGGTGCTCGTCATGCACCTCGCGCTGATTTTTATCGTGGATCACTGGAACCGGCTCGGCGCCCCCGCTGCGCCAATTCCGCCGGAGCCCACATTTTCCACGACGACCTACCGCTACGTGGACGACGCAGGGCGCGAGGTGATGGTGGACCGGCAGTTCAAGGTGAACACGAAGCTCGCCGACGACGCGACCCTTGCAAACCAGCCGCCTGCAGCGCGAACGAAGTAGCCGTGCGATGAATCCCTTTCCCGACGAGGCGGAGCGGCGGCGCCTCTTCCCGGTCTGCCGCACGAAATTTTTCTTCGCCCACGCGGCGGTCACGGCTCTGCCCGCATGCGCGGCGGACGCAATCTGCGCCTACACGCGGCAATCGGCCGAAATGCCGCAGGAGTTTGCCGGAATGGCGCGTGACATTCGGGATGCGAGGCGCGCGTGCGCGGAGTTCATCGGCGCACAGAGCGATGAAATCGCCCTCCTCGGCCCCACGTCGCTCGGACTTTCGTTGTTCGCAAACGGCCTCACCTGGGCGCCGGGCGACGAGGTCGTATGCTACGCGGGTGATTACCCGGCGAATGTGTACCCGTGGATGGATCTGCGCCGGCGCGGGGTCGTCGTCCGGATGCTGGAGCCGCAACAAGCGGGGGAAATCACCCCTGCCCTCGTCGAGGCCGCGCTGACACCGCGCACGAAGCTCGTCGCGCTCGCGAGCTGCCATTTTTTCACCGGCCAGCGCATTGATGTGGATGCGATCGGCAGCATGCTGCGTTCGCGAGGAGTGCTGTTTTCGCTCGATGCGATCCAGACGCTCGGTGCATTCCCGCTGAGCGTGGAGCACGTGGATTTCCTGAGCGCGGACGCGCACAAGTGGATGCTCGGCCCGATGGCGATCGGCATCGTGTACGTGAAAAAGGAGCATTTCGAGCGATGCCGCCCGACGCTGCTTGGCGCGTGGAATGTGCATTCGCCAAACTTCATCGCGCAGGACGAAGTGCGCTTCGTCCCGACCGCGCAACGGTACGAGCCGGGCGTGCTGAACATCGGTGGGATCTACGGAATGGTGGCGGCCATCGAGATGCTCCGCTCGCACGGCCTCGACCGTGTCGCCGCCCGGATCATGGAGCTGAAGGCGCATCTCGTCGCCGGCCTGCGCGAGCGCGGATACTCCATCCTCGGTCCGGCTGATGGCCCTGCGGCGAGCGGCATCACGACATTTCGCCACGAATCGAAAAGTGCGGCGGAGTTGTTCCAGCGGCTGGAAAATGCCGGCGTCGTCTGCTCGCTTCGCCACGACCGCGGGGGCCGCGACTACCTGCGTTTCAGCCCGCACTTTTACAACACCGAGGACGAAATCAGCGCGGCACTTGCGGAGCTTTAGAAGCTCACGCTGGCGCAGATGCCGGCTGCGGGGAGTCGGAGGCATCCATGATCAACGCCTGCCAGCTTTTCGTGATCGTTCGCGGAGCAGCGCCCGCGTCCGGCACTTCGCGGGCAGTGCCGCTCCGCCAGCTCACGATGAATTGAAACGCCGTGATTCCGCTCATCCGGCCTTCGACGCTGTCCGCCTCCGCATGGCTGACCTCGCCATTTTCAAACCACACAAAACCGAACCTGTCCTCGGTGGAAAACTCGATCTTCCCCGTCGCGCGGCCGACGCATTTAAGCTGGATGATGTCCGCAGGGGTGAGACCGCCAAGCGTGCCTTCAAACCCCCCGGAGACTTTCCGCGTTTCGGGCGTGGCCGTCTCCCGCACGGTCAGCATTGCGGTGACTTTCTCGATGAGTTCCTTCCTCTGCAGCGGCTTGGGGAGGAAGTGCAGCACCCCGAGATCCCGCGCACGGTCGCGGTAGTCCTCGCGCGGCGTGGATGTGATGATGAGCGCCCGCGCGCCCGGATGCATCGCCGACATCGCGCAGAGAAAATCCATCCCGTCACCGTCCGGCAGGCCGATGTCCACGATGAACAGGGCGATCTGCCGTTCACCGGCGATGCGGGTCGCTTCCTCGATCCTCCGGGCCGCGTGAAGTTCGTGCGGAACCGTGAGGGAGCGGAGGATGTCGCGGATGTAGTTCTGGACTGTTCGCGTATCCTCCAGGAGCAGGATGTTTGGAAGTTGGTCTGACATTTCGGGCTGGTTCTGTTCGTTCATGCCGCCACCGCCATTCGCACGGATGCGGACGAGCTGGCAAGGAATCGCTGCAATGAGTCCAGCAAGTCGAATACCGCGCGCAGCAGTTCACTCGCCTGCTCCGAAAGGACCTCCGCGGCACCCGCCTTTGCGCTGTCTTCGAGACGCTTTGCCGCAGCGTAGGCCGCGGGGGCGTGAAAGACACCGATCACACCCTTGATCGCGTGTGCCGCGCGCTGGACGCCCTTCAAATTTCCCTCCATCAGCGCCTCGGAGAGAGCGGTGACCTGTTCCGGGACATCCTCGTCGCGCGAATCCCGGAGCAGGGCTTCCAGCAGGTTCCAGTTGTTGTTCACACTGGTGAGCAGGGCGGGCACGTCGAAAGGATAACCAGAACCCTGCCGCTTCCCGGTGGCCAGGCCGGAAGGCGCGAGCGGATGTGCACACGCGATGGGACGAAGGCCCGGCACGACACTCTCGATGGCGGCAAGCAACTCGTGTTCGCGAACCGGCTTCCCGAGGTAGCCATCCATGCCGGCGGCCAGACACTCCTCGCGCGCGCCTTTCATCACGTTCGCAGTCAGCGCGACGATCGCCACATGTTGGTCGCAGCGCTCTTTCATGCGGATCTGGGCGGTTGCGGCGATGCCGTCCATTTTCGGCATCTGGAGATCCATGAAGATCAAATCGAACGCCTGCTCGCTGCATTGCGCCACGGCCTCCACGCCGTCGCCCGCGCACACGACGAGGTGCCCCCATGACTCGAGGTGCGTGCGCACGATGCGCTGATTGGTGGCGTTGTCCTCCGCGATGAGGACGCGGAGCTGCCGCCCGTGAGGGTGCGTGGATGGGTCGGGTGCCGCCACATCCGGCGCGGCGACGGCGACCGGCTGAAGCGCCGCCTCGATGGCCGCACGGAGCTTGCGCACGCGCACGGGCTTGGTGAGCTGGGTTGCCGAATGCGGGGCTTGCAGCGCCTCATCGCGCCGGGCGGCGGAGAGGAGCAGGATGAGGTGTGGCGCGACGGGATAGTTTTCCGCAAGACGCCGCGCGAGTTCGAAGCCGCCGGTTGCCGGGTTGAATGTGTCCGCGATGAGGATGTCGAACGGCTTGCCGCTGTTCGATGCGGCGTCGAGGTGCATCAGCGCGGCATCCCCGGATTCCACGATTCCCGTCTCCATGCCCCAGGTGCCCAGCTTTTTCGCGAGCACCATCGCGCAGCGCGCGTGGCTGTCCACGATCAGCACCCTTCTGCCCTTCAGCAGCCCGCCTGCATCCTGCTGGAGCGTCGCGCCGACACCGAACCGCGCGCGGAACTGAAACTCGCTGCCTTTGCCCACCTCGCTCTGCACGCTGATCCAGCCGCCCATCAAATGCGTGAGCTGCCTGCAAATCGTCAGCCCCAGGCCCGTGCCGCCGTATTTCCGCGTCGTGGAATTATCCGCCTGCGTGAACGCCTCGAACACCGCCGCGCGCTTCTCCTGCGCGATGCCGCATCCCGTGTCAGCCACGGTGAACCGCAGCAGCGTGCCGCCTTGATCCGCCGATGCGACCTCGACGCACACGGCGACCTCCCCCCCGTCTGTGAAACGGAGCGAATTGCCCACGAGATTGAGCACCACCTGCCGCAGCCGGTAGGGATCGCCGATCAGCGCGTCCGGCACATCGGAGCGGATGTCGAGGATGAGTTCGATGCCCTTCGCGTGAAACCGCGCGGCGTAGCCCGCGAGCGCATCGTCGAGCGTGTCGCGGAGGCTGAAGTCCACCACCTCCAGCTCGAGCCTCCCGGCCTCGATCTTTGAAAAATCGAGGATGTCATTGAGCAGATCGAGCAGGCTCTGCGCGGAGCTGTTCACCGTCTCGAGATAGTCGCGCTGCACCGCGTTGAGCGGGGTTTTCAGCGCAAGCTCCGCCATGCCGATGATGCCATTCACGGGCGTGCGGATCTCATGGCTCATCACCGCGAGGAAACTCCGCTTCGCGAGATTCGCCTCACCCGCCTGCTCCGCGAGATTGCGCACCTTGGAGTTCGCGGCCTCCAGTTCCATGTTCGTCTGCGCGAGGCGCTCATTGGTCAGCACCAGCGCGACGTTGCCCTGGATGAGATTGTGCCGGTCCTCCTGCGCGAGCGTGATCATTCGCTGAAGCGCCGCGGTGAGCGCGCCGATCTCATCCTGCCGGTTGCCGACATCAATCGTCTCCCCGGCGTCCCCCGCCGGGACCGAGCGCACAAGATCCCAAAGCCGGTGCAGCGCGGCGGAAATATCCCGCAGCACATGCCGCCCCACCAGCAGCGCCAGCAGCAGCCCGAACGACTGCACCACCACCGTCCAGATCACCAGCGAGGTCACCACCTGCCGCTCGATGGAGCCGCCCGCCAGCGGCCTGATGCGGAAAAGCAGCATCAGCGTGGGAATCAGCCCCGCCGCCAGGCAGATGACCGCGCACAACCGCAGCTTCGCCGGCACCTTCAAATCGCGCACCGCCCGCAGGACGAATGGGGCCTCCTGCGGCGTCGGTTCATCAGGTTTGGATTGGGCGTCTGCTTCCACCGGAAAAGCCATAGCAGTTGGCAGGCCCGCCCCTATGTCCCCGGGGCAGAGAACCGGGCCCGGCGCGGAAAGCCCCGGATTGCTGGGCTTCCGGTTGTGTGCCGCCCTCGCAAGCCAGCGGCTTGCGCCACTGGAGCACCCCGCCGCCGTGGCTGCGACGCCTCGTCGTCCCGATACATCGGGATTTCCGCGGCGCCACGCCGCGGGCCGGGTGGTGTGCCGCACTCTCGCAAGCCAGCGGCTTGCGCCACTGGAGCGCCCCGCCGCAGCCGGGTGGTGGGCCATCTTGCTCGCCTTGCCGTGGGGTGCAGTGGTTCCCCAAGGATAAGTGTCAGCGTTGTGCGGGCCTTTTACCTGGGAGGGGTGTAGCCGGGCGGGGGCGTGACCACTTCGAAGTCGCTGCCTTTTACGCTCCGCAATTCTTCGTTCATGACGGGGATGCGTTCGTCCGGCGCGACGGATATGGCCCAGTCAATGCCGTTGTCCGCGACGAGCATGCCGTGGCGTTTGAGCGCATCGAGGATGATCCGGACTTCGGGGGTGAACTTCGATGTGTCGAAGTCCCTGCGCAGTCGGAACCGCTCGCCCATGCGCGGGAGCGTCTCGTCTTTTCTCTGGCTGGCAAAATGGGTCGCGGGATGGACGTAGGCGCGGCGCGTCCTGGAGATGGTGACGCGGAGGGCGTGCTCAATTTTCCCGCGCTTCAGCTCGTCGTAGCGCACGATGGATGGGAAAATGGGGAGGCCCGCGGCGTCGGAGCTCGTCCAGCCGTCGGGGCGGAGCTTGTTCGAGGCGAGGTCGAAGACGGAGGCCTGCTCGGCCGTCCATCCGGCATCCGTCTTTGTGAGGCGGTAGAACTCGAAGAGCTTGCGGCTGACGGGGTCCACGATGATGCCGTGGCGGTCGGCGTCGAGGCTCGGCCTGCCGCGCTGGGCATCGTCGAGCGTGAGTGCCTTGGTGGCCGGATCGCGCCGGAAAGTCGCCGGCCAGCCTTCGATCACCGCGGTGTCCGGGACTGGGAATGGGCCCTTGTCGGACTCCCCTGCGTAGGCGGTGAGCTTCACCTCCACCTTCTTTTGACCCGGCGGCACGAGCACGAAACCCATGTCCGCATTGTAACGCAGCGGCTTGCCCGGCCCGATGGCAGCGATGATTGCCTTCGAGTTCGGGTGAAGCGGCCAGTCGTCCACGGGCAGATTCCAGGCGTTGTCGGGCGGGAAGACTTCGAGCGCGGCGAGGATGGCGTCGGCGGCAGGCGTGTCGAAGGACACCGGAGCGGTGATCGCAGGCATCTTCTGCGCCCGGATGCGCGCCAGGCGGCTGGAATCGGTACGCACGCCCGGAGTCGCAGCGGGTGGCGTGGCGGAAAAAGCGATGACCGGGATGAGCAGGGCGAAAAGGAAAAGGCAGGCGCGCATAGGTGGGCAGTCTGCGGGATGAGGATGGGAACGTCACCGGAAAAGACGCCACGTCGCCGGCCTGCTGGTGTGCCACGCTCTTCGCAAGCCAGCGGCTTGCGCCACTGGTAAAGACGCCCGGCTAATTGAGAAATCGGAAGTCCGCCGTGCCGAAAAGCGCACGGCAGAAGCTGGTCCACGCGGCCTTCACGTCCTCCGCGTCCTTCATCCCCGGAGCGGACGTGTCGCCCTTGCTCCAGTTGGCGGGGAACTTCTGGAAAAAGTTCCAAGCCGCGGTCTTCTCGGCCGGCGTCGGCGAGCGCCCGAGCGTGAGCCAGTAGGCATAGCCCGTGCGCTGGTCGAGGTTCGCGCTGGCGCCGCCGCCGGGGTAGGCGTCCATCACGCGCGCGGCGAGGTTTCCCGCGCTCGCGGCGACGAAATCGCTGTTCAAAATGTAGAGCGCCTGCGCGGGGACGTTGGTCGTGTCCCTCGCGCCGTTCACCATGCTGGCGTCGCCGAGATCGAAGACCGCGAGGGCGTCCGGCGGCACATCGCGCGCGAGCGGCAGGTAGATGCTGCGGTACTCGAATGAGCCGCCGCTGTTCACGAGCTGATCCTCGCTGATTGCCACAAAGCGCGCACCGCCGATGGGCGCGTCCCCGGAGCGGGCGATGAACGAGCCGGCGGGTGGATCGAGCTGAAGCCTCCCGCACGCCGCGAGCATGGCGTCGCGGATGGATTCCGCATCGAGCCTGCGCTTGCTCGCGCGCCACACGAGCGCGTTCCCGGGGTCGGCGGCGAAATTGCCGGGATGGTATTCCGAGGAGAGCTGGTAGGCGTGGCTGAGAACCATCTCGCGGATGAGCTTTTTCATGCTCCAGCCGTGGCCGCCCCGCGCGACTGGCGTCTGGAATTTCACCGCGAGCGAATCGAGGAGCGCCTGGTTGGACGGCGGCTTCCCGGTGGTGCCGAAATTATCCACGCTCTCCACGATGCCGCTGCCAAACAGCCAGTGCCACGCGCGGTTCACAATCACGCGGGAGGTCAGCGGATTGCCCGGCGAGACGAGCCATTCCGCGAGCTGCGCGCGGCCACTCTGGTCCTTGGGAATCGCGGAGGCGGCCGAGTGCGAAAGGATCGCCGGAACTCCGCGCGGCACGCGTTCACCGGGCTTGGTGTGATCCCCGCGGGCGTAGAGCGGCGATTCGGTGATTGCGGAAAATTCCGGCGGCCGCCCCTGCCTGAACTGCGGCCCGCGGCGGAGAAATTCACCGATGCCCCGGCGCATCGCCTGCCCGCCGGTGGCCGGCAGGTCGGTCACCGCCATTGCCAGCGGCTTTTGTTTTCCGCTCCCGTCGTGCCCCTTCAATTGCGCCTCGAGCTCGCCGAGCTGTGAGAGGACCTGCAGCCCGCGTCGCGTGTCGCGCTGGGATGCGTCGTCGCCCTTGCCATCCATGCGGCTCTTGATGCGCGCGGCGATGAGATCCTGCTGCTCCTTCCGAAGCTCATCAATCTTCGTCCTGATCCGCTCCATCTCCGGCGCGGAGATCGGCTTGCCGACAGTCTTCGCGCCGGCGGGGAGTTCGACGAGGTCGCTGGCGTGACGGTTCTGGAGATTGGTCGCAGTGCCGTACTTCGTGTCCGTGCTCAGAAAAATGCCGGCCATCGCGTAGTACTCCCGCTGCGAGATCGGGTCGAACTTGTGATCGTGGCAGCGCGCGCACGCGATGGTCATGCCCACGAAAGCCTGCGAGACGGCATCAATCTGCTCATCCGCGAGATCGAGGCAGAAAAGCCGCGCGTTTTGCTCGTTGAGTCCCTTCGGGCCGACGGCGAGGAAGCCGGTTGCGACAATCTGCTCCGCCTTTTGCGCGTCATTCGCCGATGGCAGCAGGTCGCCGGCGATCTGCTCGCGCACGAACTGGTCGAATGGCTTGTCCGCATTCATCGCGGCAATGACGTAATCCCGATACCTCCACGCGTGCGGAAACGCGATGTTCACATCCTTGCCCGAGGACTCCGCGTAACGCGCGACATCCAGCCAGTTGCGCCCCCATTTCTCGCCGAAGCGCGGCGAGGCGAGCAGCCTGTCCGCCCATCTCGCGAGCACCGCCTGCTGCGCCGCTTTCGCGCCCTTTGCATCCGCTGACGCAAGCTTCCACTCGTTCAAAAACTCACCCACATCCTTCGGGCTCGGCGGCAGCCCGGTGAGGTCGAAGAAAATTCTCCGCAGCAACGTGGCGGACTCGGCATCGCCCACAGGCGCAAGGTTCCGCCCCTCCATCGCGTTGAGCAGGAAGCGGTCAATGTCGCCGTACGCCCACGCGGCATTCCGCGGCTGCGGGACGGGTTGCATCGTCGGCGGCTGGAACGCCCACCACTTTTTCGCCGCCTCCCGGTCGGGCTTCTTTGCGAGCTTGGACGCACCTTCGCGCGGGTCGGGCGCGCCCATTTTCACCCATGCCTCGAAATCCTTGATGACGGCATCCGGCAGTTTGCCGCCTGATTTTTCCGGCGGCATCGCGAAGTCCTTGTTCGTGTAGCGCACCGCCTCGATGAGGATGCTTTCCCGCAAGTCTCCCGGCACGACCGCCGGGCCGCTGTCGCCCCCGCGGCGGATGCCATCGCGCGTGTCGAGCACGAGTCCGCCCTTGATCTTTTCCGCCTGCTCGGAGTGGCACTTGTAGCATTTGTCCGCGAGCACGGGGCGGATCTTCTTTTCAAAAAACTCGGTCTGTTCCGCGGTCAGCCCCGGATCAGCAGCGGGCGCGAGCGCACAGGTGAGTGCGGGTAGGACGAAAAGCAGGTGAAGTGTTTTCATGATGCCGGCTGGTGAAACCACGGTGAGCCACGCGAGTTGCGGTGGTCAATCTGCCCGCGGGAAAAATTGCGCCCGGGCCCCCGCTCAGCGTCGGAAACCGGAACGCCCGCCCCGGTTGCCACCGCCGCCGCGCCGCTGACCGCCCGATGGGTGTCCACGCTGCTGCTCCCTGGGTTCATGCGCTTCGCCCGCCGCATGGTAGTCGAATCCCTCCGCCTTTTTCCGCACGATGCCGCGCCCGATGAACCGCTCCAGCGAACGCAACGCGCCTTGATCCTCCGGTGAGACGAAGCTGATGGCATCGCCAATCGCATGCGCCCGCCCCGTGCGCCCGATGCGATGCACGTAATCCTCCGAGTGCATCGGAAAGTCGTAGTTCACCACATGCGAGATGCCATCCACATCAATGCCCCGCGCCGCGATGTCCGTCGCCACGAGCACGCGCACCGCGCCGGACTTGAAGTCGTTCAGCGCGCGCAACCGCTGGTTTTGCGAGCGGTTCGAGTGGAGCGTGGCGGTCTTGATGCCGCACTGCTCGAGCTTGCGGGCGATGCGGTCGGCCCCGTGCTTCATGCGCGAAAAGATGAGCACCATGTCCATCTGCGGATCGCGCAGCAGATGCGCGAGCAGTGCGGGCTTGAGATGCTTGGGCACCTCATAGACGAGCTGCGTCACAGTCTCCGCCGGGTTTGCGCGGCGACCGATCTGGATGGTTTTTGGCGCCCGTTGGAATTCATGCGTGAGCACCTCGATCTCACGCGAGAGCGACGCGGAGAAGAGCAGCGTCTGGCGGTTTTTCGGTAATTGCCGGACGATCTGCCGGATCGCCGGGATGAACCCCATGTCGAGCATCCGGTCCGCCTCGTCGAGAACGAGAAATTGCAACGCGGAGAAGTCCCCGTTGCGCCTCCCCAGCAAATCCAGCAGCCGCCCTGGGCATGCGATGATCACCTCCGTCCCCGCGCGCAGCGCCTTGATCTGCGGCTGCTCACCCACCCCCCCGAAGACCGTCGCCACACTGAGCGGCACATGCTTTGCGTAGGCGCGCACATTTTCCTCGATCTGCACGACGAGCTCCCGCGTCGGGGCGAGCACCAGGACGCGCGTGCGGCGCGGCGTGGCAGCGGGCGTGGCGGCGAGCTTGGTGAGAATCGGCAGGGTGAACGCCGCCGTCTTGCCAGTGCCCGTCTGCGCGATGCCGATCAAGTCATGTCCGGCTAGAATCTGCGGGATGGCAGCAGTCTGGATCGGCGTAGGCTCGGTGTAGCCCGCCTCCTGTACGGCTTTGAAAATCCTGGCATCAAGTGCGAGTTCGCGAAATGGCATGGCTTGAGACTTTAGT
>CAMAUI010000108.1 GCA_945861385.1 Prosthecobacter debontii
CCCGTCCTTCGGCTCACCCCACAACTTCAGGACCTCGCTGGAATACACCCAGTCGTGGCCGTGATAAATGCGCGAGCGTGGTTTGACGACAATCCCTCCCATGAAACCGCGCACCATACGCCCCGCTCATATTCTGTCGAGCGCAGTGGTGTCCTTTGGCTGTGATTAAAAGTGAGCCCAACCGGAGGAGCAGCAAGCCCTGCCGGAGCTGGTGCGAAGGTGCGGCGGTCAAGGAGCGGCGACATTCCTGTCGCCGTTGCCGGTTGCGCCGGAGGCGCGCATGCCTTGGCAAGGCGGCTGCCGGTGCAAAGCCAGGGAATCGCTTCTGCCGAGCGATAGTGCGCCGCCGCGTTGCCAAGGGTGTCTGCGCCCCCGGCGCATCTTCCGACGGCGACAGGAATGTCGCCGCTCCTTGACCGCCGCGCCCTCCGCGTCCGCCGCGGTTTCCTCCCGTCATCGAACCGTCGCGACTTCGGATGGCCTCGGCGTGCTCCCCAAAAAGTTGATCCGGGTGCCAAGGGAGAGGAGAAGGCCGCAGGCGCGGCGCGCTTGCCGTCGCGAACACGTTCCGGCTCTTCCGCATCACCATCATCAACGCCGTGAAATACGTCACCAGCGGCTCCGACTACGAACGGCGCATCAATTTCGCGATCCGCATCCAGGCAGGCAGGATGCGGTGCCGGGCGGAGTTCCTTTTGACACGCGCCCTCCGGCGAACGGGCTGGAAGGAACCCGGTGTAAAAATTTTGAAAATTTTGCTTGCACTCGGGGGGGGGGGTGACACTTTCGCCACGTTGCGTCCTCAGTCAGGCGTGAAACCGTGACGGGTTTCATCGGTGAGTCTGATGTCTGCGCAGCACCAGTCAGTGTTTCCGCATCAGCAATCAACCTCAGCAATCAACCGACAACAACTCACTCACTCTCACCAAAACAAACACAAACACCAATCCTATGAAAACAACCAAACACTCATTCACCGCCGCCTGTGCTGTGCTGGCCCTTCTCGGGCTGACGGGCACCGTGGCACATGCCGCGACGATCACTTTCGAGGGCCCGGACAATACTGGGGACTATGGTAGTGGTGGCAACGGCAGCGGCAACACCTTCCTGACCACCGAGGGCGATTATCGCGCCGATGCCCCCACCACCATCCTCCCCCCCAACACTCCGCGCGGCGGTAATGATATACCGGGCTTGACGTTGACGTATACCGGTACGTTTTTGCGATACCTCGGACGCCGCACAGTAGACGCACATACTGGAACCGGTGCTATCATCAACATGAATGACGGCGCCCCGAGTAACGACCCGATTCTCTCGTTTAGCATCCCCCTGAACATAACCTCGTTGTGGTTCTTCAACGATGGGGGACAATCCGACCCCATTCTGGGACTCGACGCCAACAATAACGTGCTTTGGTCGACCGGGGCTCTTCCAGGAGGCTTGCCATATAAGGAGTTTGTGCTCCCTTCCGCCGCTGCGGCGATGGCAACATACAAACTTCACATCCAGCCCCAATTTACCCTTATTGACGATATCAGTGCGACCGCCGCCATCCCTGAGCCGACGAGTGCGGCTCTGATGGCGACCAGTTTGCTGGGTCTGCTGACCTTGCGCCGTCGTCGGGCCTAAGGCTCCGCGAGCGTAGTCAATTCAAGCGACCCCGACCGGCACCCCGCCGGTCGGGGTTTTCTTTTGCGCGAACTTCGCCAGCGCCTCTATTCAATCTGGAAACGGCGATAGCCTGCATTTCTCACACCCCGGTATGACCGGCACCGGACAGTAACGGGAATGACACGGTCATGGGGGAACGACAGTTTCATGGACCCCGGAGGGGTCATCCATGAGTAGCCGGGGGTCGCCAGACCCCCGGTTGGCAGCAGAAAAACCTCTGAACCCCGGAGGGGTTCTCCCATCCGTGACGACATCCCGCCCGCCGTCATGGGAGAACCCCTCCGGGGTTCAGATCCCTTGCCCGGAGAACCGGGGGTAACGTTCGTGCCTCACGTCACCCCCGGCTACTCATGGGAGAACCCCTGTCGGGGTTCGCAGCGTGTGAGCAATGCGGGATCGAGCCTGGGAAATACGCGAAAAGGGAGGGGGTTCTGAAATTTGTGCACACACCCTGAGCGTAAACGCGTGTTGCTTCTCAAAAATTTCATTCCGCGCCCTTTCGCGCTTTTCGCGGTCAATCCAATCTCGTTTCCGAGTTTGGCTGAACCCGGATCGCTTCTGGGACAAAAGGGCGGAGACGCCCGTGCGCCCACGGCGCGCTCCGGCTGAGGCTCATTTTCCCAGCGGAAGTCACGATCGTTTGTAGTGGAGACTGAGTGTATGGAAGACGTGTTCGCCGCTGCCTGCACTGAGGTTGAAGTAAATCAGTTCCACCGCTGTGTTGTTCTTGTTCCATTTGTAACCGACGATGGTCTGCGTGGCCTTTCCATCGGGTGTCGGCGAACTGCTCCGGACGATCTGCTGCCCCACTCCGTAGAGCCGCTCCAGCATCTGGCGCTTCTCGCCGAGACACACACCGTACTGGTCCTCGGTCCAGCCGCTCTCCTCGTACTGCAGTTCCACCTCCACGAGTTGCCCGCCGACGAGCTGCTCGGTGATTTTTCCGGCGCGATCCTTGTCCCGGCTCACCTGCCCGCCAACAAAGTAAAAAACCACGCGCCTCAACTCCGGCGGTTTCGGAGCCCGCGGATCCTTCGCATCGGGTTTCTTGAATCCCGCAACCGTCACCGCCCATCGCTCCCCCACCTTCCGCCTCTCCCGCACATCGAGCTTCGCGGCCTCGACCTTGCCTTCCATACGCTCGGAGGGTTCATGCCACATCAGGCTGAATGGCGGGGTGATCTCGTTCCCGTTCGACGGTGGCGGAAGCGGCGCGGGCGTGGGCTTTTTTTGCGCCACCGCCGGCACCGCGATCAGCACGAGGAAAACAAACGTCGCTTGCAGATACGTCATCCCTGCAAAGACGCCGGACTCCGGGGGAATCTTCAACGCAAAAGAAACGCCATGCCTGCCTTTGTCGCTTCCCGGGAACCGCATCGGGGAGCACCCAGACAGGCCAAAGCCGGTGGCGGCTTCGGAATGAGCGGTTGACGCACACGACATCCGCCACTAGACACGCATTCCTTTTTACCGAACTGCAACCCGCACCGAAAGGAGGGAAATTACCTAATGCCAGAAGTACAAGTCCGAAAAGGCGAACCCATTGATCGCGCGCTCAAGCGTCTCAAGGGCAAGCTCGAAACCGAGGGAGTGATGGATGAAGTCCGTCGCCTCCGTGCGTTTGAGACGCCAACGCAGAAGTCGCGACGCAAGGCGAAAGCCAACGCGAAACGCGCCAAGGCAAAACAGCAGCAGCGCTTCAACTACGTTTAGGCGCCCAAGTCTCCACGATTCATCATGGGAACCCGCCGGACATCTCCGGCGGGTTTTTCTTTTCCCGGAAGAGGCCTATTCGCATTCGCAGACGACTCGGAAACCGACGTCGTTGCCCATGTAGTCCGGTGAGTTGGAATTCCTCGCAGTCGTGCGCAGGCTGGAGATTCGCGAGCGCCACGAACCACCGCGATAAACCCGGTTGCGGCCGCGCTGGGGGCCCTTGGGGTTCACCGCGGGCCTGCCGGTGTAAACATCGAACCAGTCATGGCACCACTCGAAGACGTTGCCCGCCATGTCCTCGATCCCAAACGGGCTTGCCCCCTGTGGGAAACTGCCGACCGGCGCCGTCTCGGCAAAGCCATCGTCTATGTTCGCCTCCCTCCACGCGAATGTCGTCCGCGCATCGGCAAAATTCGCGGGCGCATCCACCATGAATTCATTTCCCCACGGGAAGATCCGCCCATCGTCGCCGCGGCTGGCATACTCCCATTCCGCCTCAGTCGGCAGCCGGTAGCGCCTGCCCTCGCGCTGGCTCAGCCATTCACAGAATTGCACCACCGCCGCCCACGTCACGTACACCACCGGGTGGTTGTCGTCCGCCCATGGTGCGCGCTTCCCAGAGTGGCCCGGATCGAATCGCTCGAATTGGATATTTGTGACCGGAAAGCGAGCCATGTAGAAGCAACCGATCGTCACCTCCGTCACCGGCTGCTCATTGGCCTGCACCCCCGGGATGTTCGAGCCCATCTCGAACCGGCTGCTCGGGACAAAGTACATCTCCGCACTCACCGAACTGAAAAAATTCGTGTACTTCTGCCGCTCAAGGATGCGTCCCGCCGGAGAAATATTCACCTGCCGCACAGGTTTCTTTTCCATCGGCACCCCTCCCGATTTGACCACCGGCCTCCCGGGAACCGGCGGCCTCCCGGGAACAGGCGGCTTCGCCGGGGCGGGACGTTGTGGAACTGGATTTCGCTCCCCCGCCGCGGGCCGGATCAAGACCGGGCGCGCGGTCTGCACGGGCGCCATGGGAAGTGCGGCAGCCTCCTCCAGATATTCATCAATCAAGTCTTCCGCCTGCCCACCCGTCAGACCGAGGCTTTCGCCGAGGTTGCACATGGCATCCCGCTGGTCGTCGCTCATCTCTTCGCCCTCGAGACACAAACGGGACATCTTCAGCAGGCGACGAAATTCCGCGCTTGGGTCCCTCTCTCCCGGCGACGCATCCCCTGATTCACTCCACGCGCCCGCCGGTGCCTGCCCACCATTCGCGTTGGCCGGCACGTTGACCGGCACAGGCGGTTCGGGTTCCACCGTTACGCGAGTCGCCCCCGCCTTCTGCATCTCCTCCTCGATAACAGGCAGCAAGTCATCATCGGACAACCCGATCTGCCTGCCGGCACTGAAGAGCCTCGCCTCACCGTCCGCTGTCAGTTTCCCATCCGTGATCGTGAAGCTGAGCAGCTTGCGGAATTCGTTCAGTGCCTCCGCGATCACCTGCCTGCGAAGCTCGATATCAATCCTCCACCGCTCGTTCGTATCGAGCAGCTTGGTCCGCGCCTCGACGAGATAATGAGGCGCCTCATCGAGCCCCTGCCGGAGCATCTGCGCCATCGGGTTGCTCGGCTGATTCTTCAGCGGGAGCTTTTTCTGCCACCAGACCAGGAGCTGGCGGCAGTTCTCCTCGACGATCGCACTAGTGATGTTGGAGCCGTAATCGAGGCACAGCCGCGAGTAATAGTTGGGTGAATTGTAACCCTTCCAGCCATCCCATTTCAGCGGGTTGTCCGGAAGTGGATTCGGGAGCGCCATGGGTGGATCCAGCAGGATGAACTACGAAATCCGCAACTGGGCCAGATCGGCCGTGGCGAGTTCGATTTCGTTGTCCGACAGCCCCGTGTTCCGGGCAATCGCCACCCGGCTTGTCCGCCCGTACGCCTCCACGACCACCTCGAGCACCTGGTTCTCGTTGTAGTGATAGCTGAGTTCCACGGGTGATCCCTTCGGCAGAAACGGCGGCAACTCGATGTCGCAAATTCCCAGCGGCGTACACTCGCCGGGGATGCTGCTTTCACCCTCCACCACGCGCACAATCGCGTTCTTCATGTTCGCCTTGGCCGTGCCAAAGCTGTTCTTCACGTCCATCGGAATCTGCGTCATTTTTGGGATCATCGGGAACACATACTCCTCCACTTTTCCATCATCCCAGAGCACCACCCCGAGCGTGTGGGTTGTGATGTTCGTCACCTTGATCAGGGAACCGTCCGCCGCGGAAAATTGATCCCGCACCTCCTGCGCGATTACGCGTTCACCCGCCTCATCCTCCTGGTGCAACTGTGCAAGCACCGCCTGGATCGCCGCACCGAGGGCCACGGCCTCATCCGGATTGCCATCATCCGCATTCGGGCGCCCGGATAGCTCGGAGACCATCTGTTGCACGCTCGGGACGCGCGTCATGCCACCGGTCAGCAGTGTCCGGTCAACCTGCTCCCATTTCATGTCGGCCTCCTGCATCACGATTTCACAGATCGCCTTGCACTTCTCCAGCAGATGCCGCGTCCGCTCCTCGAACTCCTCGCGTGAAAATTCAAGCTTCACGCTCTTGCCATTGAAGCTGTGCACCAGTGTCGTTCGCGGCCGCGTGGAAAGCTGGATCTTTGCAGTCAACGCCCGGTTGTAGAGATCCTGGTAACTTTGCAGATCCAGCAGCGGATTCTCCCCGTGCTGCTTGTCAAATTCATCCGCCACCCAGTTGACGATCACATCATCCCAATCCTTGCCCCCCAGCCGGTGGTCGCCATTGCTTGCGATCATGCGGATGTGATGGCTCTCGATCCGCATGATCGTCACGTCGAATGTGCCGCCGCCGAGATCAAACACGAACACCGTCTGATCCTGGTCGAGCTTGTCGAGGCCGTAGGCAAGCGCGGCTGCCGTCGGCTCGTTGATGATCTGGAGCACGTTCAACCCCGCAAGCTGGCCGGCATGCAATGTCGCCGTCCGCTCCGCATCGTTGAAGTACGCCGGCACCGTGATGACCGCATCCACGATCTCCTCGCCCAGATACTTTTCCGCATCACCCTTCAGCTTCCGCAAAATGATCGCCGACAATTCCTCTGCCGAGTACACCTTTTCGCCGAAGGTCCGCGAAAACTGGGCCTTGGATTTCCCCATTTCCCGCTTCACGAAGTCCACGATCTTTTCCGGTTCCGCGACGGCGTTCTGCTTCGCCACAGTCCCCACGACCGCATTGGTCCCGTCAAAAAGTATCACCGACGGCGTGATCCGTTCGCTCTCCGCGTTGGGCACGATCTGCGGTTTTCCGTAGGCGTCAATATGCGCGATTGCGCAGAACGTGGTGCCGAGGTCCACACCTACAGCTTTTCGATTCGTGGGCTGGTCTGACATATTTTTGGGCTGAATGTTACGACTGGATTGAAATGCAAGTCCTGTGCCGCTGGCAATGGGAGGTTATCCTGACGCTTCCGCATTTGCGGCTGCAACACCCTCCCTTGGCCATTTCTTGATGATAACCTCCTCCGGCCGCAGCACACGCTCCCGCCAGGTGAACCCCCGCTTCAGCACTTTCACCACCAATTGATCCTCCCCGGCATCCTCCGCGACCTCGACCGCCATCACCCGCTGGGAAAGCTTGTCGAGTTTTCCCGCACGCTCGGGAATCTGCATCACACCCAGGCGCTCCAGCACCTCCATGATGAAATGTGCGTGGTGCTCCGCATTCCTGCTCGTGGTTTGCATCGCCTCCAGCAAGACGCCGTCCCTGTCGCCTCGGGCACCAGCTTCCTCTATTGCCGTAGTCATCTGCCGCCCCAGTTCGCAGGTGCCGTCGTAGAGCGTGATCATGTCCCGGATGACCGGCCTGAGCACCGAATCGAGCATGAACAAATCCTTGTAACCCGTCAGCTCTGCATGAAGCGCGTCAAACATCGCCTTGTTCACGATGTTGCGCTGCTCGATCGCCTGTCGCGCATCATCCAGCAGCTTGGGCATGCCCTCACGCTCCTCTATTTTGCTCTCGATCCGCTTGATCGCCTGCGATCCGTCTTCCTGCGCGGCTCCGAGGTCCCTCACCTTGTTGATGAGTTCCTTCAGCAGATCCGAAGGCGCTTCCACCGGCTCAGGCACCTCGATGGGGAACGGTTTCGATTTTCCAAACGGCCTCCCGCCATGCGATTGGGCTGCCGGGCTGCTGATACTTCTCTCGGCCTCCGCCACCAGCGCCTGGAGTTGCGAGGAAAAATCCTCATCTACTGTAATTGACGAATCGGACATCTTTCCAGCCCCCCAAGCCACATTCACGCCAATCCCCGGACATATTCCGCGGCCAAAGGCCTAGATTTTATAATGACGGCATATCGCCGCAACCAAGCCCGGGATGTCGTACTGCGCCGCCTCCATATCCACGCTCAGCCCAAAACCGCGCATCGTCCCCGATGTCACCGGGCCGATGGATGCGGTTTTCAATCCCGATGGCATCGGCAGTTTCAGCGCCATGAAATTCTCCACCGTTGATGAACTCGTGAATGTCACCAGATCCGCCCCATCCTCCCGGAATCGCGCCTGCCCTCCGCTGACGTCCTCCACCTCCGGCACCGTGCGGTACGCCACGGCGATGTCCACGATCGCACCCAGCTTCGTCAATTCCTCCGGCAGCACATCCCGCGCTCCCTCCGCACGGGCGATCAGGATTCGCTGGTGTTCGATCGAACCCTCCTTCTTGAACGCCGCGACCACCGACTCCGCCACAAATTCCTCCGGCTGCAAATCCACAGCCAGCCGGTATTCCCTCACCTTCGCGGCAGTCGCGGGGCCGATCGCCGCGATCCGCACACCACCGATCTCCCGCGCGTCCTTGCGGATTTTGAAGAACATCTCAAAAAATGCCTCCACCCCGTTCGGAGATGTGAAAATGAGCCAGTCATACGCATGCACATCCGCAACCATCAGTCCGAATTCCTTCAAATCCTTCGGCGGCTCGATCCGAATCGTCGGAATCTCGATCACATCCGCCCCGAGCGCCCGCAGCCGCGATGACAGCGCCCCCGCCTGCTTCCGCGTCCGCGTCACCACGATCCGCTTCCCATGCAGCGGACGACGGTCAAACCACGCAAGCGTGTCCCGCAGCTTCACCACGTCGCCAATCACGCAAACCGCCGGCGCCTTGAAGCCCGCCTCCCCGGCCTTCTTCGCGATGTCCGCAAGCGTCCCCGTCAGCGTCTCCTGCCTGCCCGTGGTCCCCCACCGCACCAGCGCCACCGGCAAATCCGCACGCGCACCGTGCCCGATCAATTCCCCCGCGATGACTCCGAGCCGCTCAACTCCCATCAGCATGATTTTTGTCCCCGGATTCGCCGCGAGCTGCGCGTAGTCGAGCTTGCTCTCCGGTTTCGTCGGATCCTCGTGGCCCGTGAAAATCGTCAGTTGCGCCGTGTGTTCACGGTGCGTCACCGGAATTCCGGCATACGCGGGAGCGGCAATCGCCGACGTCACCCCCGGGATGATCTCAAACGCCAGCCCGGCCTTCGCCAGCACCTCCGCCTCCTCGCCGCCGCGCCCAAACAAAAACGGATCGCCGCCTTTCAAGCGCACAACACATTTTCCAGCCAGCGTGCGATCCACGAGCAGCGCATTCGTCTCCTCCTGCTTCAGCGCATGCTGATTCGCCCGCTTCCCCGCGTAGATCACCTCCGCGTCCGCGCGCGCCCACTTCAAAATCTCCGGGTTGCACAGCGCGTCATACACCACCACATCAGCCTCCTCCATCACCTCCTTCACCCGCAACGTCACCAGCCCAATGTCCCCCGGCCCCGCTCCCGCGAGGTGACAGATCCCGGTCTTCGTCAATTGCTTCCTGGCCATTCCCAAAGATGCGCGAGCCATGCACACCGCCGCAAGCCCGCGCTATCGCAGCTTCGCAGCGAGCTCCCGCGCCACATCCTCCGGCACCATCCCCTCCGCCTCCGCGGTCACCGGTTCCGTCCGCCCCGGGAAAAAAAGAATCCCGTGCATCCGCATGCGCCCGCCCTCGACAACCGTCCGCACGCCCACAGGCACCGAGCAATCCCCCGCCAGCAGCCTCTGCACTTCGCGCTCCGCACGGATCGCAAACATCGTCGGCCCGTGATTGATCGCACGCACCACATCGAGCACCTCGGCGCGATCGCTGCGCGCCTGCAGCGCCACAGCCCCCTGCCCGATCGCAGGCAGCATTCTTTCCGCAAGCGACGCCGCGAAAAACTCCGCGCCATCACATCGCAGCATCGCCTTCTCCATCGAATAGCCCAGCCGCAGCAACCCCGCTTCCGCGAGGACGATCCCCTGCACATCTGCGCGCTCGCCCAGCTTCCTGAGCCGCGTCGGCACATTCCCGCGCCACTCCTCGATCAGCAAATCCGGCCTCAGCCACGCAAGCTGCCGCGCCCGCCGGATGCTGCTCGTGCCCACCCGCGCGCCCTGCGGCAGCGCGTCGAGGCCGCCGGCCGCCTTGGAAATCAGAACATCCGCCACCGGCGCGCGCTCCAACACCGCGGCAATCTCCAGCCCCGGCGGATTGTGCCCAGGCAGATCCTTGAGGCTGTGAACCGCCACATCAATCCGCCCATCGAGCAGCGCCTCTTCGAGTTCACGCGTGAACAAGCCCTTTCCACCGGCCTCGCCCTTCACCAGGAGATTCAAATCCAGCTTCTGATCGCCGCGCGTGATGAAAATCTCCCGTCCCATCTGCAACTCCGGCCACGCTTGCGAGAGCGCCGCTGTCGTTAGCTCCACCTGCGCCAGCGCGAGCGCAGATCCGCGCGTCCCGATCACGAGCCTCGTCATTTCACACCCTCCGTCCGTGGATTCATCGGCATCACGGGCCGCGGCGCAGCCAGCCATTCGCCAAACTCCCGCACGTGCCGCTCGATCAATTCCTCGCACCGCACGAGTTCCTGCCGCCGCACCTGCAACGACGCATCCGCGATCCCCTGCAGCGCGTCTATGTCGTAAAGATACACGCCATCGAGATCGTTCACCGCCGGCTCGAAATCCCGCGGCACCGCGAGATCAATGCAAAACAACGGCCGGTCGGCCCGCCGCGCCATCAACGGCCCGAGCCTCGCCTGCGTCACCACCGCGTGCGGCGCGCCAGTTGAGCCGATCAGGATATCCAGCCCCTCGAATTCCCCCTCCCACTCGTCGAAGTGGATCGCCTTTCCGCCCAGCGCCCCGGCCAGGGCTTGCGCCCGCTCGTAGGTACGGTTCGAGACGAAAATTGCCCGCGCCCCGCGCAGTTGCAGCGCGCGGGCCGTCATCTCCGCAGTCTCCCCCGCGCCGAGAATCATCACGTTGCAGTGATCCAGCTTCCCGAAAATCTTCGCCGCAAGCTCGACCGCCGCGCTCCCCACACTCACCGCCCCGCGCGTGATGCTCGTCTGCGTCCGTACTTCCTTCGCGACGTTGAACGCCCGCTGGAACAGCTTGTTCAGGTGGCGCGATGTCGCACCGGCTTGCTGCGCGGTTTGATACGCCTTCTTCACCTGCCCGAGGATCTCCGTCTCCCCGAGCACCATGCTCTCGACACCGCTCACCACCCGGAAAAGATGCCTCACACTCTCCTCCCCGCGCATCGCGCGAAACGCCGACACATCGCCAAGGTGCGCCGACAGCGCCGCAACAAGCGACGCCGCATCCTCGCCGGCCGCGTAGTATTCCACCCGGTTGCAAGTCGAGACGACCACCGCCTCACCCATCCCAGGGCTTCCGGCCACACGCGCAGCCACCTCGCCCAGATGCCCGTCCGCCACGGCGAACTTCTCCCGAAGCTCCACCGGGGCGGTCTTGTGACTGAGGCCGAGGCAGACGATGTCCATTTAGAGATGGAAAAATCCGAGCGCCCCCAGCGCCGCGAGCGCCAGCACGAACGCCCCGACAGAAAGCCACGCGATCCTCCGCGGACTCACCCGGTGCAACGTCCGCAAGAACAACAGCGCCGCGTATGGCAGCCACACCGCCACCGCGAGGAAAATGGTCGCCGCCGCGGTGTGCCCCGCAAAAAACCCGGCCACCAGCCCCAGCGAGAGCAGCACGAAACCCACAAGGATCACCCGATGCAGAGCAACAGCGAGTTCCGCGATCGGCGGCAGGTTTTCATAAAATGAATTCAGCCGGTGCCGCTTCAGCAGGCGTTCCTGCACGAGGTACATCACGCCCGCCACGCAGGCCAGGGCGAACGCCCCGTAAGCGACGAGCGACACCGCCGCGTGCAACTCCGGCCACATCCCCGCGCTCTTTTTATACACCGGCTCCGCGTTCGCAGCCGGCAGCAACTGCGCCACCGTTTGGAGCATGAACACCAGCGGCGCGGTGAAAGTCCCAAGCAGCGACAGCCGGTATGCACCGCCCACCGCGAAATAGAGCAGCACCACCGCCCAGCTCAGGAAGATCAGCACCTCGAAGAGATTGGTCACCGGGCACCGCCCCACCGCCTGCCCGCGCAAATGCAGAAAGCCCGTCTGCAAAACGAATCCCGCAAGCATGATCGCAAAGCTCCACCGCGACGGACGCGCCACGCCCGCGCCGAGCGCGAACATCGAGTAGGCGAAGCCGAGGAAAAAAAAGACGGTCGAGACGATGAGGAACCAGCGTTCCATGAGTGATGGGAGTCTAACGGCCCAATGCGGTCTTTGGCAAATGCTGCCGCCGGCCCTACGCCAATTGCACGCCGCCCCCGAGCAGCCTCTTCTTCATCCGCTTCCCATCGGCCATCGTGAAAACAAGCTCCCTCGCCACCAGCGCGCCATGCGTCACGATCTCCGACGTTTCACCCGCGATTTTCGCGGCCTCCTTCTCCCGCCACTTCGCCAGCGCGTCGGCGGTCGTCGCCGAGTCCTTCCAAAATTCCTCCACATCAAACGCCAGTTCGCGGCAGCGCCCCAGCACAAACTCCCGGTCGAGAAACGCGAGCAGGTTCCCCGCTTTCGGGCCCGCCTCACGATCGAGGAATACACGGTAAAGCGCCTTGAACGCCTGCGGTTGCTCGACCGGCGTCATCCGCGCGACCTCGAAGACCTTCGCCTGGATCGCATCATCCTCCCACGGCGTCTCCGGCAGGGCATCCGCCAGCGCATGCAGAAACGCCCGCTGCCCGTGAGAAAGCTCCGCCGCCCGCGCAGGCAGCGTTTCCTGCAAGTGCGTCTTCTCCTCCTCCGCGGCATAATTCGCCACCCACTCGCGCGCGCTCGCGATCCGCTCGTCCAGGTGCTTTTCATCCGCAGGCGTCAGCGAAGCACCAAGGCGTTTCGCCAGTTCCGCCCGCGCATCGAGGTGCGGCATCTGCACGAGCGCCGTCGCAAGCTGGATGTTTGCGGGCTTGTAATTCTCGGGCTCGCCGAGGCACGAGAGGCGGCAGACCATGCTTTCATCCGCATTTGCCTGCCCCGCGTGGAACCGTGTGTGATAGCGGTCGAACTCGTTGAAAAGCTTCACGATCCCCTCCTCGTTCACGTCGAAATTGACCGGCGAATTCGGCTTTGTCCGGATCATCAGGAAGCGCAGCACATCCGCCGGCAGCAAATTCGCCATGTCCCGCGCGCTCGCACCGACCCCGCGCGACGAGGACATCTTCGCACCGCCCACGAGGAAAAACTCATACGGCACCCGCAGCGGCTCCTCCGCGCCGTAGATCGCGCGGCAGCACGCCGCCGAGACATCGCGCGAGCCGCCCTTCGTGCTGTGATCCTTGCCGGCGCCCTCGATCGTCACCGGGAAGTTCCTCCACTTGGCCACCCACTCCAGCTTCCACGGCAGCTTCCCGCGACCGCCAAACGGCGGGACTTTTCCCTCGTGCCCGCATCCGCGGCCGATGTTGAGCTTCGTGTTCACGACACGCGACGGCAGGCAGCGGTAGCTCACCTCGGAGCCGTCGTAGGCATGCACCTCCGTCGTGGCGATGCAGCCGCATTGCTCGCAGATCACCTGGAAAGGATGCCAGTGATCCGGCCTCACCGCGTTGCTCACCTCCTTGTACACCGCGCGCACCTTGTCCGCATTGCGGAGGATCGTATCAATCTCCCGGTCAAACTGCCCCGAGCGGTAAATGTCCCGCATCCGGTATCGCTCCACCTTCACCCCGAGGTCGTCGAACACCTGCCAGAACTCCCGCATGTAATGCTCCGCCATGTCGCCCGTCCCGCCACACGGCGCAGGCGTGTTGCACAGCGGCCGTCCGATGTATTGTCCAAAGTGTTCATCCTCTCCCTTCGGGATTTCATCCACCGGATCGAAGTCATCCACGCCGAAAAAATACCGCGCCTCGACGCCCTTCGACCGCAGCGTGCGGAAAATAGCGTCGTGGATCAGCACGCCGCGCAGCGCGCCGACA
>CAMAUI010000109.1 GCA_945861385.1 Prosthecobacter debontii
GTGATCCATGGGCCGCCGCCGGTTTGATATTGCAGGCCGTAGGCTTTGTAGGACTGCGCGGTGAAGCTCAGGGTGTTGCCGCCGCTCACGGGGGTGACGATGAGGTTGAGGAAGCTCGCGGGATCGAGCGGGTTGGTCCCGGCGGTGAATTCCTGGAGGTTCGTTTTGCCGTCCTCGTCAGGGTCGAGCGCGGCGTCGTTCACGCTGGTGTTCAGGCCGTGGAGTGTCTCCCAGTAGTTCGCGAGTCCGTCGCCGTCGCTGTCGGGGATGGTCAGCGCGGCGTTGCTGCTGGTGACGGTGCCGAGGCTGTTGATGATCCGCACGCTGTAGTTGCCGGCCTGCGTGAGCAGCGGCAGCGGTAGCACGAGCGACTGGCCTGTCGCCCCGGCGATGTCCGCGCCATTGAACCGCCACTGGTAGCTGAGCGGCTGCCCGCCCGCGGCCAGCACGCTGAACACCGCCGCGCTCCCGCTCGTGAGCGCAAATGCCGCGGGCTGCTTGAGAATGATCGGCGCGCCCGCCGGATACACGCGGCTGGCGGGACTGGCGCCGCTCGATTCGTACTCGAGGCTCACCACTGCGCCGAGGCTGGTTTCAAAAAACTCCAGCACGATGTCGTAAAGCTGCCCGCCATTGAGCGAGACGGACGCGCTGTTGGCCGTGGACGTGTGCGCGGTCCAGTTGTTGATCACGAGCTGCCCGCCGACATACAGCCGCACGCCGGCCGCGGAGGTCGCGTGGAAATTATACGATGCCGTTGACGGCGGCAGGAATTGCGCGCTCCAGCGCACGCTGAACAGATCCGTGCCGAGCCCGGGGAATAGAGTATTCGGCCAGCCTGTGCCGTCGTTGAAATTGATCGTCGTGTCCGTGCGCGCACCGAACGGCGCGCCCGCGAGATGTGTGCTGCCGTTTGCGTCCTTGAAATACTCCCCGCGCCAGCCCGTGCCCGTGACGCTGGCCGTGCCGCTGTTTACCGTGATGCTCGCGGTCGCCGAGGTGGTGATGCCGAGCGCGCCGTCGGTTGCCTTCGCGCTGATGCTGTGCGCGCCCGCGGTCGCGGTGGTCCATGTAAAGATGAAAGGCGCGGTTGTGACCTCGGCGATCTTCACGGTGCCGTCGAAGAATTCCACTTTTGAAATGTAGCCGTCCGCATCCACCGCATCCGCCGCGAGCGTGATGGCCGCGGGCAGCGTGAACGTCGTGCCATTGAGCGGAGCGAGCAGCGTGATGGCGGGCGGGGCATTGTACACATTGGCCGCACCCGGTGAGATGCCGCTCGCGAACCAGTTCGCCGCATCATCCGCATAGGCGTTGGAGTTGCTCCGCTGGAGTGATGCGCCGATCCCTGCCGCGCCCTCGGGCCACGGTGCGGTGTTGCTGTAGCGCACGCTGTCCACGGTCACATAGGGGATGATCGTCTGCCCCGTTCCATCCAGGTAAGGCGGCAGGGGTTTCCGGAGTTCGATCTTCTCGCCAGCATTGTCGAGCAGGCCGGCATAGGGGCCGAAAATCTGCACCGCGACTGGGATCTGATATTTTGTGCGGAAAGTCGCCGGATCAATCCCGACAATTAGCGCATACCCTCCCGCAGGGATGCTCATGCCGCCCGGGAAGTTGAAGCTGAGGCCGTTGATCTGCCACGTGTTCGCGGGATTCGCCGCATCCCATAAATTGACCGTCGCGCCGCTGATGTTCCGGATCTCGATGAACTCGTCGTAGCCCGCCGGCGGGTTGTACTGGATTTCATTGATGACCAGCGGGCCGATCAACGGCCCGGAGTTTTCGGAGCCAAACGTGAGTGAACCCAGTGCCGGGTAAGACTCGTAGCCAAGGCTGTTCGCGTAGCGGCCGAACGACACGTTCTGGTCGGAAGCCTCAAACTCGACGCCGTGCGCATAGCCCGTGAGATTGCCCGCGGCATCGCCGGAGAAGAGATACACCTGCTCCCCATAGGAGCCCAGGGCGAAGCTCGTGCCGACACCGGGCGTGGGGTTGAACTGCGCCTCGGTGAATGTCGCGTAGCCGCCCGCGGGGATCACTGTGCCGGCGGGGATGCGGTATTTTTTTGGGATGCCCAAATCATCGCTCAACCACCAGTCGCTTACGTCCGCGGCGGCAGCGGTCGGGTTATGGAGTTCGATGGTGTCGGTGAAAGGCGCGGCGGAATTTGCGAGAAGTTCGTTGATGATGATGGGTGCAGTGCCGCTAGTCGGATCATCGGCACCGGGAGAACCGCCGATGTTTGCACTCCCGCGCCACGTCGCAGGATCGGCGGGATTTGTATGGGTGAATGGGACGGTGGCGACCATCGAGAAGCCCTGCCCATCCGCTGCCAGCGGCCAGGGAAGGACGTCGTTGTACGTAAAATTAATCACGCTTGCACCCACAGGAGAGACCAGCGTGAGCGTCTCACCACCATTATCCAGTTTGCCGGTGTAGATGCCGTTGAGCGTCACGCCCGGATAGCGCGAGGCGAATGCTGTGGCGTTGCGCGCGATGACCCGGAAGGATCCAGGCGCAAGTGTCGAGCCGAGCGGGAAAGTATAGGTGATGCCATTGGTGAAGTTGAATCCGCTGAGGTCAATCGCTGTGCTTCCGACGTTTTTGAGCTCGACGAATTCGTACTCGTCAGCCTCGGTCCCGCTGCCTGGCAGGGGATTGTAATGCACCTCCGTCATGACGAGGCGGCTGAAATCCTGGGTGATATAGAATGTGGCGCCATCAACAGCTTTCCAAGTGGCGCCGTTCTGAACGGCAGCGCGGATATTGACCGCAGAGACGATGGCGATGGGGCTCGAGTAAGGGATGCTTGTGCCGGAGGTGCGTGGGTCCGAGCCATCGGTCGTATAAAAGATGTTGCCGGGCTGGCCCGCACGTTTGGCAAGTGTGATGGTGCTGCCGGAGGCAACCGTCCCTCCGCGGATGCTCCAAACCGGCGCACCGATGAGATCGAGCAGATACGTCTGCCGCTGGGTGGAAAAGGTTTTCATCTGGGAGATCGTGCCTGAAGGCACCCATCCGGTGAGGAGGCTGTCGAGCGTGACATAGAGAGCAGGATTGGGGTTGCCCGCGGTGTCTGCGTTGAAGACGGTGGAGTAGAGGTCTATGATCGCGCCGTAATATTTTGTGAGGAATGCGTCGTTTCCAGCGGTTGCATTATTGCCGAATAAGGGGAGCAGAGGCTTGAAGACTGAGCCGTTGTCGGTCATGTCGAAAAGACCGACGCCATTGTAGGCTAGGCCGACATTTCCGAGGCCGAAGATGGTATCCATGTCGTGCGGGATGAACTGCAGGCGGCGTTGCCCCGAGGCTGTCGGGGCGAAGTAGGTATCGTAGTCGTCGTCCTGTCCGTTGGAGACATTTGTTTCCTGATCCGCGAGGACAGTCTGCACGGCGAACCATCTGGCCCATTGATCGAGGTCGGCGACAGCCTCGATGTTTGTGATTTCCCCGGACGTGAAGGGCGTTCCGTTCCAGTTTCCACTGTTTACGTCAGTGGGTGATCCGCCTGTGAAATGCGGAGATGCGGCGGCCTGCCATGCGGTGAAAAATCCGGTAAGATCCGTCCAGTCGTTTGAACTTCTGTTGTTTTGCTTGCTCCAGCCGTTGAAAAAAATGTCCGGGCTTGCAGGCGCGGCATCGCCCGACTTCCAGAACGTATCCGGGCGTCGTTTGGAGTAGAGGTTGCCGCTCGTCTCGCCAGAGGGCCAGTGGTTCTTGACCATGTCACTGTCAATGACCTCCAGGCGCACCCATTTTCCGTAGTCAGGAGTGGAACCGGTATCCGTGGTGGATTCGACACCGTTGCGCCGAAGCTCGACTGACAGAGCATTGGGGGCGCGGACGCCGGCAAGCCCGAACAAGTTCATTGCGGTGTATTGCAGAAAACTGGCCATCGGGTTGCAGTTGAAGGAGCTGACGCCTTCCCATGTGTTGTCGCCTGGCCATGAAATGCGCAGCGGCTTGAACATGTAGCCGCGGCTGCTGTTGCCGCGGATGCGCATCGAGCCGCTGTAGCGGATGATCCGCTCGGCACCGCGGGCGACTACGAAGGTTTGGTTGAACTCGGTGTCCAATACGGGATTGACGGCCGCGAAGTCGGCATTTTCCTTCGCTGTGAGGATGAGCCGGTAGTAGGAGTCCGTGGCGTTGAGCACCTCGTTGTCCACCTGATATTGGCAGTTGGCGTTTTGCCCCCCGTTTGCCGGGGCGGGCCATGTGCGTGTGTTCGTTCCGTCGCTCGCAGACACATAGAATTCGACGATGGTGAGATGCGGCAGCGAGGACAGTGTTGCGGAGAATTTTCCGGTGCCGTCATTTGTCATCGCAGCACTTGTAAATGCGGGAGGCGATACTGTCGTCGCATCGCGCCACATGAGGTTCACGGTGAGGGAGGGGGATGATGGAGCTAATTCGTCCGCAAGCTGGCAGGAGATGGTGACCGGATCCGTGGACTTCGGGATTGCGGGCGAATGCGCCACATTGCTGATCAGAGGCGCGAGGTTCGTCGCGACCACGGTATTTGCGACTCCGGGCGAACCGATGGTGTTGGTGGAGACCCCCCAGTTCTGACCGCTCGTGTGAGGCAGCGTGGGATTCCGCAGTTCGATGGATTTTCCCCCGCTGCTCGCGAAAGTGGACCACGCCCAACCATCAGTCGTGTTGTACGTGCGAGTCGCCCAGTCGCCCTCGTCGAAGTAAGTCACTTCATCCACGGTGTCGTTGGCAGCATCCACGAGACGCAGTGTCTCCGAGCTATTGCTGAGCGAGCCAGTCCACGGGCCCACGTAATTCGTCACGGCAGGGAAGGCGGCGTTAAATTTGGAGATATTCGCCACGACAACGAGGTGGCCGTTTGCAGGGATGGTGGTGCCATTGGCGAAGGTGAAGCTGATGCCCTTGTCGAATTGCCACCCGCCCACATTCACGGGAACCCCGCCTGTATTTCGAAGCTCCACCCATTCATTTCCCGTGTCCTCGGGATACCCCGTCCCGGGCCGATAGAGGACTTCATTGATGACCACTGCCGCCCGCGCCGATCCCACGAGCGCTATAAAAAATAAATACAGCACTCGGAAGAAACGGGTTCTTTGTGAGGCCGGGAGATGCATTTGTGCCTGAACTTTGCAGCTAGTTTCATCCCCCTGCAACAGATGATTTTCGCTGTGTGATTAGAGTTTCTTCAGTGCATTTTGCGCCGTCCCAGACCGGAACACAGGTAAATGAACGGCATTCGCTTGCAGAGGGGCATGTTGCATACAAAAACCAGGGTCGTCTTGTTGAGGTGAACCATCGGCAAGCCCACCCTCCCTGATTGCCTCACATTTCTTTTACAAAGGTCGCACGGGGGGCTGACACGGCGGGAGCAGGCGGGGCATACTCTGAGCGCAGTGCATGAAGAAAAGCATCTGGATATTTCTGCTCGCCATTCTCGCGCCGGGAGTTGTTCTCGGCTGGCTGGCGCTGCGCAGCGCGGAGGAGCAGCAGATCATTTTTGAGCGGCGCACCGCGGAGCTTTACCAAAAGGAGACGGAGAATCTCGCCGAGGAGGTTCGCACGATCGTGGAAAGCGAACGGCGCGGCTTCGGTGATGTCGTCCACCGCCTGCTCGCGAATGGCGATGCGGAGGCGCTGGCCCGGGATTTTACAAACACGCTTTCCGATGCGTGGCCGCGCAAGGCGGTCGGCTTTGCGCTTTCGGGCGATGGGCGGATGCTTTCTCCGACAGCCTCCGTGGCCGCCGGGAATGCGGCCTGGCGGGAATTTCTCTGGAACAACAGCTCATTCCTCTGCAGCACGAAGCCTGCGGTGGTGTATCCGGTTCAGGTCGCGAATCCGATCGCGAGCAGCCGCTACCGGGGCACCTTGCAGCAGAAGTATGCGGAGAGTGATGGCGATGGGAAACCGGCGTTGCAACTGGCGGCGAGCGAGCAGTCGGCGGTGCTGGCGCAGAGGACCGGCAGGCAGAAGAATGAGCCGGTGGTTGATCCTGTGCGGCAGGAAAGTGGCAGGGCAATTCCGGGTGACATCCAAGGCGCGGTGCCAGAGAGGGCTGCATCGCCGGGACAGAATGAGGCGTCTGATGGAAGTGCTTTTGCGAATCCACTCCCCGCGCCAGCGGCACCACCGGCGTCTCGCATGAGCGATCCGGGTGCCGGGGGTCTGGGCGGGCTTCGAGCAGACACGCCTGCGCCGGATGCCACCGGGCCACCGGGCCTTTTTGGGAATCAGAAGCAGGGGCTGGCTGAGGACGAAAAGCGAACAGCGGCGAAGCTTGAAAAGGTAAAGAAATTCGATGCGAGTGGCGATTCGCTGGTCGCACCGAAACCCCAAAAACCGGCGGCAGCGATCAGTGGCAAGACCGTAAGCGCTGTGGGCGATGGGAAGGATCGCAAGGGGCGAGAGGAGTTTCCGCGACCAGCGAATGAAATCGCGGAAGCGAACCCAGAGGAATCAGTGGAGGGGAAAAAATTCCTGGAGGAGGCACAACCCGCACAGGGCTTGGCCAAAGGGAAATCAGAATCGCGGAGCAAGGAGGGCATCCAGGCTGGGGAAGGCATTGTCGTGCGAAAGTCCGGCGAAAGCGGCTGGCTTGCGGACAAGGCCCAGAGCCTGCAGCGGGGCGGGGAGTTGCTGAACCGCCTCGTCGAACCACAGCAGCAAATCAGGATGCGGGATGTGAACTGGTCCTCGATTGTTCCTTCGACGGCCGATTTTTCGACACTCACTGCGGCAAGTGATGAGGGAATGGTGTCGCGGTTCGTGCAGGACAAGCTGGAGCTGATCTTTTGGATCCGCCCACCGGAGGCGCCGGACATGATTTTCGGGTGTCTCGTGGACTCGGAAAATTTGCGGGAGCTCTGGAGCAAAATGCTTGGGCAGCGGAGGGCGGATCGTGTGGAGGGCGACAAGCCGCCCTTTGTCCTCGCGTTGCTCGACGACAAGGCGCGGCCTGTTGCGACGCGGTCTTCCGAGGGGGCGGGGCGCGATTGGAAGCGTCCGTTTGTCGCGAGCGAGATCGGCGAAATGCTGCCGCACTGGGAGGCGGCGCTCTATCTGGCCACTCCGACGGCGATCATTGACACGGCGCGCGGCTTCCGGCGGACGCTGAGTTTCACCATCGCGGGCGCGCTTGCGCTGATCGCGATCGGTGGCTGGCTCGTGGTGGCGGATGTGCGCCGGCAGCTCGCGCTCGCGCAGCAAAAGACGGACTTTGTCTCCAACGTGTCGCACGAGTTGAAGACACCGCTGACGAGCATCCGGATGTTTGCGGAACTGCTGCACGACAGGCCGCCGCCGCGGGAGAAGCAGGGGCAGTATCTCCGGATCATCACCGTGGAAGCCGAGCGGTTGACGCGGCTGATCAACAACGTGCTCGATTTTGCGAAGCTGGAGCGGAAGCAGCGGCGCTTTGAAAAGAAGGCCCTCGATTTGCACGAGATCATCTCCCGGGTTTGGGAAGGCCACGAGATTCACCTGCGCGACGCGGGCTTCGTGACGAAATGGGAGGCGGCCCCCGGCCCGTATCCGGTCATCGGCGATGAGGACGCGCTGGCGCAGGTGCTCGTGAACCTTCTCTCCAACGCTGAGAAATACAGCCGGGAGACGAAGGACGTGGAACTGGTGACCTGGCTCGAGGCGGGCTGGGTGAATGTCAGCGTTCTCGATCGCGGGCTGGGAGTTCCGGAAGGGGAGGAGAAGAAAATTTTCGAGGCGTTTTTCCGTGCCCATGACAGCTTGAGCAGCGGCATCCAGGGCAGCGGGCTCGGTCTCACGCTCGCTTCGCGGCTGGCGGTGGAGCACGGCGGAGCGGTGCGTTTCGAGCGGCGGCAGGGCGGGGGAAGCCGGTTCACTTTGCGCGTGCCGCTCGCGGCAAAATCGGAGAGGAATGAGGACGTATGAAAAAGCATGTGCTGGTGGTTGAAGACGACGCTCACATCCGGCTCGGCCTGTGCGATGCGCTGCGGGCCGAGGGTTACGACGTGACGGATTGCAGCGCCGGCAGCGAGGTGATCCCGATTTTCAAGCAGCGGAAACCGGATCTCGTGGTGCTCGACATCATGCTGCCGGGGAAGAGCGGCTATGAACTCTGCCGTGAGATTCGCGCGCTGAAGAGCCGGGTCCCGATCCTGATGCTCAGCGCGAAGGGGCAGGAGATTGACAAGGTCGTGGGCCTCGAGCTGGGCGCGGACGATTATGTGACGAAGCCGTTCAGCCTGCGCGAGCTGCTTGCGCGGATCCAGGCACTGCTGAGGCGCGCGGATTTTGCGGTGACGCCCTCGGGCACGGAGGTTCCGGAGACGATCGGCTTTGGAAAAGTGCGGATCGAGACGAAGGCGTTGCGTGGCGTGCGGGGGAAGGAAAAATTCGAGCTGACGCCGCGTGAGCTGAAGGTGCTTGCGGTGCTTCACCGGGAGTCGGGCAACGCCGTTTCACGCGATCAAATCCTGAACGAGGTGTGGGGCATCGAATACTACGGGACGACGCGCACGCTGGATCAGCTCATCGTGAAGCTGCGGCAAAAAATCGAGGAGGAGCCGGGCGAGCCGCGGCATTTGCTGACGGTCCACGGGCTGGGTTACCGGCTGGATGTCTGATCCCGGCGGCTATGCGCGTTGCGCGAGGCGATTGATTTGCGCGGCGGCGTAGGCGGCGCCGAAGCCGTTGTCTATGTTCACGACGGTGACGCCGCTGCCGCATGAGGTGAGCATGCCGAGCAATGCGGCGAGGCCGCCGAAGCTTGCGCCGTAGCCGATGCTTGTCGGGACGGCGATGACCGGTTTGCTGACGAGGCCCGCGACTGCGCTTGGCAGCGCGCCTTCCATCCCGGCGACGACGATGATTGCGTTTGCGGCCTCGATCCTGTCGCGCACTGCGAGGAGGCGGTGGATGCCGGCGACGCCGACATCCGTCATGCGCTCGACCCGGTTGCCGAAAATTTCGAGTGTCACCGCGGCTTCCTCGGCGACCGGGAGATCGCTCGTGCCGGCGCAGACGACGGCGATGGTGCCGGAGAGTTTCGGCAGTGGCGTGCGCTCGACGGTGATGCACCGCGCAAGCTCGTGCCAGCGGGCATCGGGGAATTTTTTGGCGACAGCGGCGTGATGTTCCGCGGTGGCACGGCTCACGAGGAGGATGGGATCTTTTTCCAGGATGACTTCGGCGATGCCGGCGACCTGTGCGGGTGTTTTGCCGATTCCGAAGATCACTTCCGGAAAACCGCAGCGCACTCTCCGGCCGGTGTCCACTCGCGCGAAGCCGAGATCGGTGAATCCCTCGGGCATCTACCCTTTCGGCAGTGTTGCGGAGTCCCTGGCCAGCGGGAGGCGGAGCGGGATCATCTGCGATTTGAAGAAGCCGAGTTTCGCGAAAAATGCGTGGCCTTCCTCGTTGAGCCGGTCGGTGAGCAGGGTCATGCGGAGGAATTCCTTTTGTTTGGCGTACTCGATGGCGTGGGCGAGGAGCTGGGTGCCTACTCCACGGCCACGGAACTCGTGGTGGACGATCACGTCCTCGAGGAGGACGACGAAACCGCCTTCCGCGGTGGAGATGGTGAAGAGCAGATTGACCATGCCGAGGATGCGCTCGTTCCAGCGATAGACGAAGATGCGGCCCCGGTTGGGCTGTTCGAGGATGAGGCGGAGTCCGCGTTCCTGCTTGGCGCGGTCGGGGACGAAATCGCCTTCCTGGCTGAAAAGGTCGTAGAGCAGTTCGACGAGTTCAGCGAGGTCGTCGAGGGTGGCCTGCTCGATGATCGGCTTGTTCAGTTCTTCGGACATGCCGCGCTTTTCGCGGAGTGGAAGCGCGGGCGCAAGGCGGGAGTGCGGTCAGTCTTCAATGGATTTCGAGGCGCGCTTGCGGGCGTTGGCATCAAGGATTTTTTTTCGGAGGCGGAGGCTCTTGGGCGTGACCTCCACGTATTCGTCGGGTGCGATGTATTCCAGCGAGCGTTCGAGGCTGAGCTTCATCGCGGGCGGGAGGGCGATGCCTTTGCCGTCGCCCTGGCTGCGCATGTTGGTGAGCTTTTTTGCACGGCAGGGATTCACGGGCATGTCTTCGTTGCGGCTGTTTTCGCCGACGATCATGCCTTCGTAGATTTCCTCCTGCGGATCAATGAAGAGGCGCCCGCGTTCCTGGATGGTGTCGAGGGCGTATGCGGTGCTAACGCCATTTTCCATGCTCACGAGCACACCGGTGCCGCGGTTGGGGATTTCGCCCTTGTGGGCGCCGTAGCCTTTGAACAACGCGCTCATGATGCCCATGCCTTTGGTGGTGTTCACGAGGACCGTCTCGAAACCGATCATTCCGCGCGTGGGGATGGTCGCGGTGATTTCGACGCTATGCGGATGATGTTCCATATGCGTGATCTCTGCTTTTCGCGAAGCGAGGCTCTGCATGATGTCGCCGAGGTATTCGCCGGGGAGATCCACATCGAGCTCTTCGAAAGGCTCGGTGAGATTGCCGTTCTCGTCCCGTTTGAAAATGACCTCCGGGCGAGAGACGAGCACTTCGAAGCCTTCGCGCCGCATCTGCTCGACGAGGATTGCGATCTGCATTTCGCCGCGGGCTTTCACCTCGAAATGTCCCGCGATGTCGGTATCGGCGACTTGCAGCGAGACGTTCGTCCGGGTCTCGCGGAAAAGCCGTTCGCGGACCTGGCGCGCGGTGAGCAGGCTGCCCTCACGGCCGGCGAGCGGGCCGTCGTTGATGCAGATCTTCATCGTGATCGTCGGCGGATCAATCTCCACGAATGGCAGACGCGGGCGATCCTCGGTGTCGGTCAGCGTCTCGCCGATGAATACATCCTCGAAACCCGCGATGCCCACGATGTCGCCGGCCCCGGCCTCGGGGATCTCGATTTTCTTGAGCCCTTCGTGACCGAAAAGCGCGGTCACTTTTGCCCGCGAACTGCGGCCATCGCCGTGAAGGCAGACGATGGTGTCGCCGGGCTTCACGCTGCCGCTGACGATGCGCCCGTAGGCCAGCCGGCCCAGGTAATCGCTGTAATCGAGGTTCGCGACGACGAATTGAAAGAACGGCTCCGGGCTGATCTTTGGCGCGGGGATTTTGTCCACGACGATCTGGTAAAGCGGCTCCATTGTCGTGCTCTCGTCGGTGAGCTGAAGCTTCGCGTAGCCGTTCTTGGCACTCGCATACACGATGGGAAAGTCGAGCTGTTCGTCATTCGCATGGAGCTCCAGGAAAAGCTCGAACACCTGGTCAAGCACCTTGTGCGGCTCGGCGTTCTCGCGGTCAATTTTGTTGATGACCACGATGGGCTTCGCGCCGTTTTCCAGCGCCTTCTTCAGCACGAACTTCGTCTGCGCCTGCGGCCCATCGTGCGCGTCCACGACCAGCAGCACGCCATCAATCATCTTCATGATGCGCTCGACCTCGCCGCCGAAATCCGCGTGGCCGGGCGTGTCCACGATGTTGATGTGGTAGCCGTGCCAGTTGAACGCGGCATTCTTCGCGCGGATGGTGATGCCCTTTTCGCGTTCAAGATCCATGGAATCCATGATTCGCTCCTCGCTGGCCTTGGCTTCGTTGGCGCGGAAAGTCCCGGCCTGTTTCAGCAGGCAGTCCACGAGCGTGGTCTTGCCGTGGTCAACGTGTGCGATGATTGCGATGTTTCGGATGTTGTCTTTCTGCATGGATTGATCCCCTCAAAAAAAAGGGGGCGGAATATGGACGCTTCGCGACGACTGGCAAGCGTGGTGCTGGGAAAAGATTGCAAGACGAGCGGGCGATGGTGTCTGCGCGAGGATCATGTCCTGTGATTCTCCAACCCACGACGTGGATGATCCGCCCTGCCAGGCCCCACATTTCCACTTGTTGCGGCATGCGGGCACGCATTGAGACTCAACCCTGCCTAAACCGATTGAATCGAGATCGGGAACTCGCACAAAGGCGCAAAGGCGCAAAGCAGTGGGGCTTGGTTCGATTGCGCCCCTCACCCGGCAGGAGAGACCGGCTGTGTTTCCATTTCTTTGTGGCTCTGTACCTTTGTGCGAGAACCCGTGTTTCCAGCGCCGTTTCCAGGGTGATATATTCCGGCTAAAATCCCGGATCGGTCTTTTTCGCATGCAGAAGTTCGCTTTTGAGCGGAACGCGCACACGAGAAAAAAGGCTATTGACACTAAAGGCTGAACCAAAATATGACCCCGTGTAGCGACTGAATCTCAGTCGCAATACAACTACCAACACCAACCGACAATCATGAATCCATACCGTCTTTTAACCGTCATCGGGCTTGTATCCGCCACTGTCCTCACCGGGCAAACCAAGGCCGGCGACCGCCGCTTCACCTACAGCTACGAGGCCGTCACCGCGCCCAAGGGCTCCATCGAATACGAACAATGGGTCACATGGAAAGCCCGCCGCGGCGACCCGGGCAATAAGGACCAGTTCGACTTCCGCCACGAAATCGAAATCGGTCTCACCGACCGCCTCCAGCTCGGCCTCTATCTTTCCGACTGGTCCGTCGTCAGCCAGAACGGCAGCACCGAAGCCGACTGGAAAAAAGGCGCGGTCGAATTCATCTACAACCTCACCAACCCCACGACCGACCTCATCGGCAGCGCGCTCTACGGCGAAGTCTTCCTCGGCGACGAAGTCTTCGGGCTCGAGGGCAAACTCATCCTCCAAAAAAACATCGGCCCATGGATCGCGGTGTACAACGCGACGCTGGAGGCAAAGTGGGAAGGCAGCAGCTACGACGAGCAGGTTGGCGAATTCAAAAACTCATTCGGCATCAGCTATCAGGTCTCGCCGCAACTATCAGTCGGCGCCGAGCTTTTCACCGAGGTCGAGTTCGACGATTGGGGCGCCGCCGGCGATCACGCCGTTTATGCGGGGCCAAACATCGCTTTCCGCTCGGGGAAATTCTTCGCCACCACGACTGTGCTCTTCCAGACCACGGGAATTGATTCCGAGCCCGATGTGCAGACCCGGCTCATTTTTGGCTTCGATTTCTAAGGCACCGCGTCCCGCTTCGACGTGAACTCCATCTCGCGTCATCTCACTCGCTGGTTCGGGCGGCACGGGCGAAAGCTCGTGCCGCTCGCAGCGAGCGCACTGATCACCGGCTGCGCCAGCATTGATCAGATAGCCCCGCCGATCCCCGGCAGCACGCAACTCACCGAGGGCCGCCGCATCTACACGGCGCAATGCACCGCTTGTCACGTCGCCGAGCCGGTCAAAAAATACACGCCCGCACAATGGGCTGTGATCCTCCCGGACATGATCACCGAGACAAAACTCAACCCCGCCCAAGCCGCCGCAGTCACCGCCTACGTCCGCGCCGCGCTCGCCCTGCCGGAGGGATAGGACTTACCTGCGGCTCACGATCATCAGCAGCCCAAGCGCGCCTGCGAGGATGCAGAAATCCACCGTGGTGCGCACATCGCCCTTTTCATCGGTTCTTCCGGGAATATCATGGGTGAAGGAGGGGGAATCTGAGGGGAACAGCGGCCCCTGGGCCTTCGGCCACCGGGGGTGCCGCACTGAAGGGCGCGGGAGCAAGGCGGCGAAATTCTCATCGGGATGTCTGGGGAGCGGGGTTGAGAAATGGGAATGAAAGACAAGAGCATCGAAATCGAAAACGAACTGCATCGCCACTACGCCCT
>CAMAUI010000110.1 GCA_945861385.1 Prosthecobacter debontii
CAAACCCGCGCCCGAATTCCTCCGTCAGCTTCAACGCCAGCCTCGGCAGCAACTTCGCCCCATACTCCGCCCGCGCCGCGCCGCCCTGCTCGAATTCGACAATGTGCCGCCCCACGCCCCAGCAAGTCCGCACCTGCACCACATCCACCGCGCGCAAAACCTGCCGCCGGCTTTCGGTGATGAATTCGCGCAATTCCCGCAACAGCCCGTCGAAGCCGGGCTTCGCGGGCTGGAGGGCTTTGGATTTGGCCGGACGTTTCGACTTCATAAAGTGCAAGAGTGCCGCGCAGCCTGAGACCCGCAATCCCACCGTGCATTCTGGAGTCCGAGTCGGCGTTTGGTGCATGGCTTCATGAACTTCATCATGCTTGTTAAACTGAGTGTGGCCCGCGCCATCCTGCCGGTGGTTTCTTCCATTCTCCTTTCGGCTCCGCGTCCTCATTACCTTCAGGCCGTTCGATAATCTTCCCGGGAATCACCTCGGCGAACCCGATGTGAGCTTGTGGCTGACCGTGGAAGTGTAGAATTTCCCTCCTGAAGTTTTTCTCCAGAGGTGCAAAGAAGCTACTGCCGCCGTAGCTGCCATTGTTCACGACGAGCACGCCTTGATAGAGGTGGTAGTTGAGGCTCTCTGCAAGGTTATCGAACGTCGCGACATCCTTGTTCAAAGCGCAGACCGCGTAGAGGTCGTTCCGGTCGCGCAAGTCGGCGGCGAGTGCCGTGTCGGTTGCGTCGTAGCAGACAGACGCGCTAAGCAATAGCGGCGGCTTGTTTCGGTCTGAGTGCCAGCGATAGCTGACAATCCACTGCGCGGGACGAAAAGGGGATACGACTGAGCCGAACGCATCACGTTCATCGGGTGCCAAGTGCGCCTTGCCTTGCTCGACGTGGCGAATTTGCAGGCCACGGTCGCGGCTCCATTCAGGAATCAACCACAGTGCTGAATTGATAAGTGGCGCGTCGGAAGCAGCGTCGCGCGGGTGATAAACCAACCCCACAAGCATGATGCAGCGAAAGTCCCGGACGAGCGGAAGGAGCAGCGAGTCCACATCGTCGGGATGCACTGCGAGTTCGGGCATGATGAGCCAGTCGAGGTTCGGGCGTGGCGGGCCGCTTCCGTGTGGGTGAGTGAGCCGAACACGAAGCATTTGCCGGACGCCTTGCAGCACAGCCCGTAGATGCCGCCGATGCCTTCGACGGATGTCTGGTGTGTTGAGTTGTAAATCCGCTGCGGTGAAGTCGGTGTCCGCAGGCACAACGGATTGAACGACCGCGATGCGCAGCGGACGCTCCCATTCCGCTGGTGGCTTATCCGGCCACGGTGCGTCTTGTTCGAGAAAAAGCGTGCCTGTCGCTTTTCCACGCTGCCGGAGAAGTTCGCGGCGACGCCTGATGAGCTTCGCGCGCAACTCATCAACCGTCTGAACTGTAGCTACGTTCCCGCAGCCGGGCCAGCGCAGCAATTCCACCAACAGCGTCTCCACCCACGTCGAAAGTGGCAGCCAGTCGGGACCAAATGCCGAGCGCCCGCTGAATGAACCGTAGCGACCTTGTTCCCAATGTGAAAACGCCGGGCGGTAACGAGGCGTCGCGGAAGCAGCGCGAGATTTGGGAACTGGACGGAGGTATTCCACGCTGCCGGTGAGCAGAAATCGAAGAACTTGTCCGACTTCGACACGAATACGCTCGTCGTCGGATTCACACCAATCGGGAGGCGTGAAGAACTGCTCTCCTCCAACGGCTGCTTCGATGCTGACTGAGGCCCGACGGATACGCTTCTTCAGCGGTCCCACGCTGATTTCATCCAAGTGGCAGAAGACGCGCCACGGAGTGAGAACGCCATTCGGCTGCTTCTGTCGGGCCTTGAGAAGTTCCAAGGCCAGAACCACGAGGTTTCCCTCCTCATGCCAGATGTTCGATGGCTTCCCTGCGAAGCGCGCAACGCAGACTCGCCCTGTGGGTTGGATTATCCGCATACCAATTGTGCGACCGGATGAAGGCCGCTGTTTTCTTCCACGCCTGATAGAGCACACTCTCGCTCTGTAGGTCCGCCAGAAGTGGAGAGAGCGAATGTTTCATGCGGTGCCAATTGGATTCCACACCTTCCGAAAGCCCAGCCCCTCGAAGTCCTTCACGTTCACCGTCGCGAGTTCGGTCACGCCTTGCGCGGTCATGGTCAGGGCAGAGCGGGTGTCGTAGAGTTTGCGGAAGGCGAACGCAGTCGTGCGGGCTTTTTGCCAGAGGGTGTCGTGGAGCGGGCGGCTCTCGGTGGGGAAGCCGATGAGCCGCCAGCGGGGATGCGTGCGGTAGGTCTGGATGACTTCGACGGCTTCGTCGGCGGGGAGCGGGTGCTTGAGCACGGCGGGGTTGCGCAGCAGGCCGTAGAACTCGGCGAGGATGAACTCGGAGATGGCCACGGCTTCATCGCCTGCGATGGAGGTAATCCATGCGAGTGCTGCCTCGTGACTCGGCGAGTCCTCGTTGAAGCCGTGGAAGAGGATGTTGGTATCAATCGAGAGCATGGGATTACTTTTTCCGCCGCTTCGTGAGGGCGAGTTCCGTGTTGGTCGTTTGCGCTTCGAGTTTGATTTGCGCGTCGGTCAGCCCCTTCCAGCCGAGCTTGCGCGGCTTGGGCGGCTGCCATGCGCGGTTCGTGTCCGGCTCAGGCGCATACACGCTGAGGATGTATTCGATGCCGCGCCGGGCGAGTTCGGCGAGGGGGATTTCACGGGCCTCGCAGAGCTTCTTGGCGCGGGCGTAGGTTTCGTCGGGCAGTTGGATTTGCGTTCGAGTCATGCCTACAGATTGGCAGCACGCAGGGATGCCGTCAATGCGGCGGCTATCCGCTCTACGCAGCCCTGGTCAGATGCGTGCTACTTCCGCTTCGCCGCAAACTGGGCGTCGAGTTTGTCGAGCAGGGCGAGGCCCTCTACTTCTCCGCCAGCGCGTGGATGGTGCCGTGCAGCACGCGGTCTCCCATCTTCAACTCGTAGCACTGGGTTGGGGCGAGTTCGGGGATGGTGAGGGTCACGGTGCGGGGGTCGCTGCCGAGCTTGGCGGCGGTGATGGGGAGCGGGCGCTCGCCGACGTGACCGGAGCCGTATCCGGCGCTGCGTTTGAGCGACCAGACTTTGAACGCGAAGTCTTCAGGCTTCACGCTCGCGGGGGCGAGCGGTTCGCTGAAGGTGACGGTCAGCGCGCCGCGCGCGGCGTGGATGGCGAGCGGGAGTTGCGCGGGCTTTTCGCTGCGGCGGATGCGGTGGAAACCGCCGGGCGCGCCCGCGTTTCCCGCCCAGGCGAACATGCCGCTCGTGTAGAGCGCGCCGTCGGCGGCGAAGCGTCCGCGCATGATGCCGCTGGCAAAGGCGGGCATCGGCAGTTCGCAGACCGCGCCCTGCCACTGGCCGCCGACTTCCTCGTGCGGCACGACAAAAACGCGGCCGGTGCCGTAGCTGAGATTGAGCAGCGCGCCGCCGAGCGTGCCCCACGCGTTCTTCGGCACCCAGATCAGTTCGGCGGGGCTGCGGTCCTTCTTGTTGGTGATCCACACCAGCGGCTGCTGCATGGCGGTGTCGGCGGTGTCGGTCACGTCGGTGAAGCCGAAAATGTTTCCGTAAAAGCCGCCGGGCTTCACACGGTTGATCCGGTTCTTCGGTGTCCAGTGGCCTTCCTGGTCGGTGACGAAAAAGGAGCCGTCAGGGTTGAGGCACACGCCGTTCGCGGCGCGGAATCCGTTGGCGAGGATGTCGGTCTTTTTCCCGTCGGCGCTGACGCGGAGAAGCGTGCCGTGGTGCGGGACGAGCGCGGTGAGCGCGTGGCGGGCGGACTTGGCGTAGTAGAAATTGCCCGCGGCATCGGTCTGCAAACCCATCGCGAATTCGTGGAAGTGCTCGGTGACCTGGTGGTCGTTGTTGAAGCTCTCGATGAAGTCCGCCTCGCCGTCGGCGTTCAGGTCGCGCAGGCGCACGAGCTGGTCGCGGCAGGTGATGAAAAGATCGTTGCCGCGGAACTTCACGCCGAGCGGCTGGAAGAGTCCGCTCGCGATGCGCCGCCATTTCAGCGGAGCGGGCGCGGGTGCCATGAGGCCGTCCACGCGCCACACGTCGCCGTTCCACATCGCGACGATGGCGGCCTTGCCGTCGGGCGTGAAATCAAACCCGCCGGGGCGCATCCAGCTTTGCCACGGATTTTCGACGGGCAGCGGGAAGGTGTCGGCGATGAAGGGGCCGTCGGCTTTGCCGGCCTCGGAGGTGGTGGTGACTTCCTCCGTCCAGCGGCGCGGGCCGCCTTTGGTCAGCGGCTCCAGATCGAGCGGGGCGGTGAAAGTTTTCGCGAGCGCGGCGAGCGATGCGGGATCGGCTTTGGAGATGAAGAGGCGGGTCTTCGCGCCGCCGTCGAGGGCGACAACCCAAAATCCGCCCTCCTTGCGCAGCTTGCCGCTGCCCGTGATCGCGACGTTGATCGTGTCCGGCGCGACGCGCAAAAGGAGGGGAGGCGGTAGATCAAAAACGATCCTCCCAGCGACATTCAGGGTCCGCGTGAAAACCGGCGTCGCGCCGTAGTCGAGCCAGCCCGGGGATTCGAGCACGTCAACACCGTTGATTTTCGCGGCGATGACCGCCTTTCCACCCTGCAAATACAACCCCTCATAATGCGCCCACTCCCTCGGCAGCGGGCCATACGGCAGCTTCTCGCGGCTGAGCGGACGCGGGTCCTCCCACTTGCCCTCCGGCGACGCCCAGCCGGGACCGACCGGATTCACGAAATGCCGCTCGCCCGTGAGGCTCGTGTGTGAGCCGTGGCTGCCGTCGAACGCGATGCCTTTCCAGTCCACGAAACTCCCCGTCGTGGCCGTGGCCACGCGCATCGTGTCGTGATCATACACCAGCCACGCGCGGCCTTTGCTCACGCCGCCGGGGCCGTCGTCGAGGCGGACGGCGATGGCCTTTTGCGCGATATGCTTCGGCTCGATCTGATACGTCCAAAACAGCACCGGGCCGAAGTCCATGCGCTTGAACGGCGGCAGCGAGCGGTCCTCCTTTTCCACCTCCGCGAGGGTCATGCCGCGCGGGAGCGACGCGAGATACGCCGGCGTGATTTCCGTGTATTGCGACTTGTTGTGCGGACGCAGGAACGTCTCGCGGATGTATTGGATGACCGCGTATTTCTGCGCCGTCGTGTATTGCTGCTGCGGCGTCATCTGGCCGAAGCCCTTCGTCAGCGTGGCATACATCGCGTAGGGATCGGCGCCGTTTTTGAAAGGCCCCTCCGTGAACCGCAGCGCCGTCGGCAGCGAGCCGGGAGCCTCCTTCGTGCCGTGGCAGACCACGCACAGCGTGCTGTAAATCTGCGCGCCCTCCGCGAGCGATTTCGCGTTCCAGCCGCCCACGATCTCGCGGTGATCGCTGACTTCGAGCGCCTGCACCCAGGCCGTCTTCACCGTCGCTCCCACCGCCGGCTCGATGACCGGACGCGCGCCGCCGCCCGTCGTGTGGGTAAAGTCCGGCGTGTTCGCGCCCGCGCCTTCGCCTTTGAAAAGCAGCTCGATTTCCTCGTTCGGCAGCGCCCGCGCCCACACGCGCACGGCGGCGATTTTCCCCTCCATGAAATCTCCGCCGAAGTCCGCCGTCGCACCGCCGATCTTGAGGACATCCGCGGCTGCGTCCGGTTTTGTGAGTTGCGGGTTCGTGCCCGCCATTTTGCCATCGATCCAGAGCTGCGCAGCGCCCGCGCGCACCGTGAGCACGGCGGTGTGCGGCTTGCCGTTGTTCAGCTTCGCGCCGCCGCCCACCGTGCCGGTTCCCTCGACCACATACTCCAGCCGCCCATTGCGAAGCAGCAGCGCCTTCGCGTCCGGCGCCCACTTGCCGGCTGGCGAGCATTTGGAAAAGAGCGTTCCCGAGCCCTGCGCCTCGAACTTCACCGCCGCCGTGAAATCCGCGCCGAGGTTCACCTTCGCCGCGGGATACGCCGTCGCCGCCGACGCCGCGCCCGTCGGTTTCACCTCCACCGCCTTGCCATCCGTCCACACCCGCACCACCGGCGCGCCCTTTGGCGGACGCTCCACCGCCACGTCATGCTCCGTGCCCTTCGGCAGCGGCACCGCGAAGTCCTTCCCCAGCCGCACCGTGCCCGCCGCCGCCGCGGAAAATTCGACGTGGATGCGGTAGTTCGCCGGCAACTCCGGCGCATCCAGCGGCATCGCATCGCGAGGCACCGCCGCGGGGGCCACAGGAGCGAGAGCCAGTGCGCTGAGGGAGAGGAAATGGACGAATGATTTCATGGAAAGGGCCGGAAACTCCACGGCCCGGCGCGCGAACGCAAGCACGCAGCGCCCTCCGCTCTTCCCCGCACCAGGGTTGCGCTGTGGTGGGGCGATGCGTAGCGTGCCACAGCCGCGTGCGAGCGCGGTTCGTAAACAAGAAAACAGCACTCACCATGGCCCAGGCAATCATGGACCCCGAAGAGGTCCGCCGCTTCGCAAAGGAACTCAAGCGTTTCAACGACGACATCCAGGTCCGGGCTTCAGCGCTGCATGCCCGCTTCTCCGCGCTCAGCGGAACGTGGCAGGATCAGGAGCACGAAAAGTTCGCCGAGGAGTTCATCTCCACGATGAAGGTGCTGAAGAAATTCGTGGAGGTGGCGGAAAAGCACACGCCTTTCCTGCTGCGGAAGGCGCAGCGGATCGAGGAGTACCTGAGCCAGCGGTGACCCATGGCGCAGGAGGCCAACATCACATCCATCGAGGCGCTGGACCGGTTCCGCGCAAGGCTGGTCGTTTTTTTGACGAGGGCGCGGCGCAGCATTGACGAGACAAAGGAGGAGACCCGCCGCACCCGGATGTGGCTCCAGCACGAGCGGCGGACTTTTTGGGACGGGCAAATCCGCCAGCGGCAGCGGCATCTCGACCAGGCGAATGCCGAGCTTTTCAATGCGAAGCTGTCCAAGTTCACGGACTCCACGCAGCGGCAGATGGCGATGGTGCGGCGGGCGAAGGAGGCGCTCGCCGAGGCGGAGGAAAAGCTGCGCAACACGAAGAAATGGAACCAGAATTTCGATGGCGTGGTGGATCCGCTCACCAAAGGGATCGAGGGCCTGCAGCAGTTCCTCGACTACGACATGCCGGATGCGATCGCATATCTCGCGAAGGCCCAGCGCACGCTGGAATCGTACGCGGAGCGGGCTCCGGCGGCACCCGTGCAACCCGGTCCACAGCCATGAGCGTCGCAAACAGCGCCACCAACCTTCTTCAGGCCGTGAAGGATCTGCGGATCGAATGGGAGCAGGCCCGCGAGCACTGGCGCGACAGCAAGTGCGAGGAATTCAACAGGACGTATCTCGAAAACCTGCCGGCAGACGCCGCGCGGGCCGCGGTGGCGATGAAGGAACTGGATGCCATTTTGAAACAAATCCGTGAAGACTGTGAGTAACCCGATGGATTTGCGCATCACGCGGAGCCTTGAACTCATCGCGCGGCTCAAGCGCGTGCTCGAAGATTTCGCCCAGCGGGAGGAGCAGGCGACCAGGGATTTCCGCGCCCGCCGTTATGCGCTCGCCCGCGCGCATCACGAGGCGAACGCAGGGCTCGATGCCGCGGCCTCGGCCCGCGTGGCGGAGGTCGTGGCGGCGCTGGATGCGGAGGAGCAGCGGCTGACCACGATCCTCACAAACCGCCAGCGGAAGATCGAAAAAATCCACGCATCGCTCATGCGACATCTGCCGCAACGCGCGCAGGACGCGAGGGGCCAGTGGCTCGGGAAGCTACAGATGAAACATCTCCGTTCGGACCGTGCAAAGGCCGCGGCCATCGAGGAGGCGAACACCGTCGCGGCAAATTTCGCGGCGAAGCTCGAACTGCGGCGCAACGAGCTTGTGAGCCTCGAAAATTTCGCGGGCCAGCTCTTCGGCGGCTATGGCGGGCTTGTCGCGCAGCTCGGGCGCGAAGCCGGGGCCGTGGCGGATGGGACGCGCGATAGATCGGACCACGAGGCTTCGTACGTCAGATTGAAGGAGGAGATCCAAGTGGCGGATGACCACCTGTGTCGTTTCAAGGAGTTTGGCATCCCGCGCCTTTTCCGGATTGTCCCGATGGTGGTGTTCATCCTGTTGATCGCGGCCGGCGCGGTCGTGCTCACATTCGTCCTTGGCGCCGATGCCTTCGGGATCATCACGGGCGCAGCGACCGGACTGGGGTTGGTCGTCGCGCTCACGGTGCTCCACGTCGCCGGAAAAAGAAGCGCCGGCCCGACTGCGCTGGCCATCGCGAAAGCACTCGGTGAAGCGCGGCGTCTGCACGCGGACTGTTCCGCGCAGGCGGCGACGCATTTTGCGGAGCAGCTCGCGGCAATTGAAGCGGACTACGACAACACCAGGGCGGGGCTCTCCGAGCGTTGGGGACTGGCGGGGACGATCGAGTCGGAGTTTGAAAATGCGATGAGCGAAAAGTTTTCGACACAGCACACCCGCGTACTCGCAAAAAACGAGGCGCTCATCCGCCCGAAGCTCGACGGCCTGGCTGCCGCGCGGGCGAAGCGCGTGAGTGCGCTCGATGCCGCATCCGCCGCGGAGAAGGCGGAACTCACGTCTGGCCAGGCTGCGGAGAGCGCGGCGCTGGCCGCGGATGAGCAGTCCGCGTGGGCGCAGCTCGAGACTGAGTGGAAGGCTGCGACGGAGCCGCTCTGCGCGGGCATTGCGGAACTCGATGCCGCGATCACGCCGCATTTTCCACCGTGGGCCGCGGGCGACGCCGAGGCATGGATGCCACCCTCCACGCTGCTGCCGTTCACCCGTTTCGGACAGTTGCACGCCGATCTCGGGCAGTTTGCGACGGCAGTCCCCAAGAGCGCCCGGCTCGCCCTCGAGGGCGGGTTGCAAAAGGTGTTGCCGCTCGCACTGACGTACCCGGCTTCGGGGAACCTGCTCTTTGAAACGGAGGACTCCGCGGATCCGGCCATCATCGGCACGCTGAACAACATCATCTTCCGCCTGCTGCGTGCCGCTCCGCCTGGGAGGGTCGCATTCACCATCATTGACCCGGTGGGGCTCGGCCAGAATTTCGCCGGAATCATCGGCCTCGGGGACCACGAGGAGGCGCTCATCAACCGGCGGATCTGGACGCAGCGCGACCAGATTGATGAACGTCTCTCGGAACTGAGCGAGCACGTCGAGAAGGTCATCCAGATGTACCTCCGCAACGAATTCGCCACGATCGCTGACTACAATGCCGAGGCGGGCAGCGTGGCGGAAAAATATCATTTCCTCGTCGTGGCGGACTTTCCCGCGGGCTTCAGCGAGACGGCGGCAAAACGGTTGCAAAGCATCCTGTCGAGCGGCCCGCGCTGCGGCGTGTTCACGCTGCTGCACTGGGATCCCCGGCAGGCCGTCCCGGATGAATTCCTCGCGGATGAACTGCGGAGGAACGCGATCCGGATCCACCGCCAGGCCGGGCAGTTCACGCTTGGCAGTGCGATGTCGGGCGCAGGGATGACCATCACTTTCGATCCGCCACCAGGGCCGCAGCTCGCGCTCGCGCTGGTCCAGAAAATCGGGAAGGCCAGCGTGGACTCCAACCGCGTCGAGGTTCCGTTCGCGCAGATCGCGCCGCGGCCGCCGGACATGTGGACCAACGACACGACGGGTGAATTGCGGGTGGCGATCGGGCGCACCGGCGCGACGAAGCTGCAATACCTCGCGATCGGCAAGGGGACGCGCCAGCATGCGCTGTTCGCCGGCAAGACGGGCTCGGGAAAATCCACGCTCTTCCACGTCATCATCACGAACCTCGCGCTCACGTGCAGCCCCGACCAGGTCGAGTTCTACCTCATTGATTTCAAGAAGGGCGTCGAATTCAAATGCTACGCGGAAAGGCGCCTGCCGCACGCGCGGGTGATCGCCATCGAGAGCGACCGGGAATTCGGGCTCAGCGTGCTGCAGCGGGTGGATGCGGAGTTGAAGCGGCGCGGCGACATGTTCCGCACCCTTGGCGTGCAGGACATCGCTGGCTACAAGCGCGCCGACGGTACGGAGCCGCTCCCGCGCTCGCTGCTCATCATTGACGAGTTCCAGGAATTCTTCGTCGAGGACGACGAGATCGCGCAGCAGGCCTCCGTGCTTTTCGACCGCATCGTGCGGCAGGGCCGCGCATTTGGGATCCATGTGCTGCTGGGCTCGCAGACCCTCGGCGGCGCTTACACGCTCGCCCGCGCGACGCTCGGCCAGATGGTCATCCGGGTCGCTTTGCAGTGCAACGAGGCCGACGCCTATCTCATCATGGATGAAAACAATTCCGCGCCCCGTCTGCTTTCGCGGCCCGGCGAGGGCATCTACAACGACGCGGCCGGCGTGATGGAAGGCAACAGCCCGTTCCAGGTCGTGTGGCTCGGGGACGAGGAGCGGGACAGGTGGCTCGACCAGGTCCATGCGCTCGCTGTCACGCGGAGTGGGCGCCGGCAGATGCCCATCGTCTTCGAGGGAAATGCGCCTGCGGACATTCGCGAAAACGCCCTGCTCGCCGAGGCGCTCGACAGTTCGCCCGCCGCGGCTCCGGTGGCCGCGCGCTGCTGGCTCGGCGCGCCCAATTCGATCAAGGGGCCGACCGAGGCGGTGTTCCGCAGGCAGAGCGGCAACCACCTCCTCATCGTCGGCCAGCGCGACGACGCGGCGCAGACGATGATTGCCGCATCGCTGATCTCGCTGGCCGCGCAGTTCCCGCACGGCACGGTCCGCCTGATCCTCATCCACAGCGCCCCGCCGGGTTCGCCGGAGGCCGCGCTTTTCGATCAGGCCGCTGCCGCGATTCCGCACGGGGTCACCGTCGTCCGTCCCCACGACATCCCCGCCGCGATGAACGAACTCAGCGCGGAACTCCAGGCGCGCAGCGGCGGGGATTCACCGGGGAGTGCGGCCGCGGTTTTCCTTTTCATCCAAGGGCTCCACAAATTCAAAAAACTGCGCGGAGAAGACGACTTCGCCTTCTCGATGAGCGGCGCGGAATCCGGCCCGAATGCCGGCGCGCAGTTGAACAGCATCATCACCGAGGGCAGCAGCCACGGCATCCACATCATCGCGACCGTGGACACGTGCAACAACGTGAACCGTTGCCTGAACCGGAAGGCGATGGGCGAATTCGAGATGCGGGTGGTTTTCCAAATGAGCGCAAACGACTCCGCGAGCCTCATTGATTCGCCGAAGGCGGGCGCCCTGGGCCTGCACCGCGCGCTGCTGCACAACGAGCAGGAAGGCACGCAGGAAACCTTCCGCCCGTACGCCGCGCCCGGCGCGGATTGGTTCCGCGATGCCGGTGCAAAGCTCGCGAAGCGCCGTGGCGGCTGATGCGGGTTGCGGGGTTTGATTGGGTGAACTGAATCATGTGAAACGTGGTGCCGATGGTCAGCGCCGGCAGCTTGTGGTCCGCATTGTCCTGGCCGGTGTAGCCGTGGAGCGCCGCGAGCGCGGGCACGGTCTTCAAGTGCGCGAGCAAGAGTTCGTCGAGTGCGTGGTCGAGCATGGCGTTTAGTCCTCCGGCTCGACGACGAGCACGATCATCGGAAACTGCGGATGGTCGGTGACGCGCGTGATGCGGTAGGTCGCGCCCTGGAACGTGAGCGTTTCGCCGAGTTTGGGCCGATCCGCGCCAAGCTCCGAGCGCAGCACCTTCATCGTGCAATCGCCGTTGCCAGCGCCCTCCGGTGCTGCCCTTCGGGCAAAGGCTCCGCCATTTGGCGGTCGCGCTCCGCTCGGCTCGCATCGAATCCGCCAAAGCCGAGGTCTTGGCTCAGCGGGTTATCAGACACGAGCGCGTGGAGCGTGTGCCCCTTCCAAACAATTTCCTCGCCCGTGGCGGCGAGAACCTCGGCGAGCGCGGCAGCTTTTTCATCGTGGAGCGACATGCCCGAACGCGGCTGTCAAAAGTCGCCGGAGCTTGACGAAGCCACAGGACGGTGAAGGGATGATCCGCGCCTTTCCCCCGGATTCCATCTCACCGGACGCTCCGCAACCAAATCTCCGTGCTCTGGCTACGTGCGGTTGAGTTTGGAATGGCCTTTACGGCTTCTTTCCACGCAGGCTCCGCGGTTCGGTGGCCGGCGAAAATACTGCGCGTAGGTTTTTGAACAGCTTCGAGGCATGCGCGCGAACGTCTTTCCTCGTGGATCCTACCAAACAGGTCTCGAGCAGATATACTTCTCGATCCTTGGCCTGGACTACAGCACCTTCTGGAACGATTTTTTTCACAAAAACGCACGACGGGTGCCGAAGCAAGGCGGCAAGACCGACATACTTCTTGAGTTTCCCCGTCTGGCGGGGCTTTGGCTGAAGAACGCGCGTAAGAAAAGTCCGGCGGGGGTGCGGAGAGCTAACGGTGTATCGAAACGCTTTTTCTAACAGGTTCGTTCCGTGAATGTTTTCCACCAAATCCACAATGCTCCCCCCGCCCATCCGCGGATTGAACTCGATGGGATACGCCTTTCCGTCCCGGTCTACCTTTAACTCAATATGAAATGGCAACCTCCGGTAATCCAGCTTGGACAAGAGACCCTTCACGCAGGCCAGGATATCGGCGCAGCTCGACGGATGTTCGGCTTCATACTCCAAATCACGAAACACGGGAATCTGCTCCTGCTTGGTTTTCATTTGAATCACCAAGTCCTCAATGGCCCCCTCGTGGTTGGCGAATCCCTCAACGCTATACTCGACCCCGGGGACGTAGCGCTCGATTAGAACCATGCTGGCCAGGCTTTGACGCCGTTTCCAGTCTTCGATAAACACCGAGGTGTTAGCTGAATATATTTCCGACTGCGCATCGAACAGGGCCTGGATTGCGCCAAAGAGACGCCTGCCCAAGGTTGCCTTTCTGACTCGCACCACGCCTTGCCCGGCCAAACCAATGACCGGTTTAACGATGACATCGCCGGAAGTCTGCAAAAGCCTTGAGAGCGCTCCGATGAAGGAGGGCGATGGAAGAGAGATGTCCGACCTACTAACAAGCAGATATGGCACGGCCCACGGGGTGGTGGCAAGGTGGAAGCGGAGATTGGCCTTGATGGCCGTCGCGGCAACGATGCGCGGGTCGAAACACGATGCCTTAGGAAACGCGGCCTGAACGTCGAGAAAGCAGGGCCACATGCGATCCTGTAAATTGATGAGGGAGTGAACGCCCCACGGTTGTATTCCGGCAAATCGCCGCAATCTTTGGCGAACCTCCCGGAGGAGGAGGCGATGATCCCTGTTTACCAATCGGGAGTATAAGAGAAGGCCTTCGGGCAGAATATCCGAATAATCGCATGCTGTGTCGTTGAGCACGACGAAAGGTGTAATGCCGGCTTTCTTCAAAGCATTCACAGCCATTCGCACGGCCCCTAGTATTACTCCGTTAAGTTAATGATTGCTATTCCGCCGCGGGAGTGTAGGTCTTGCCGGCATGAAATGGTCTGGGTCGCTTTTTCAACGCAGCGCAAAGCATTTGACCGGTTTTCTGACGCCGGTGGTGGCCGAACTCGGCCGCAGC
>CAMAUI010000111.1 GCA_945861385.1 Prosthecobacter debontii
CTTTCATACTCCGCATGAAACCACTCACACTGATCTCCTCGTTGGCCGCGCTCGCGCTGCCTGCTTTTGCCCAAAATGAACCGCCCGCCGGCTTCACTGCTCTTTTCAACGGCAAAGACCTCGCTGGCTGGCGCGGAGGTGAAACGGATGATCCCAGGAAGTACGCCGCCAAGCCAGACGCGGAAAAGAAAGCCTGGACTGACGACATGCTCAAACACTGGAAGGTGGAGGCGGGCGAACTGCTCAACGACGGCAAGGGCAAGTATGCGACGACCGAGAAGGACTACGGCAATTTCGAGCTGCTGGTGGATTACAACATGGCGCCGAAAGGCGATAGCGGCATCTACCTCCGCAACGCGCCCCAGGTGCAGATTTGGGATCCGTGGGATAACGACGGCGGCAAGCTCGGGCGCACCAAGGGCAGCGGCGGGCTTTGGAATAATTCGCCGGGTGCGCCGGGAAAGGATCCGCTGGTGCTTGCCGACAACAAGCCGGGCGAGTGGAACAAATTCCGCATCATCATGGTCGGTGCACGTGTCAGCGTGTGGCTCAATGAGAAGCTGGTCGTGGATCACGCGATCCTCGAAAACCACTACGACCGCAAGACGCCGATCCCCGCAAAGGCCCCCATCTGCCTGCAAACCCACGGCGCGCCTATCAAGTGGCGCAACGTTTTCATCCGCGAAATCGGGTCGGAGGAGGCCACGAAGATTTTGAAGGCGAAGACCTCGAAAGACTACGCGCCGATTTTCAACGGCAAGGATTTCGATGGCTGGGCCGGGCCGGTGGACAATTACGAAATCGTGGACGGCGCGATCGTCTGCAAGAAGGGCAAGGGTGGCACGATTTACACGAAGGAGGAGTACGCGGATTTCGGCGTCCGGCTGGAATTCAAAGTGCCGCCGAACGGCAACAATGGCCTTGCGATCCGCTACCCCGGCACGGGCGACACCGCCTATGTCGGCATGTGTGAAAACCAGATTCTCGCGGACGACTACAAGGGCATTGACCCGCGCCAGGCGCACGGCTCGGCCTACGGCATGGCCGCCGCAGCGCGCGGCTACCAGCACGCGATCGGCGAGTGGAATTTTCAGGAAGTGTGGGTGAAAGGCTCCCGCATCCGTGTCGAGTTGAATGGCACGCCGATCCTCGAAACCGACATCTCGAAGCTCGACCCCGCCGGCTTCATGGCGAAATCGCCGCATCCCGGAAAAGACCGCAAGAGCGGCCACTTCGGCTTTGCCGGGCACAATGACCCGGTGATGTTCCGGGACGTGGCGATCCGGAAGTTTTAAGACGCCGGGAGTAGCGCAAGTGTGGCGCAGCCCGCTCGCGTTACGTGGTCGCTCGATTGGGAGTGTGCTGGCTCCCGCCGACGAAAATAATCTCCCGCACTCCATTCCACGCCGGGAACTCGAAGCGGAAGCCGGCGTCGAGCGCCTTCGCGGGGCGGATGTTCTGATCCTCGATCAGCGCCTGCGCCGCTTCGCCGAGGCACGCGCGCAGCAGCCACGCGGGGATGCGCGTGAGGACGCGGCGGTTGCAATGCGCGGCGATGCCGCGGGCGAGTTCGGATTGGGAGATCGAGTTTGGCGTCGTGATGTTCAGCGGGCCGGAGAAGCGGTCATTTTCCAGCGCGAAGCCAATGAGCCGCACAGTGTCGCAGATGGTGATCCACGAAACGCGCGCGGCGGCGTTCCCGAAAATGCAGCCCGCGCCGATTCGGAAAAGAGGGAGCAGCGCGCCGATGTAGCCGCCGTCGAGGGCGAGGACGTGGCCGAGCCGGAGTTGCACGACGCGGCCCTGCGCACAGCCGGTTGCGTCCTCCCATGCGCGGCAGACTTGCGCGCGGAAGCGGTTCGCGGGATCGGGCGGGGAGGATTCTGTGAGAACTTCGCCGGGGCGGTCGCCGTAGTAGCCGACTGCGGAGGCGGAGAGGAAAACGCGCGCGGGATGCGCGGCGAGTTGGCGTGTCGTGTTCACGCGGCTTTCGAGGATTCGGCGGCGCTTCCACGGCGTCCAGATGCCCGCGACGCTCTCGCCTGCGAGGTGAATGATCGCATCCGTCGCGGGCAGCGCGTCCCATGCGCACGCGCGCACTCGCAGCAGCGCCGACGCCCGCGCGGGATCGCGTGAGACGGCGGTAATGTCGTGCCCGAGCCACGCGAGGTGCGCGGTGAGCGCGCGCCCGATGAATCCCGTTGCTCCGGTGATGAGCACATTCATGGCGCGAGCCGACGGACTTCCCCGCGCCTCCAGCCGTAGCGGATCGGGGCGGCTTCGTAGGCGACCTCGAGTGTGGCGTCGCGATTCGCGAGCCATTGCCACTCGGCGCGCGCGGCGTGAATCGGGCGCATTTTCCACGCAGCCTCATCGCGGCGGATTATGACGATGTTTACGCAGTCCGCGCCGTGCGGTGCGATGCTGGCGGGTTTGTAGCGGAGGAATGCGTTCGCCTCCTCGTAGTTTGCAAACGGCGAACCGGCGGCGAGCGTCGGCGGAGTTTGCCGGTTCAATTGAAAGTGCCCGCCTGCGCCCGGCGCTGTGACTTCGCCCGTGATGGTGCCCTCGCTTTCCTCCACCAGCACCCGCGCGCTCGCGCTGGTGAAGCGGAAGTCGGTGAGCCAGTTCCCCGGCCACGCGACGAGCCGTGAGTCGCAATCGCTCCGCACGAAATACAGCCCCTCGACCGTCCGCCCGTCCGCGAGCCGCGCGCGGACGAGCAGGCGATATGCGACATGCCAGTAGCCGATGCCGAGCGCCGCTGGGATGAACGACGGCCGCATCGCGGCGAGCTGGCAGACGACGACATTCCAGAACGCAAAGCCGCCATGCGTGATCAACTCCAGTCTCGGCGGCACGAGCGCGTGCGCCACGGCTTCGGGCGTGCGATGGCAGAAGAACCAAGTGCGCAGAAGTTCGCCTCGAACGGGAAATGGGTTCTTTTGAAAAATCATGGCCGATGGAGCAGGGGATAAAGTAGGAGAAAGAACACAGCGCCCGCGCCATTGAGCACGAGCATCCATGTCGCATACACGCGCGCCGGCGGCACGCCAGCGAGGTGCCGCGAGAGCACGATGGCCATCACGACATTGGAGACGGCGATGACGATGGCATTTGCCACGCGCGCGTCGGTGACGCCTCTCTGCCACAGCAGCACGTTCATCACGGCACCGCTGAGCAGGACGACTTCGCCCCACGCCATCGTCACGAGGCACGCATCCACGCACGCGGCCCATCCGAGCCGTGTGGTCACGATGAGCGCCGGGATGAAAACACACCATGCCAGCCCCGCCGATACGGCCAGCCACAACGCCGCGCCGCGAATGTCGAACCCCGGCCAGACGGGCGCGAGCGATGCGCCGTAGAGCAGCGAGCCACCAACGGCGACGGCGGTGAGCAGCGACCGGCGGAGTGGTTTCATCGGATGCCACATTTGTCGTCCGCGCAGTCTTCACGGCCCGCCCCGAGCCATTCAGCGGCGAGTTCCGGCGGCTCGCGGAAGACCCAGCGCGAGATCGCGTGGCGGTTCCCGGAGACCATCTCGCACACGCGGCGTGCGAAGGGCTTCAGCAGTGGATGCGTGAGGCGCAGTGACCATGCGCGGTATTCCCGCAGTGCCCAGAGGCACATCACCCACGCATCCACGCCTTGCCACGCCTCGCCGTGTTCGTTCACGACGACCATGCGCTCCCCGGGTTTCAGCGTCTCGATGCCGGGAAAGCGCGCGCGCGCGGCGCTGGATTGCAGCGGCAGGAACTCGACGGTGACGAATGCCGGCTGGCGACCCATCCATTCGCGGATGCGCTGGCAGAGCCCGCAGGTGGCGTCGTAGAAGATGTGGAGTTTGTTCATGGCATCTTGCGCCGGCGCGCGGGGGCGCGCCGGCGGTTGGGATTTACCGGACGGGCAGATGCGCTGTCGGTGCCACGGGTGGCGGGGCGAGAAGGAGCAGCGCGTTTTTCCTCATGCGGTTGAAGACATAGACGTTGAAGAAGTGCATCGCGCCCAGTGTGAGCAGGACGGTGCCGATCTTCGTGCCCAAGCTCTCCAGCATGGTGGCGGCGTCGGTGGGCTTGTCGCCGTATTTCACCGCGTAGGCGACGAAGCCGACGTTGAGGAGATAGAAGCCGACGACGAGCAGATGGTTCACGCTGTCGGCGAGCTTTTCGTTCCCGTGAAATGCGTCCACGAGGAAGATGCGCCCGTGCCTGTGGAGGGTGGTGGCGACCCAGATGGTGGTGGCGATGCTGATGGCGAGGTAGAGCAGGTGATGGGTGATGGTGATGTTCATGTTGTTTGTATTTCTATGTGTGTTGTTGTTTCAGGAAAAAACGAAAGATATGGACAAATAAAAAGTCACGAGAGCCATTTCAAAGCCCACGGAACCATCTTCGACTGTTCGGAGCGGACGATTTTGCTCAGTAACGAGTCCGCCATCTCGACGAACTCGAGCAGCGCGCGGGTCTGTTTCGTAAAGGCGACGGCCTCCGGTTCGCGCAGCATCTCGGTGCGCTCGACGCAGTCCTTGAGCACGCCGATGGCCGGGCGGATTTCGCGGCGCTTTCGCTCGCGGGTGATGGTGCAGAACATTTTCCAGACATCCTTCTCCGCCTCGAAAAACTCCTTCCGCTCGCCCTTGCGGATGATGCTGCGGATGAGTCCCCATCCCGCGAGTTCGCGGAGGTTGGTGTGGGCGTTGCCGCGGCTGATTTGGAGTTCTTCCATCACGTCGTCGGTGCTGAGCGGGGCGGTGGCGACCATGAGCAGGGCGTGGATTTGGGCCATCGTGCGGTTGATGCCCCACGCGCTGCCGAGCACGCCCCACTGTGCGATGAACTCGTCACGCACCGCGCGGTAGGCGGCCTGGTCGCGGTTGGTTTCAGTGGTTTTCGCGCTCATCTTGCACTTTCAGAATGTTCTGAAAACAAAAGATGGCAAGCAGAATTTCGGACTTTCTTTCGTTCGCCGGTGGAGGGGCTTTCCATTCCGCCCGTCGCGCGGCATGGAACACGGCGTGTCACCGCACCGCCACCTCTGGCTGCTCGATGAGCAGATCACTTTCCTGAATCACGGCTCTTTCGGCGCGTGCCCGCGCGTGGTGCTGGAGGAGCAGGCGCGGTTTCGCGAGGAGATGGAGCGGGAACCGGTTCAATTCCTCTGGCGCGAGATGGAGGGAAAACTCGACGCGGCGCGCGCGGAACTGGCGTGCTTTGCAGGCGCGGACCCGGAGGACATCGCTTTTGTGGCGAATGCCACGATGGCGGTGAATGCGGTGGTGCGTTCGCTGGAATTGCGGGAAGGCGATGAACTTCTCACGACGAGTCACGCCTACAATGCCTGCAACAACGTACTGGCCGAGGTCGCACGTCGGGCGGGTGCGCGTGTGGTGGTGGCGAAGGTGCCGTTTCCGCTGGCTTCCTCGGATGAAGTCACGGCGGCCATCTTGGACGCGGCGACTTCGCGGACACGCCTGGCGATGATAGATCACGTCACGAGCGCGACGGCCCTTGTCTTCCCTGTCGCGGAGATTGTGGCGGCGCTCGAAGCGCGTGGCATTCCCGTGCTTGTGGACGGGGCGCATGCGCCGGGGATGCTGCCGCTGGATCTGCGCGCACTCGGTGCGAGCTGGTACACCGGCAATCTTCACAAATGGGTCTGTGCCCCGAAGGGCGCGGCATTCATTTTCGCACGCCGTGACCGCCAGGCGGGGCTGCACCCGGCGACGATCAGCCACGGTTACAATACGCCCCGCGAAGGGCGCTCTTCGTTTCATGATGAGTTCGACTGGCAGGGCACGATGGACTTCTCCGCGTGGCTCTGCGTGCCTGCTGCGATCCGGTTTTGCGGGTCGCTGATGGCTGGCGGGCACGCGGCTCTGATGCGGCACAATCGCCAGCTCGTGCTCGATGCGCGCGCGCTTCTCGCGGAGAGGCTCGGTGTCGATCCGCCGTGTCCGGCGGGGATGCTCGGCTCGATGGCGGTAATGCCTCTGCCAGCCTGCTTGCAGACGGGTATCCAGGCCACGGGGCGCTTCGATCCGCTGCAGACCCGGTTGTTCGCGCATCACCGCATCGAGGTTCCGATCATGCGCAGGGGTGATCCGCTGCGGAAATGGTTCCGGATCTCCGCCCATGCTCATAATTCGATGGAGGACTACATCCGCCTTGCGGACGCGCTGGCGGAGGAAATGCGCTGAAATTATTGCGCGAGGATTTTTTTCCGGAGCTGAGGCGAGATCGCAGTGGTCGTGGCGATAAAATTGAGGGCGCCCTGCTGGTCGCTGCGCTGCCAGTAACGATAAATGCGCTCGATGCTGCTGTCGCGGCGGTCGGCGTCGCGGATCGTCGTGGCCCACGCGGCGGCGCCGGCGGGATCGGTTTCCGTGACCTTGCGCGTGAAGTCGGACACTGCCGCATCCCGCGATGGCCCGGCGGCGAGCTTTTCGAGGAACCCCGTGGTGCCGCCAAGGTCGCCGTCGCTCCATCGGTCCACGATGCTGCGGACAGCCTTCATTTTTGCGTCGCCCTCCGGCAGCGATGCGGACCAGTTCGCGGCCTCGCTGATGTTTTTCCGGCCCCAGCGTTCGGCGAGGGCGCCGGCGGCGTCATCCTGCGCATCGAGGGGAAGTGAAGGGATGACGCTTGCGGCGGATTTCGGGTCGCTGTCTGCGATGGTGGCGATGATATTGGCGACCGCGCGATCCTGGAGCTTGCCGGTCAGCTCGCTGCGCGCCCACTCGAGCGCGGCAGCCGGCTCGTTCGAGGCCCAGTTTGGCAGCACCTGGTTGATCATCGTGCCGTCCTCGGTCACGAGGGATGCCTTCGCGAAGTAATCAAGTGCAGCCTTTGGATCCTGTTGTCCCCAGACGTATGCGATGCCGCCGAAAGCGGTCCGGTATTCCTCGCCGTCGAGTTTGCCGGCCCACGCGATCGCCTCGTTCACATCCCTTCGCGCAAGAGTGCTGGTGACGGTGCGGTAGAGTTCCTGCCATGCCCGCCCGGGGCCCATGCTCTTCAAGTATTCCCCGGCGGCGAGGGGATCATGGCCCGCCCAGCGGGCGATCAATTCGCGCGCACCGGCCGTGCGTGCGGCACCCTCGGGCAGTTCGATCAGGAGCGCCTTTGCGCCCTCGGGATCGCCGGCCGCTTTCGCGCCGATGATCGTGGTCAGCGCGCGGTTCCGCAAATCACCCGGCTCGATCGCGAGCGCGGCGGCCTTCGCGGCGGCGGGATCGGCGGCTGCGTACGTTTCCATGATTCGCGCGACGATGTCCCGCTTGGTGCCGGTCTCCTCGATTTTCATGGCCCACGCGAGCGCGTCGGGCGCGTTCGCCTGTGCCCAGCGATCGGCGACGGCGCGCATCGCGCGGTCGCGATTTCCGTTTTTTGGAAGTGCGAGCGCGGCCTGGGCTGCTGCGGCGCCGTCCGACTCCGCCCATGCGCTGAAGACGGTGCTGTAGGCGGATTCGTTGCGGGCGCTGGGCGGGATGGTTTTTACAAATGCGAGTGCATCGAGCGGATTCACGCGGGCAAGCGAGCCGATGAGGCTCTGGACGGCGTTGTCGCGGTGGTAGCCCGCGGGCAGGGACTCGACCCACTGGCGGGCGGCGAGTGGATTCTGGCGCACCATGGCGTCCACGATGTAGCGCATGGCGCGTTCGCGCCCGTTGCGCTCCGTCAGCGTGGTGAGATAATCTCCGGCGGCCTTCGGGTCGAACTCGGCCCACCGGGATAGCGCGACGGGCATCAGCGACTCGCGCACCTGGCCTGGCATCGTGGAAATTTTCGCGATGAGTCCGGGGAGTTCGTCCAGCGTCATGGATTGCAGGGCATCGAACATCCCGTGCGTCCGGCGCATGTCGTTCCTCTCGCGTGAAGCCCCAAAAAATTTGGCTTCCTTGTCGCTAGTGGGGCCTGTCCAGGAGCTGGCGGCGCCTGTTGGATTGGAGGGAGTCGTCGTGTTTACGAAGTTCGAGCCCGGTGAAAAGGCGGTGCGGCCATCCATGGTTCCGCGTGTCGTTGCCTGGCTGCTGCCGGCGATGATGAAACCGAGGGCAAATCCCCCGGCGCCGATGCCTGCTGCGATGAGGAGTTTGGTCTTGTCGTTCATGCGTGGCGGATACGACTCCGCCCCGTCAGAGATCGGACACTGGCGATGGCGGTTTCTTTGGCACCACCGGGATGATTGGCGGTGCCGATACCAATGGTGGTGGCACGACTGGCGGAGGCGTTGCGGGCGCGGCGGTCTCCGCGATGTCCGTCGAGAGTGCGGGGACGTTGAAGACGTTGTTGTTCCAGGCGACGCGGATGGTTTTTCCCTCGATGCCGAGGATCCGCATTTTTGTGCCGGCGGGCAGCGTCACGTGGCCGTTGGGCAGAGCCACGCCGAGCGGTTGTTTCAAAGTGGCGATCGTTTTCGGAACAGGGTTCGCGGGTGGCGTCGCCGGGCTGGCCGGATTGCCGACCGGAGGATTCACGGCCGGTGGCGTGGCGGGGGGTTGGTTGGCAACTGGTGGCACGCCCACAGGTGGGATGGCTGGCGGGACAATGGGCGGCCCACCCGGTGCTGGCGCAGGAGTAAAGGTAGGAATCGGACCAGGGGGGGGTGGCGGAGCGCCAACCGGAGGATTCGGGGCTTCGGGTGCGACCGGTTTTGGAGCGGCGACCGGCGGAGCTTCGACTGCCACGCCGCCGGGATTCGCGGCGGCGATCAATGGCGCATCGAGCGGTTGCACTGGCAGCACTTCGCCGGCAGGCACTGGAATCGGTGGCGCCGGCGTGGGTGTGTTTGCGGCCGCGGGCGCAGGCTTGGGAGGCTCGGGCTGCGGGGAACCCTTGAAAAGATAATGCATCTCCAGCCCCGGCGCATAGCCAGCCGATGAAGCGGGCTCGGGCTGCGGGGAACCCTTGAAAAGATAATGCCCGCCAAGCGCGATCACGAGGACGCCGACACCGTAGAGGATGCCGCGGAAAGCCGCGTGGATGGTCCCCGGCGCGTGCGGCGGCTCGGGCAGCAAGTCTGAGGTTTTTGTGATGGACTCCGCAATTTTCGACGGGGCGCCAAACTTCAGCTTGCCCTTCCACTCCTCGCTCACCAGTTGCGGGAAATGCTCGGTCACGCTTGGCAGGAGGAAATTCCAAAGCGCAGCGCGGCTGTCGCTTTCCCAATTTGCGTGGCCTTTGTCGAGTGACTCGATCAGCACTTGGACGTGCGCCTTCGTCAGATCCTTGACCACCTCGGCCCCTTCCGTCTGACAGCGTTCGATGTACTGCGCGATGCGGTTGGCGCGGCGGAAATCCATCTCGTCCTGAAAAACCTCCGGATTCAGCCGGAACTTCTCCTCCTGCCACTTCGCAAACCGCGCCTGCTGCTTGGGATTCTCCATCGCGTCGCTGATCGCGAGTGCCGCATCCTCGCGGGTGATGCCGTTCTCCAGCGTCGTGCCGAGGTATCTCAAAAGCGCCTTCTGTTTTGCGCTCGCCGGCTTTTGCGGCTGGGGCGCGATGCCGCTCTGCGTGCGCGGGGGCGGGGAGGACGGCTGCTCGGCGATGGGATTCAGAATCTCGCCGACAGGCACCCAGCCGGGAAGACCCTTGCGCCAGGCCAGGTCTTTCGAGCGCAGGCCACCATCGCGCAAAAGGGATTGCACGGTGCCCTCGTTAAACGGGCCGGTCTGCTGGCCTTCGCGGATGATGAAGATTTCCATGGATACGCTTATGAAATACCAGCTTTGAGCGGGCTTCTTAGCCGCCCGATGTGCCCTGCACGGCAACGTGGCGCTTTTCACGGTGAATCTTTCTGAAACACTCGCGTAGTCTTCGCGTATCCCATTCACACCATGAAAAAACTCACTGTCTTCGCCGCCCTCCTCGCGATTCCCGCCATCGCCGCAAACGCCCCGCAGCCCGTGGTCTTGACCGTGGATCTCGCCGAGGGGAACCAGCTCAAGCCCGGCTCCGCCTTCGAGCTTCGCTTTGACCAGCCCATGATCGCGCCCGAACTCGTGGGCAAGGCCACCGAGGCACCCATCGCAATCAAGCCCGGGATCGAGGGAAAATGGACATGGCTCTCGACGCAGAGCGGTGTTTTTCAACCCGCCGCGCCCGCTCCTCTCGGCACGAAGTACGAACTCACGCTGCACCGCGGGTTGAAGTACGCGAGTGGGAAACCGTTCCGCGCGAGCCTCAAAAAGACGTTCGCGTCGCCGGGCTTTGCCGTGAAGGGCTGGTTCGCGCCGGACTACATCAACACCGAGGACGCCACGACCACTCCGCGCGTGTCGCTGCTTTTCAACGCCGACGTCGCGCCGGATGAGGTTGCGAAAAACCTGTGGTTCATCAATGCGGCGAAATTGAAAGTCGCCGCGCAGGCCGGCCAGGTGGACATCCGCAAGACGCCGCAGTTTATTTTCCCCGCTCACCGCTCGGACGACCGCAACCGGCTCACGTGGGCCGGGCAGTTTCGCGAGCATCTTGCCGGGGGTGGAAAAAAGCGGAAGCCAGCCGACGAGGACGAGGACGAGGACGCGCCGGCGCAGCCGGGCGGCGAGGCGGTCTTGCAGAACCAGGTGCTCGTCTCGCCCGTGAATCCGCTCCCGCCGGGCGAGAAGTGGGAGCTTGTCGCCGGGCAGGGACTCGTCTCCACCGGCGGCGACAAACTGTCCGCGCCTTATCACGTCGAGATCGGCACTGTGAAGGCATTTGGCGTGACGGCATTCCAGCCGGAGAACCTCGTCTATTCGGGCAGGCGGCTCACGATTCGCTTCACCAAGAAACTCGGCAAGGCCGTCGTCAAGGAGCCGATGAAGTGGGTGAAAATCGAACCCGCGCCCGCGAATTTCAAGGCTCTGGTGCCGGGTGATGCGTGGGAGGGTCGCGATACGCTGGTGGTTACCGGGGATTTCGAAATCGGGAAGGACTACGCGGTCACGCTATCCGCGGACACACCGGCGGCGGAGACATTCACGCTGGGCCAGCCGGTGACGAAGATCGTGAGCTTCGCGCCAGTGGCTGCGCGCGCATACTTCCAAGGCTTCGCCACGCACCAGCAGCGGGCCGGGACGCGGCAGTTTCACTTGATGAGCGTCAATGTGTCGAAGCTCCGGGTGAGCGCGAAACTGGTCACGCCCGGCAGCGAGATCGCGGCATTCGACGCATGGGCGAAGTATTACAAGGAAGAGGGCATGGATGCGGCCGAGTGGCTGCAAAAGGTGGATCCCGCAATCATCCCCGGCACGGTGGTGTGGCAGAAGGAATTCGCACCGGGCGGCGTCGTGGACGAAAAAAAGCTGCTCGCGCTGAACTGGGACGAAATCCTCGGTGCCGGGAAGACCGGCACTGTGCTCCTCACCGCCGAGCAGGCCGCGGCGCCCGCGCCCAACGTGAAGCGCGTCGGCACGCAGGCGCTCGTGCAGGTCACGGATCTCGGCGTGGTGTGGAAGGACGGGGCGGACACGTTTCTCCACGTCTTCTCACTCGCGAGCGCCGCGCCTGTCGCCGCGGCCTCGCTGCGCCTGCTTGATGAAACGGGCGCGCTTCTCGCCGATGCAAAGACCGCCGCCGATGGCACCGCGCGACTCCCGAAAAAAGACGGGCAAAAAGCGAAGTGGCTGCTCGTTTCCAACGCGGACGACCAGCATCTCGTGCGCTTCGACTACGAGCGTGGAGAGCTGGATTTTGGGCGCTTCCGGGTGAACGTGTGGGGCGACGAGGAGGACCTGATGGCCTACGAAGACCTCGTCAGCGCGGGGAAACGCCGCGGGTTCATGTTCAGCGACCGGCCAGTGTACCGCCCCGGCGAAACGGTGCATCTGAAGGCGATCGTCCGCAGCTACGCCCCCGGCACGCCTTCACTTCCCGCGGGCCTCGCGGGGCGGCTCGTGGTGAAAGGGCCGCGCAACCGGCTCATCACCGAGCAAAAGATCACGCTCTCCGACACCGGCTCGCTCAGCGCGGACATCCAGCTCCCGCGCGAGACGGTCGGCCATTTCAGCGCACAGGTTCTTTTTGCCGGGGACGACGAGAACGACTGGAGCGGTGTGCGTCACGGATGGTCGGTGCAGGAATACGCGCCGAATGCTTTCGAGGTGAAGGTGGCAACTCCAGGGACGCCGAGGCTCGCCGCGCCCACCGAAGTGGCGCTCTCCGGAAAATACTACATGGGCAAGGCGCTCGAAAAAGCCACCGCGTCATGGACCGTCCGCGCTTCGGACGAGGTGTTCGCGCCGGCTGGCTTCGAGGATTTCGATTTCACCAACGCCATCCACGACTGGCGCATTTTGGAAAAACTCGGCGGCGAGACGCGGTTTTCCGCGGCGGGCAAAGCCGTGCTCGGCGAGGGCGGGTTGGCAAAAGCTGCGTTCACCGTGCCTGCCAACCCCAGGTTTCCGCAGCCTCGTCAGGTGCAGTTCCTTTGCGAAATCACCGACATCAACGAGCAGACGGTCGCCGAGCGCACGGCGTTCACCGCGCACAGCTCGGACTTTTATCTCGGCATCCACCGCTTCCCCGACGTGGTGCGCGAAGGGGAGAAGCTGCCGCTCCGCGTCGTTGCCGTCCGCAATGACGGCACACCGCTCCTCGAGCGGGTGAATGCCGATGTCAAACTCACCCGGCTCGACTGGCAGACAAACCGCGTCGAGGAGGCCGACGAGGCCGAAAATTTCCGCAGTGAGCCGCTGATGCAGCTCATCGCGCAGTCGCCGGTGCAGACCGCAAAGCTCGCGCAAAAGGGCAGCAAGTGGTCGCCGGAGGGTGCTCCGGATACTTCCCTCACCGTCGAAAAGCCCGGCCTTTACCTCGTCACCGCCGTCGCCCGCGACTCCGCGGGCCGCGACGTGATCACGACGACGACCGTGTACGTGTTTGGAAAGGATCAGCTCGCGTGGAACTACCGCAACCGGTTCCAGGTCGAACTCGAATCCGACAAGCCCGAGTACCGCATCGGCGAGCAGGCGACGATCCTCGTGAAGACGCCGATCTCCGGCCCGGCCCTCGTCACGGTCGAACGCGAAAATGTGCGCCGTCATTTTTTCACGAAGCTGGAAGGCAATGCGCCCGCCGTGCGCGTCCCCATCGAGGAGGGCGATGGGCCGAATATTTTCGTCTCCGTGCTTCTCCTGCGCGGTTCGCAGGATTCGCCGAAGAAATTCAAGGCGCCGGAATACCGCATCGGCTACACCCAGCTCCGCATCGCGCGGCCCGATGCGAAGCTCTACGTGAACGTGAAGCCGCAGCATCCGCAGGTGCGCCCCGGCGATCAGCAGACAGTGACGTGTGAAGTGCGCGACGTGGACGGAAAGCCGGTGGCCGGTGCGGAGGTCACGCTCTGGGCCGCGGACGAAGGCGTGCTCAGTCTCACGGGCTTCGAGACTCCCGATCCGCTCGAATTTTTCTCCAAGCTGCTGCGGCTCGATGTGGTCAGCGGCATCACGCTGGAACGACTGCTCGGCGAAGATCCGGACGAGCGCGCGTTTGAAAACAAGGGCTACCTCGTCGGCGG
>CAMAUI010000112.1 GCA_945861385.1 Prosthecobacter debontii
GGAAACTCTTCGAGGTAGAGTTCGGTCGCCTCCCGCAGATTGGCCAAAGCTTCGGGCACGCTTTCGCCCTGTGTCGTGGTTCCGGTTTCGGGATTGAGGGCAACGAAGCCACCCTCCTCGGCGGGAATTAGAACGGCGGTGAGAAACATAGAAGCAGTCTGGGCGCAACGCATCGGGAGTCAAGCCCGTCAAAAAACCACCGCCCCGTAACCCGCCGGACGGCAACGGGCAGCGGGCTGGCCCAAAAGCCAGCGCCAGGAATCCCGCAAAAGCACCGCGAAGAAGCAACGGCGAAAAGCAAATTACGGAGGCACCACCCATCTGGATAGCAAACCTCGCAACCTTCCCGCCTCCCACACTCCCTCCGAATCACCGGACTGGTGGAGCGCGTGAGGGCTGCAAGCCCTTTTACGCGGCAACCATGATGACACCGGGGCAAGCCCGGATGCCATCAGAAATGTTTCCTTTGATGTCTCTCCAATCTCCAACTCAGATACCCGGTCGCAGCGGATGTGAAAGCAGAAGCGAAAATATGTCCTCGGCCCTCCGTGTAGAAGCCGGAGATCAGCAGGACACCGAGGAGCAGCGATGCCGTCAAGACGATGGAAATGAAGAGGCGAGCAACAAACCAACCACGTGAGCCTGACTGGATTACCTGCCGCACTAGGAGAACCGGACCATAAAGGACAAACGCAGCGAACAGGGGAGCGAGAATGAGCAGTGCCGCCTCGGAATACCAAGGGCCAACGTCTCGTGAGCGTGTCAGGAGAAACGCCGGCACAACAAGCAATGCCCACACGACACAGAAATCCCGTGTGAAGAGGAATGGTCGGTCAATGGCTTGCATAGCGCGACGACGGCTAGACTCTCTAGCCCGCCGAGCTGGCGTGAGTCACGGGGTTTCTGATGAAGTTCAAAGCGTGGCGAGTGTCACTGGCTGGGCGAAAGAACGCGTGGGTTGCAGGGCGTGGGCCGTGTAGAGCCACATGGGGCGCGGGCCGGGCACCGAAAGTATCGCACTTCAAACCAACGACATTCATGAGCAAAACAACAACCCAACCGACAGCGGCCGGCAATGCAAATGTCAGCCGCACTTTAACAAAGACCACGAGGACCACCGTCGGGGAGGCGCTGGTCTGCCACATCGGGCTGGATGTACACGCGGCGAATTTCACGGCGGCGATTGCAGGGCCGGGGTGCGGAGAAGTCCGCGAATTGGTCATGTCCCGTCCCTCCCGCCTGCATCATCTGGATTCCCGACTGGCGAATCGGCACCCGCGATTTTCCATAATTTGCCGTTGCGTCGCCCGTTCGGGGGACTACGCTATTTCTCCTCCGACGGCTGTCTGCAAGTTCCCACGGACGTGGCTGGGAGGACAAAGAACATGACATACGAACAGCAAAGAGATGACAACGCAGGCCCTCGGATGCCGTCTGAGCCCATCGCATCCGAAAAGGTGCAGATGGACCGGAAGGTATTCTTTCTGGACCTGAAAGAGAACCAGCGCGGGCGGTTCATGAAGATCACCGAGGACGTCGGTGGTCGCCGCGATACAATCATGCTGCCTGCCGCGGCGTTCCGGGATTTCCTGGAAGCCATGGCGCGGCTGGTTGAATACGAGTCGAAGCTGTGACATCCGTGCGCCGGCCCCGGGCGCTGCACTGCAATCACTCAATCAAACTGAAACGCCCCGGCTGAACAAATTCGGCCGGGGCGTTTCATTGATTTTACGATCTCGCCAAAATGGAGGCCGTCAGACTCGCGCCTGATGTGGCGCTACTTGGCAGCCGGTGCAGGCCGGCCCGCCTTGCGGACGGCTTTTTCAAACTCTGAGGCCGCCGGATGTCCGGAGAAGATCAGTTTTCCAGTCGTGTCGAACACATACGCGTGCGGGATGGAGCCTGATCCGACGCCGGCGGGCGTTTGAAGTCCGCCCTTCGTGATTGTGTAGCTCAGCTTGAATTTCTTCACCACGGCGCTGATGTCTTCACTCGAGGAGCCCTGGGATTCCGCGCCGACAATGATCGTGTCTGACTTGTTGCGTTTCGCGAGAGTTTCCATGTGGGGCAGGCTCGTAATGCACGGGCCGCAACGAACGCCCCATGCCTCGATGACGACGGCCTTCCCACCAGTATTCGTGAAGTCAACGGCGGCGCCGGAAACAACTTCACCGACCTTGAAGTCGGAGACTTTCACATCCGGCAATGCCACCTCCCCTTTTTTCTTTTTCTCCGCCGCCGGGGCGGAGCTGATCGCGATAGCGATGGGGATGATGATGCTTAGGAGTGTTTTCATAAGGGCGAAATCCTAGGCTCGTAGTGAGCCCCGGCAAGCTGTCATTTTCCACACACGCGATTTTTTTGGAAAAGAAGCCTTCGGCTGAAAGATTCCGCAGCGTCGCCCCGTTCCAGTTCCCATGCAATTTCCACACCTTCTTCCGCCGCGCGCATTCTTCATCCGCCTCGCCACACTGATTTTTGGAAAATGGTCGCCGCCACGGTGGCTGCTTGCGCTTCGTGCCTGCGGATCACGGGTGTTTGCGGGGCATCCAATTCCCGGTGTGCTGCTCATCCTCGGCCTTGCCGGTGTGACGTTTGCGGAGTTGCGCCCACGACCACTCGTAACCGTGGCGGCACCCGCCGGGGACACCGAGGCGACTCCCCCACCCGCGCCAACGCCGCCCGCAACCCCCGCTGCGGGCCCGGCCCCCGCAAGCCCCGCTCCCAAGGCGGACCCCGATGTGCGCGACACTTCCAAGCCCCGTGTGCGCATCGTGACCGCCCGCGTGAACTGGCAGCATGTCGGCTGGGATGAGCAGCGGCAAAAAACTACGGGCATTCCGCTCATCATCCACTTCGATGCTTCCGCCGCGCCGCTTGGCCTGGTGGGAAAAGCAGCGGCGCCCGGGACGGTGAAAATGAACCCCGAAATCGCCGGAAAGTGGAAATGGACCACCGCGCAACAACTCGCGTTCGAGCCGTCCGGCGGCTGGATGCCGCCGCGCGACTACGATTTCAAACTCGGCGACAGCTTCGCGCCGGATTGCAAGGTCACTTTGGAAAAGAGCCACTCGGATCTATGGCACGCGCCACGCCTCACCGCCTCGTTTGGCGAAAAGTCCTTCCACGTGGACCCCACGACGCCCGCACTCCAGCAGACGGTCGCGACGGTCACGTTCAGCCAGCCCGTCACACGCGAGGAAGTGTTGCGCTGCCTCACGGTGACGAACGGGAGCGAGACGCCGCTCTTCGTACCCGGCACGAACCCACAAGTGATCGTGGACGAGAAAAATCCTCTGCGCTTTTTCCTCCGCTCGCCGCTCATCAAGCCCGGCGAAAAGGAAGACCTCGTGCGTTTCCAGATCGCTCCGGGGATCACCGCGATCTCAGGCGGGGTAGGGATGAATGGAGAGGCGGTGACGAAAATCACCAGTCCGTCACGCTACTCGGGATTTATTTTCACCTCGGCGCGCACGCAGCTCATCACAAGGGCCGATGGCGGCAAGGACGACGGCGAGCCCCGGCAGTTTATCTTCCTGGAAAGCAGCATCGCCGCGCATGGCGCGACCGTCGCGAAAGCCGCGAAGGCATGGCTGCTCCCGCCGCCGAAAAAGAACAAGGATGGTGAAACCGAGCCGTGGGACACGCACAACGTGACGCCAAGTGTGCTGGAAAAGGCGAAGCGTGTCCTCCTGGAATTCGTTCCCGGTGAAAATGCGCCGCCCACCGCCAGCGTGTTCGGCTTCCGTCTCGCGCCGCAGGAACCGGCCCGGCTGCTCATCCGCGTGCCGAAGGAAACTCCCGCGCCAGGCGGCTTCGCCCTGCGCGAGGATTTCAACGCCATCGTGGACGTGCCGATGTTCCCGCGCGAAGCCACCATCCTCGGCAGCGGCGGCATCCTCGCGCTCGGCGGCGAGCGCAAGCTGAACATCAGGTCGCGCGGCTACGGGAACCTTCGCTTCACGCTTGCGCGCGTGCCCGCGGGGCAGATCAATCATCTCGTCTCGCAGACGAACGGCAGCTTCGAGTCACCCGGCCTCGGCAGCCGGATGAACTTTGAAAATCTCGCGCACTTTCACTCCTCCGTGCAGACGCTCGTGAAAAAGAACGACCATGAGTTCAACTACTCGGCGTTCGATTTTGGCCCGTCACTCCTCCGCATCGAGCCGAGCGGCGCGGATGCGCAGCGCGGGCTTTTCCATCTCGATGTCGAGGGCGTGCGCCGTCGCACGCAGGACGACGCTAAGCCGGACGATCACGATCCCGATCCGGAGTGGATCGGGCTGACACAGGCCGGCGAAGAGCGGCGGAATTCCCGCCGGAACCGCAACGATGACGATGATGATGGTGGTGAAGAGGAGGAGGAAGACGCGGGCGTTGCCGGCGGCAGCGGCGACTCGCGCTTCGTGCTCATCACCGACCTCGGCCTCATCGTGAAGCGCAACGCCGACGGCACGCGCGATGTGTTCGTTCAGTCCTTCAAGGAGCGCGTGCCCATCGCAGGTGTGCGTCTCACCGCGCTCGGGAAAAACGGCAGCACGCTCGCCGAAGCTGACACCGATGCAAACGGCCGCGCGACACTGCCCGCGCTTGACGGGCTGAAGCGCGAGAAAAAACCCGTCGCGCTCACCGCGCGCAAAGGTGCGGATCTGGCGTTCATCCCTTGGGCACGCGAGGACCGGCAGATCGAACTGTCGCGCTTCGACATTGGTGGCGTGAACCGCAGCGAAAGCACCTCGCTCGACGCGTTCCTCTTCACCGAGCGCGGCATCTACCGCCCCGGCGATCCAATCCGCGTCGGCGCGATTGTCCGCCAGCGCGACTGGGGCGGTGTGCTCGCGGGCCTTCCCGTCGAGGTCGCGCTCACAAACGCGAAGGAGGAATCCGCCGGAGTCTTTCCGACAAAGCTGAACGCGGACGGCTTCATCGAACTCACACTGCCGACCAGCGAAACCGCACCGACCGGCGTGTGGCGCATCGAGCTGCGCCGCCCCGATGACGGGAAAAAGAAGAAGCGCACGGACGACGAGGACGAAGTGGATTCACGGCACCTCGGCCACACGCTCGTGCGCGTCGAGGAGTTCCAGCCCGACCGGCTCAAGCTCGCCGCGAAGCTCGAACCCGCGGCCCAGGCCGCATGGCTTGCGCCGGAAAATCTCACCGCGCACGCCGAATTGCAGACACTCTTCGGAATCGCCGCCGCCGACCGTCGCATCACTGCGAAGCTGCGCATCACACCCGGCACGCCGCACTTCGATCAATGGCCCGGCTGGAGCTTCGGCCTGCCGAAGCATGAAAGGTTCGAGCCCCGCGAGGTCGAACTCGGCGAGACGAAAACCGACGCGGCAGGACGTGCGAAATTTGCGCTCGCGCTGGAAGCCTACGCCGCTCCCCTGCTGCGCGTGTCGGTCGAACTCGAGGCATTCGAAGCCGACGGCGGCCGTGGCGTTCGCGGCGCACTCGGCACGCTCGTCTCGCGCCAGCCGTATCTCATCGGATGGAAGACCGACGCCGACATCACCTTCATCCCGCGCGACACGCCTCGCGCCTTTGAGATCCTCGCCATCGGCCCCGATGCGAAGCCCGTCGCCGCGCCCGGACTCAAGCGCGTGCTGGTCGAGACATACCACACCTCCGTGCTCACGAAGCAGAACAACGGCACACTGGCCTACGTCTCGCGAGAGCAGGACAAGGAACTCGAATCCGCCGACGGCTCCCTCACCGCGGGCACCGTGAAAATGGTGCTGCCCACGAATCGCGCAGGCCGGTTCCGCTACGAATGGCGCAACGACGCGGGCGTGGCACTGTGCGTCGTGCCGTTCACGGTCGTCGGCCCCGGCGAGGCCAGCCGCAATCTCGAACGCGACTCCGAACTCGAAATCACGCTGCCCGACAAAGTGTGGAAGCCCGGCGAGCAGCTCGAAGTTTCGCTCCGCGCGCCGTACGCAGGCGCGGGTCTCATCACCATCGAGCGCGAGCGCGTTCTCGCCGCGCAGTGGTTTCGCGCAGACACCGCATCGAGCGTGCAGCGCATCACTGTGCCGGAAGGCATCGAGGGCGGCGCGTATGTGAGCGTCGCATTCGTGCGCGCGCTCGACTCCCCGGAAATTTTCACCAGCCCGCTCAGCACCGGTGTCGCACCGTTCAAGGTCACGCTGAATCGCCGTCAGCTCACAGTGACGCTCGACGCTCCCGAGCGCGCGAAACCCGGTGAACGCGTGCGCATCGGCTTCTCCACACCGCGCCCGGCACGCATCGTCGTGTGGGCCGTGGACGAGGGAATCCACCGCGTCACAAGCTACCGCGCGCCGCAGCCGCTCGCGTCGCTCATCCGCAAGCCTGCGCTCGAAGTCGGCACCTGGCAGCTCCTCGATCTGCTGCTGCCCGAGTATTCACTGATGAAAAGCGCGAAGGCATTTGGCGGCGACGGCGACGAACCGCCGGAGCTGAAGCTTGGCCTGAATCCGTTCAAGCGCCGCCGCGTCGCGCCGGTCGTGTACTGGAGCGGCATCGTCGAGTGCGGCCCGGAACGCCGCGAAGTGTTCTACGACGTGCCGGATCATTTCGCCGGTCGCTTGAACATCATCGCCGCCGCCGTCGCACCCGATGCCGTCGGTGTCGCGGAAAAGCACACCATCGTGAAAGGCCCGTTCGTCCTCACGCCGAACGCGCCGTTCTTCGCCGCGCCGGGCGATGAGTTCATCGCGTCGCTCACGGTGGCGAACCAGCTCGAAGGCGATGCCATGACGGATCAAGTCACCGTCGCCGCCGAGCCCATCGGCGGACTCGAAATCGTCCAGTCCCCGGAATCTCCGCTCACCATCGCCGTCGGCAAGGAAGTCACCGTGCGCTACCGTGTGCGCGCAAAGGACGCGCTCGGCAACGCGGAGCTGAAGTTCTCCGCGAGCGCGGGCAAGGAACGCATCGAGCAACGCGCGACGATGAGCGTGCGCCCCGGCGTGCCGCGCGCGGCAGTCGTGCAGAGCGGGTGGTTTCGCAAAGACACTCACGATGTGCCGATGAAGCGCGAGTTCTTCGCCGAGTTTGCGAAACGGGAAGCCGTGGTCTCCACGACCCCGCTCGGCCTCGCACGCGGGCTCGCCGCTTACCTGCGCGAATACCCGCACGGCTGCAGCGAGCAGATCACCAGCCGCGCATTTCCATGGCTCGTGCTCCGCGAGGATGCGGACTTCGGGATGGACAAGATCGAGGCGGAAAAAACCGTGCGTGAGACGATCTCCCTGCTCGCGCGGCGGCAGCACACCGACGGTGGCTTCGGCTACTGGTCATCGTCGCAAAATCAGGACGGCTTCGACTACCTCAGCGTGTATGTGACCTTCTACCTCACGGAGGCGAAGGCCAGCGGCTTCACCGTGCCCGGCCCGACGCTCGACGCCGCACTGCGCCGAGTGCGGCTGATGGCGGACGCCAAAATCTCCGAGCCGTGGCGCGACTCCTGGGGAAACATGCGCTATGAGCGCACCCGCGGCGAAGCAAACATCCAGGCCGCCGCAATCTACCTGCTCACGCGCAACGAGGAAGTGACGACCAACTACGCGCTGAAAATGCGCGACTTCCTCGAGAAGAAGGTGCCCGCCGAGCTGTGGCAGCGCGATCCCTCCGCCGCATGGCTCGCCGCGATATGGCGGATGCTGAAAAAAAAGGAGGAGGCGAAGAAGCTGATCGCCGCACACCGCAAAACGCGCGCGCTCCCGCCGCCACAATCATCCTGGACCTACTACTACGAGACGGAACTCACCCGTGAAGCGATGACGTTCACCGTGCTGTGCCGCCACTTCCCGGAAATCGCGGGCACATTCGGCTACGACGATCTGCGGCCCATCACGGAGCCGATCGAGAAGGGCGACTTCCACACCCTCTCCGCCGCGTGGAGCGTGCTCGCATTGAAATCCTACGCCGCTCTTGCAAAGGACAGCGGCGTGAAGGCGGGCATTGCGGAACTGACCGGCGCAGAATCGAAGATGCTCGTCAAACCACAAGCCGGCACCGCGACGGCGAAGCTGGCCGGCGGCGGCGCCATCGCGCGGTTTTTCCTCACCCGGCCGGATAATTCGCCGAAGGTCGGCGCGTGGTTTCAGGCGATCGAGACAGGCTTCGATCGCTCATTGCCAGCCGTCGCAGACGCGCACGGTATCGAGGTCTTCCGCGAAATCCTCGACGAGAAAGGTGACGTCGCGACGATGGCGAAAACCGGCGAGACGCTGGTGGTCCGCCTGCGCATCCGCAACCTCAGCAAGACTGCACAGCCACACATCGCGCTGAGCGAACTGCTCCCCGGCGCATTCGATTTCGCGCCGCAGGGCGAGAAACACGCGCTGAAGCCCGGCCTCGGCACGCTGCCCGGCGCGGAATACGTGGACGTGCGCGAAGACCGCGCGCTGATCTTCTGCAATTTCGCGCACGACGAGACGAAGACATTCGAGTATTCCGTGCGCCCGACGTGCGCCGGCGCGTTCATCATCCCGCCCTCGTATGCCGAGAGCATGTATGACCGCGCCGTGAACGCGCGCGGGGTGGCGGGAAAATTCAATGTGCTGCCGCGCGAATGAAGACGCTCGTGTACAAATTGTTTGCTCGCATTACGCGTCGCGCGGGCGGTCTTCTCCCGGGTGGAGCACGCGACTCGCGTGCCCCGTCCGGCGACTCGCCGGACGGACGACAAGAGACGTGGCAACGCGATGGCGCCGTAGGGACACATGCATCCTCAGAGGTGTTTCCGGCCAGTGGCCGAAAACAGCACGCGAGTCGCGTGCTCCACCCGGAACGCGGCTTTGCCGCGCGGTGGGGGCGCGTTTCGAAGCGTTGTTTGAAATGGGGCGCCGCGCTCGTCGCAGCACTTTGGATCGCGTGGCTGCTCCTGCCAAAGCCGGAGCTGCTGCCGGAAGGCGCGGAGTTCTCGCGTGTGGTGCTGGATCGCGAGGGGCGCGTCCTTTTTATCACGCTCACCGCCGACGAAAAATACCGGCTGCCAGCGAAGCTCACCGAGCTTTCACCGGAGCTGCTTACCGCGACGATCGAGATGGAGGACAGGCGATTCTTTTCCCACCGCGGCGTGGATCCCCGTTCGATCGTTCGAGCGATGTGGGGCGTGGTGTCGCGGCAACGGCTCGGCGGCGGCTCGACGCTCACAATGCAATACGCGCGACTGCGCTGGCATCTCGACACGCGCTCGGTGTGGGGAAAGCTCACCCAGATTTTCCGCGCGGTGCAGCTTGAGCGGCACTACGGCAAGACGGAGCTGGCCGAGGCGTATTTCACGTTCGCACCGTATGGCGGAAATGTGGAGGGCGTCCCCGCCGCGAGCCTGCTGTGGTGCGGAAAGCCTGCGCGGGACTTGTCCCTGCGCGAGGCGGCGGCGCTCAGCGTGATCCCGCAAAGCCCGACGAAGCGGCGCCCGAAAGCCGGCGGAAATCCCGGACTTGAATTCGCGCAGGGAGGATTGATGGCGCGGCTGCGCGTGGCTCGCGGGGAACCGACAAGCGAGCTGGACGCGGCATTTTCCCTGCGGCCGGTGCCTGTGCCGAGGTTTGCGCCTCATTTTGCGAGGCAAATTGTGGCACGGGCGTCTTCGCCTGTGGGGCTGGCGGGCATCCTGCCCGCCGCGGGTGAGCAGGAGTTTCATCGCAATGAAGCAACGGGCGAGACGCCCGCTGGCCCCACAGGCAAGATGCCTGTGCCACATTCCAAAAGCGTACCGCATGTGATTCCCACGACGATTGATCTACCGAAGCAGCAGACGATCGAACGGAGCATCGCAGACTTTCTTTCACGCGAACGCTCGCTCGGCCTGCGCAATGCGGCGGCCATTCTCGTCCACGCGCCGACGCGCGAGGTGCGCGGCTACGTCGGCTCCGCGGGATTTTTCAACGAGGGCATCCATGGCCAGGTGGATGGCGTGAAGGCGCGGCGCTCGCCGGGCTCCGCGCTGAAGCCGTTCATCTTCGCGCTCGCATTCGACTCGGGGCTCATCCAGCCGCGCACCCTGCTCGACGATGCTCCGAGGCGCTTCGCCGGATACAATCCTGAAAACTCGGATCGCGGTTTCCTCGGGCCGATCCCGGCGGCGGAGGCGCTACGCCGCAGCAGGAATGTGCCGGCCGTCGAGCTGCTCGCGCGGCTGCCGGGCGGCGGATTGGATTCCTTTTTGCGCGACGCTGGCGTGCAACTCGCAAAGCCACCCGGCGAGTACGGACTCTCACTCGCGCTCGGCGGCGCGGAAGTTTCGCTCGAGGAACTGGCGATGCTCTACGCGAAGCTCGCGTGCGGCGGCACCGGCTCCACGCTTTCACCCCCCGCGTGCTGGCTCACGCTCGACGCACTCCGCGGCAGCGAAGGCCCGGCGGGGCTGGCCTGGAAGACCGGGACTTCGAACGGCTTCCGCGACACGTGGGCGTGCGGCGTGATGGGCGATTGGGTGCTGTGCGTTTGGGTGGGAAATTTCGACGGCAGGCCGATGCCGGGCATCTTCGCGCGCGACACGGCGGCTCCACTGCTCTTCCAGACCGTCACACGGCTCGGGCTGCGCGCGAAAATTCCCGCGCGTCCCGACGGGATCGCCAGCGTGGAGCTGTGCGCCGGCTCCGGTTCGCTCGCGGGGCCGCACTGCCCGCATCGCACGCACGGCAACTTCATCGCGGGCGTGTCGCCGATCGGCGTCTGCTCCGTGCATCGCGAAATCCTGCTCGATGAGAACGGCCACCGCGTGGCGCTCACGGACGGACGTGCTGGCCTGCGCCGCGAAGTCGCGGAGTTCTGGCCAGCGCACAGGATCGAGCAATTCCGCCGCGCCGGTCTCCCGCGCAAAGTGCCGCCGCCGCTGGCGCGCGACGTCACCGCCCGCGATTCCGGCGCTGCGCCCCGGATTGTGTCGCCGCAGAATGCGCTGACCTATGTGCTCCACATCGGCGACACTGCGAAAAATTCCATCCCGCTCGAAGCCGATGCCGCCGCGGAGGTGCGCGAGATCCACTGGTTCGCCGGGGCGCACTATCTCGGCGCGAGCACGCCATCGCATCCGCTGCACTGGAAGCCCGCACCTGGCCGCTGGCAGATCCAGGCCGTGGACGATTCCGGGCGCGTGGCGAAAACGTCGCTCACGATCGTCGCCGCGCAGTGAGCGGAGGGGAGAAGTGATCAGTAATCAGTCAGCGGCCATCGCGTGCGAATCAGGACATCAGGGCTGACGCATCTAAACACGGCAGAGGTGAGCGGCTGCTTCCGGGTGGAGCACGCGACTCGCGTGCGGTCGGCGGCGACTCGCCGCAGACACCCGCTGCGCGCGTGTTTGTGAGCGGCGTGCAGACTTGAGAAACACAGATTTGGTGATCCTGCGTGCTTGCGGATGCGCCACGGGGTGTTTCCGGCGGGTCACCGGAAACCGCACGCGAGTCGCGTGCTCCACCCGGGATCTGCGCCAGGACGCCAGCGTGATTTTGATGCGTCAGCCCTGATCAGGACACTGATTACTGATTACGGATCACTGCCTATGCCAGTCTTGCAGCGGTTTCACGCTGTAGCCGCTGGCCTTCATCGAGCGGATGCCTTCGAGTGAAGCACGCGCGGCGCGGAGGGTGGTCATCACGGGCACTCGGGTGCTGCTCGCGGTGCTGCGAATTTTCACCTCGTCCTCGCGGGCGGACTTGCCGCTCGGCGTGTTGATGATGAGAGCGAGTTCGCCGTTCTTCAGCATGTCGAGCGCGTTGGGGCGGCCTTCGCTCAGTTTGAAAAGTTTCTTCACCGGCACGTTTGCCTTTTCCAGCGCGGCGGCGGTGCCGCTCGTGGCGTAGAGCGTGAAGCCGAGTTCGGAAAACCCCGAAGCGATGTCGGCGACCTTCGTTTTGTCGGCATCTGAGACGCTGAGGAAAATGTTCCCTTTCAGCGGCAGCGCGGGCTGCGCGGCCATCTGCGCCTTCGCGTAGGCGATGCCGAGGTTGGCATCTATGCCCATGACCTCGCCGGTGCTTTTCATCTCGGGGCCGAGCACGATGTCGGTGCCGGGGAATTTCGTAAATGGGAACACGGCTTCCTTCACGCAGTAGTGAGCGGGCACGACTTCCTTCGTGAAGCCGAGATCCTTGAGCTTCCCGCCGGCCATGATTTTCGCGGCGAGCTTCGGCAGCGGGACGCCGATGGCCTTGCTCACGAATGGCGCGGTGCGGCTCGCGCGCGGGTTCACTTCGAGCACGTACACCGTCTCGTTCTGCACGGCGAACTGCACGTTCATCAGGCCGATGACGTTCAGTTCGCGCGCCATTGCCTTCGTGCTGCGGGTGATCTCCTGCTTCACCGCGTCGCTGAGTGAAAATGGCGGGATCACGCACGCGCTGTCGCCACTGTGAATGCCGGCCTGCTCGATGTGCTCCATGATCGCGCCGATCACCGCGATCTCCCCGTCACAGATGCAGTCCACGTCCACCTCGGTCGCGTCTTCGAGGAAATGGTCCACGAGGATCGGAGAAAGTGACACAGGCGTCTCGCCTGTGCCGGGCGTGTTCGGAGTGCCACCGTTAGTCACAGGCGAGACGCCCGTGCCACTTTCTATCGCATCCCGCACATACTTCCGCAAATCTGCTTCGTTGTGCACGAGCATCATGCCGCGCCCGCCGAGCACGAAGCTCGGGCGCACGAGCACGGGATACGTCACGCGGTTCGCCACGGCCACGGCTTCGTCCTCCGTCACGGCGGTGCCGCCGCTGGTCTGGCGGATTCCGAGCTTGTCGAGCATCGCTCCGAAGAGTTTGCGGTCCTCGGCGATTTCGATGCTGCGCGGCGAGGTGCCGATGATGGGCACGCCGGCCTCGGCGAGGCCGTTGGCGAGGTTCAGCGGCGTCTGCCCGCCAAACTGCACGATGACGCCGAGGAGATTCTCGCTCTCCTGCTCGCAGATGTTCAGCACGTCCTCGAGCGTGAGCGGCTCGAAGTAGAGCTTGTCGCTCGTGTCGTAGTCGGTCGAGACGGTCTCGGGGTTCGAGTTCACCATGATGGTCTC
>CAMAUI010000113.1 GCA_945861385.1 Prosthecobacter debontii
ACGGAAACTCCGCGTTTCCGCGATGCGCGAGCGTGTCGCCGCGCGAGCGAAACGCAAATGAACTGCGCGAGATCGTCAGATGGTTTGTCTGATTCGGCGGAGAACATTCCCCCACCAGCGGCGTCTGCAATGTGGAGCCTTCCAGTTGGTTCGATCATCGCTTGAAAGTCCGCACCGCTTCCGCGGATGGCAGCCGGAAGTTGTTTGGCGAATTGGACGCGTTGGACGGTGAGTGAGAGGCCGCCCGTGAAGCGCGTTCGGCTTCTTTCGTTGGCGGAGCCGTTGGCCTGCTTTGCCAGTGGAAAAAGGTTTCGGAGCGCATTGCGAAATCCGTCCGAATCGAACTCCGTTGCTGTAGCGACATGGACAGTAATGCCCGCAGGATTTCGTCGTCGGAAAAAGTACCTCCGAGTATCCGACAGAACATGCCGGATGACACGTGGCCAACGAAGCGGGTTGAGAAGATGTGCGACTGCGAGTTTACGCCGTTCGATTGCGGGATCACAGGGCGGTGCGCCGAGCCATTCCAGGCGTTTGGCGTATCGTTCTTCGACAAAACCGCGGGCGATGATGTGAGCACCGAGTGTTGTGGCTTCGTTTTTGGCGGTTGGAATCCAGAACTCACAGTGTCTTGATCGTTCCCGCAGCACCGACCGCGTGTCGCAAACCTCAAGCCACCTCCACCGAAGCGCAGTGTCCACATCCAGCCGGATGAATTCCCTCCTGCCGTCCCACCACACCCATGAATGATTTACAAAGCGTGTGCGCTGGACGAGTCGCAAGCCACTGGATGAAGCGGCATCGCATGCGGCCATGAACGTGCCGGCGACATCCATGGCGAGCAGATCAACGTCTGATGTATCGCTGTCAAAAACATGCTCATAATTTCGAAGTACGACGAACGGGATGCTGCGCTCGTCCATGAGCGCGAACAGGCGAAGCAGAAATGCGCGGCGGTTACTCACGGATGCGGTGGTAGGTTTCCTCAATGAGTGCCCGCTTGGCCTCCCATGTGAATAGGCTGCCCGCGCGCCGCGCCGCCGCGCTCGCAAGGCGCTCCCCCGTGGCCGGGTTGTCCCGAAGGAGCTGCAGGGCTGCTGTCAGATCATGAATCACTTGTGCGGGATCGCGGACGGGAATCTTGATCCCGCTTGCTTCGTCCACCATTTCACCCGGTCCGGCCCAATCCAGGCAGATCACCGGGAGTCCGATGGACATCGCTTCCAACAGCGCCGAGCCGCCACTGTCGCGCAAGGCCGGAAACACCAGCGCATCGGCCTCGTCGTAGAGTTGCACGAGCCGCTCGCGTGAAACGTTTCCCGCAAACGTCACACGCTCTCCGAGTCCGAGTTGCTGTGCGTCCTTCCGCCATTCATCCAGCGCAGTGCCCTCACCGGCGATCGTGAGGGTGGTTCCGGTGACCTCGCGCATCGCGCGCAGAACGAGCGGTAGGCAGCGGGTCGCGACGCAGTTTCCCGCGTAAATGAGGCGAATTTGTCCATGCGAAGATTCGTGGGCGCGGGTCCGTGGTTTGTCGTCGGGACGCAGCGTGTTTGGTGGGACGATCATGCACTTCGCCTGCGCAAAGCCGGGGAGGAAATCGAGGGTCGTCCGGTTTGAGACGAGAATCGCGTTCGTGTCCCGCAGTGCGCGCTGCACCGCATGCCAGCGGAGCCAGCGGGCGTTTTGGTGTTCGCGTTTTCGCTCGGCGGCAGCGGATGCGCCGAGGAACGATTCAAATCCGGGCGGCGTCCTCTCGCCGCCAGCCACTGGTCCCCAGACGGACGGAATGCCAATACTTGCAGCGTAGAATGGAACCCGGAATGTGTGAAACGTGGTGTGATGGATGATGTCGAATGCCGCGCGCTCTGCGGCAATCTCGCGAGCCACGCACTTTGACCACGCGATTTTCCTCCACCATAGCCCGGCGCTCCCCATGCGTTCGCTGCACCAGCGGAGCCAGCGCGGGATCTCGACGAAACGCGGCGTGATGTCCAAGCCGGGCGCATACTGCCCGATATTGGCCCGAGCTTTCGCAGGAGTGAAGAGCGTCACGTCGCAGAACTGTGCCGCGGCCTGCGTCCAGCCCCAGCCGAGCCAGTGCTCGCCGCCGCCGAGCGGGTCGCAGGCGTAGGCGAGCATCGCGACACGAGGTTTCATGCGGGCTTCTGCGCGACGACATGGAGGTCCGAGCACAGCGTCGGGAAGAACTGAAGGATGCTCTGCGTGCCATCAGCGAGCGCGTGCCGAATCGGTCGGGGAAGAAATGACAGCACATGGCTTTCGCGGCCGATGAAATTCCGCCCGTGGCTGGCCACCACCTTGAACCCGCTCCACTCGAACATTTGGTGCAGGTCACGCAGCACCGGCTCTCTTACGTGGCCGCGAAATGGAGGTGGTTCGTAGAAATACTCTTGGAGGGGCGACCAGTTGTTGCGGCCGAGCAGCACGGTGACGCGCTTGCGGATGTTGACGGCATTGGGCGTGGCGAAGATCGCGTGGCCGCCAGGACGAAGCACTCGAAGCATTTCGGCAAAAAGTGCCTTTGGTGAGTCGTGCCAGTGTTCGAGGCTGTGGAAGCAGGTGATCGCATCCACCGAGCCGTCCGCGAAAGGGAGCGGGTGCTTAAGGAAATCAATCTCTGCTACCTTGATTCCGAACTCCCGGTCCATTCGTTCAAGAGTCCTCAAGGCGGATTCTCGTCGCTCTTTGTCCACACCACCACCACCGCCGTAATCATCGACCAATGTGACTTCGGGACCGAGTCGCCGCAGGAGTGTGTCGAACCAGCAAAGTCCGGCACCGAGATCAATGACGTGTTTCCCAGGTGCGAGTTCGCCGTGATCGGCGAGAAGTTGGAGATAAAAAATGTCCCTCAAATGCACGGGGGTTGGATCGGTGGCGCTGCCTTTGAAAAGGGTGCGTGTGTCGGCAACGGCTTTGACCCATTGCGGGTGGTCGGTGACTTTCATTGCGCTGTGATGTATTCGGCGGCGGCTTTGCCTTCGAGGAGTGCGTCTTCCATTCCTCCATAGTTCCACCCTCCCCAACGACCTTGGGTAAGGATGTCTTGCGCTGCGAGCCAGTCGAGCACGGTTTGCCGCGTGCCTTCGTAGTGCTCGTCGAAAATGACGTAGGCGTGCGGGATAGAGCACAGTTCCATAAAAAGGATCTCGTCGTCCGCGGTGATGACTCCCGCCTTGCGTAGATCAGCGAGCACGCGCTCGCGCAGTTCCGCCGGGCGATGGAGCAGACCACCGAGTTCGCCGCTCATTTCCACGTAGTAGCTTCGGCAGCCCTCGGGTGCGGCTTCACGGTGGACGGCGCTGTAGCTGCCGGCGCGGTAAAAAATAAACTCCCGCTCGGGGAAATAGATCCAGTGATGATCGCCGTTCTCCGGCGTGGGGCCGCGGACGCCGATGTCGAAGTACCAGACTGTGGTCGCGCGTAGTTTGTCCGCAGCGGCGCGGATGTCGGCTGGGAGTGGATCGCCGAGCATGTTCAGCAAGGCGACGAGTGGCATGCTGTTGAGAAGATGCCCGAATTTCACCGTCGTGCCGTCGCTCAGCGCGGCGGTGCGGGTCGCGAGATCAATCGCAGTGACCGCGGTGTTGTAGCGCGGCGGTGTCGGGATGGCGGCGGCAAGCGCACGGGGCAGGGCGCTGATTCCGCCGTGTCGCGGATAGACGAACTTCGCGTTGTATCCGAGCGCTTCGCGGGAAAAACCGAGTGCGCCTTTGATGACATCCTCCATGGATGGGCGCGGGATGAAACGGTCGGCATACGTCGCGGAGATTTCCTCCAGCTTCACGCCGAGGAGTTTCTCGTTGTATGGCACCATGAAGTGCTTCGAGATTCCCTCGCCGAAAAGTCGCTCGACGCATTCGCGGAAATTGCGCGGCTTTTCCGCGGGTGCGGTGAGGCCGAAGTCCTCGGGATGGCGCGCTCTCATCAGGCCGAGCAGGCAGTCGAGCACGATGTCGCGCGGGAGGCCGTAGGTGTTGGCCTGGAACGGATACGGCGTGAAGACGCCTGCAAGATGGATGACAGCGCGGCGTTCGTACTCGGCGAGGCCGCCGGGGAGGAGTTGCTGGACGAGATCCCGCATTGCGGGGTTGCGCAGGTGGAGCCAGTGGCCGGTGCCGTCGCAGTCGAAAGGGCCGTATTTGGTGTGCCGGACGGTGGTGTGGACGATGCCGCCGGGGTGGTCGGTTTTTTCCACGAGCAAATACTCGCGACCGCCGAGGTGGTGGGCGCAGGAGAGTCCGGTCAGGCCGGCACCGATGATGAGCGTGGTTTCCAAAATGAGTCAGCGAGCTTGTTGAAACGCCGCGCCGCGCAGGCGCTCGTAGAGGCGCAGCGGGAAGAGCGATTTGAGCACCTGCTTGGCGAAGAATACGGTGCGTAGCCAAGCGAGTCCGTGACCGTCGAGGATTTTCCCGAGCCGACCCAAGGAGATCGAACGATTGAGCGGGATGGTCGCGAGGTCATCGAGCACAGGATGGCGATTGAGGCCCCACTTCATCGTGCGCATGGCGCGAATGCCGGCTTCGGCGGCGATGGCGCGGACGCGCGCGCTCGTGTAGCCGCCGGGAGGGGCCAGGATGCGCGGGGCGCGTCCGGTGATCTCCGTGAGAATTCTGCACGAAATTGCGAGCTGTTCGCGAATCCCGGCATCGCTCTGTGTGTCGAGCCTGCGGTGCTCGTGGCTGTGGCAGCCGATCTCGTGGCCGCGCTCCGCAAGTTCGGAGACCTGTTCGCGCGTGAGCCTGCCGGGGTGCCCGATCTTTTCCGTGGGCACGAAGAAGACCCCGCGAAGGCCGCGTTCCTCGAGAATGGGTGCCACGAGGCCGAGGTGATCGGACGTTCCGTCATCGAAAGTCGCGAAATACGAACTCTCCCAAAACTCACCCCGCAGCACGGCGTCCATCGAGCCGGCCACAAACTTCCTTTCCGCCACGAGATCGAGCTGCGCGGTGAGCACGGACGATGGCACCGTATAGAAATCGCCCGCGGCGTCCGCGGCGATGACATGGTAGGTGAGGAAAAGCATGGAAGACAGAGACAACGCGGCGGCGCCTTTCCGGCAACAAAATGTTCGGCATTTCGCAATTAGCGGTGGGCAAACGCGAGCTGCCTCCTTTATTCCTCTTCTTCTTCCTGATGTCATCCACCGACACCAACCACGACCTCGTCTGCGTGGGGTCGAGCCCGATTTGCCTGCTGGAGGCGCTGAATTGCGCGAAATCCGGCGGACGCGCGCTGGTGATTGACGCCGCGGAGCGGATTGGCGGCGCGTGGCAGGAGTGTCGGGTATTTGGATTTGCGCGCGCCGAGATTGCGCCCCACGTGCTGCTCTTCAATCGCGCGACGTACGATTTTTTTGCGAAGGATCTCGGAGTGAAAATGCAGCGCATGACTCCACCGCCTCGGTATGTCGTGCAGACGCGATTCGGCGCATTCTGGATGCCGTATGCGCTCTCCCCGTTCATCGCTTACTTTTCCGTCCCGCTGCACTACGTCCGCAACCCGCAGTTCAGGACCAATTTTCCTCTAATCAAGGAGGAATACTTCGGCCGGCTGGGCGACTCGGCAAAGCAGCTCCTGCTCTGGATCTTCGGGCGCAGGAAGCCGCATATCGAGTATCCTGCCGGCGGCACGCTGGAACTGCTCGACCGCATCACCGAAAGGCTGGACCGCAACAAAATCGAGGTCCGCACCGGCACCCCGGTCTCGTGCCTGGAGAAACTCGATGACGGCAGGGTGCGCGTCGAATGGGACGGCGGCTCCACGACGACCCGGCAGGTATGCATCACGCGGCACCAGAGCATCGCGCGGTTCAAGGTGCGCGAAACTTTGCTGGGCGTCGGTTACCTGCCCTTCACTTATCTCTCGGTGCATTTGCTCGTGCGGATGGCGACGCCGCTCCGCGCAGCATTCATCATGGCGAAGCGCGATCCCGTCGTGAACTTGATCAGCGACCTCACGTCTTACATGGAGGATGTCCCTGCGGGGCTCCGTCTCCTGGTGCTGCGCCTGCACGCGTGGGGCGGTTCGCGCGACGCAGATTGAGGCCGTGCAGTTTTCGAGCACCTGCGCGCCGGCGGCTACCTCCGTCCCGACGCGGAATTTGTGGACGCCAGCTTCAGCACGTACGATCAGGGCCGGATGGCTCCCGGTGACATCGCGACAATCGAGGAGGGTTTCGGTGACGCCGTGAAGGTCATCCGGTCAACCAACTTTTCCAACAGCATCGGCGCGGAAGTGGAGCGGTGGCGGCGACCGCCGGCGAAGCCGGCCGGCGCGCCTTCGGACATGCGCGCGCGCGCCAGGGCCGCGGAGGATTAAAGCGGCTTCTGCGCGGAGAAGAACAAATGCCGGGCGGCCAGGTCGTCCGTTGAATAACCGGAAAAGCAAGCGTGGACCGGCAGTGCTTTCACTGCGGCGTAATCTTTTTCGCTGCCGGGCTGCACCACCCATCCCGGGATTTCAAAGCCGGCCTTTTCGAGCAACCGGCGATAATCCGGTGCCTTCAGCCTCGTGTAATACATAATCTTCGAGCCAAGCCGCTCCCACTCCTCGGGCGAGTAGCGGAGGTGGCGATAGGCGCTCGTGCTGTTCGTTAGCCCGCCGTAAAGCGGCTGGAGGTGGATCGTTGCCAGGAAGAGGCCGCCCGGCTTCAGTGCTTGAAAGAGTTCCGCAAAGCACTTCGCAAGGATCGGCTCCGGGATGTGGAGCAGCACTTGCGTGGAAGTTACGAGGGATGCCTCGCCCGCAATCCTCGGAAGCAGCCCGTCGTACGGTGCGTGGTAGGAAATCCCAACTGATCCGAAAAGCTCGTCCGCAGATTGACCCGTGACGACGAAAGGCTCCGGTTGCACCGCGGGAAAACCGGCTTCTTTCATAAGGGCCAGACCGTTTTTCTGGAGGAGGCCCGCAGTTTTCCGAATAAGCGGAGCCTTCATCAAAGGCTCCAGATCGAGCAGTCGCTGGCGTTTTACGCCGAGGGCGTGAAACGTCAGCGGAATGGTGGGGTGCCATCCCGCGCCGAAATCGAGATGAGTCCCCTCGCGCACGGCGTCCTCATGCCCATTGGCGGCGATCCACGCCCAGTAATCCAGCGCCACGCACAGTTTTCCCTCCATTCGCGAACGCGTAGGCCGGATGGAGCGGGTGATATTGGCCTGCACGAAACGATACACGGCCTCCCCACCCTGAATGGCGGAGAGGACTCGAAATGCACCACTCTTGAGTCGCCATTTCATTGCTTCGGAAAATCTATTCGCACAAATGATTGGGATAAAGGCTTGCAGGTGGACCTTTCAACCGACGCAGCAATGACACTTCTGTGAGTCGTGAGTCTCAAGGGTGTGCGGGGTACTTGATGATCCGGAGAGCCTTCAGCCATCGGCGGCGCAGCATGAAGAGATAATACAGCGCCTTCAAGGTCAACGTGCCGCCCATCCAGCCCAATCCCCGCTTCGCCAGCCATGCGCGCTGGACCTTGTGCCGCTCCTCCGTGCGCCGCGCCGAGTGGACGGTGCTCACGTTGTCCGCATGCCACCGGAAATCCGCGAGCGCCCGGGGGATGAACTCGAACCGGTAGCCCGCATCCGCGAGACGCACGTAAAAATCGAAGTCCATGCAGACCTTGAAGGAATCGTCGAGCCACATCCCATCCTCGAAAACCTTCCGCCGGTAAAAGCACGAGGTGGACGGGATGTAGCACCCGCACAGGACCAGCACCACGTAGGAAAAGCGGTGCTGTTTCTTCCACTCGATCATGCCCCCGTCCTCCGCGACGAACACGCACTCCCCGTAGACCACGTCCGCGTCCGGATGCCGCGCGAGAAACTCCTCCACCGCTTTGAGCGCGCCGGGGCGCAGTCGGTCGTCGCTGTTGAGCCACATGCACCAGTCGCCCGTCGCCCGGCGGAATCCCTTGTTGATCGCGTCCGTCTGCCCTTTGTCCGGCTCCGAGGTCCACTTGAGGTGCGGGAACTCCCGGAGCACATCCAGCGTCTCATCGGTCGAGCAGGCATCCACGATGATGTGCTCAAACTCCACGCCTTGCGACACGACACTCTCGATGCATTCGCGGATGAATCGGCCCTGATTGAAGCTGGCGGTGATGATGGAGAACATCGGTGCCCGTCTCGTGGAATTCGCCGCCAAGGTCGAGCCTTCAGTGATCCGCTGCGAGGCAATTCATCGAAGTCCATTCCGAGCACGCACGGCTACGTCTCGAACCTGGCGCGCTTTTCGAGCCGCTGTGTCCAGAGCGAAATCGGGATGGTGATGATGAGGTATCCGAGGGCGAGGGGCAGGTGGCTCTCGAATGGCGCGGCGGTGTAGGAGGCGACGTTGGTGCCGGCCTGGGTGAATTCATTGATGGCGATGATGGAGAGCAGCGAACTGTCCTTGACCAGCGAGACGAATTGCCCGGCGAGGCCGGGAAGGATTTGCCGGATGGCCTGCGGGAAGATGACGTGCCGGTAGGTCTGCGCCGTGGTGAGGCCGATGGCCCGCGCGCTTTCAAGCTGTGAGCGCCCGATGCTCTCGATGCCGGCGCGGATGAGTTCGCTGATGTAAGCGCCGGTGAATGTGGCGAGGATGACGGGGCCGAGGATGTAGCGATTGTCGAGGTGGAGCACTTGGGCGAAGACATAGAAGTAGAGGTAGATCTGGACGAGGAGGGGTGCTCCGCGGGTGAGTTCGACGCAGATTTGCACGGCGTACCGGAGCGGGAGAAATGCGGCGCGGCGGGCGAGCGCGAAGGCGAGGCCGAGGACGCAACTGAGCGGAAGCGCGATGGCGGCGATGGCGAGGGTGTTCAGCCAGCCGGCGAGGTAAAGCCGCCAGCGCGATGCGACGCCCGCCCATTGCCAGTGCTGATCGAGCGTGAGAAACGCCACGACGAGGACGCCGGAGACAAGCAGGAGGGCGAGAAGGAAGCTGGCCCGCCGGCGGGCGGGCGGATGGATCGTCACGCGCATGTGGAGGGTGTTAGCCGCCAGGCACGGCTTCGGCGAGCGCGGATGACGCGGGAACAATCCGCTTCCTCGGGAAACCGGGGGTGGCCCTGCGGTTCCGATGGTTGCTTCCGTAATAAGATTGAAACCAAGGCACCGCAGCCACGAGCATCGCCGCCATGCACAGACTGTTCACGCTTTTCCTCGCCACCGCCGCCCTTGCCGCCGACCGCGAATACGTCCTCGGGCCGGACTCACAGCGACAGCCGGGGGTGCCGGCCGGTGAGGTGAAAAATTTCACCTTCGCGGAGAGCAAGGTTTTTCCCGGCACCACGCGTGAGTGGTCGCTCTACGTGCCGAGGCAGTACGCGCAGGAGAAGCCCGCGTGCCTCATGGTGTTCTTCGACGGCCCGTGGTACGCGAAGGCCGACGGGGACATTCGCGCGACGGTGGTGATGGATAATTTGATCGCGAAGAAAGACATGCCCGTCACGATCGGGTTGTTCATCGCGCCAGGCGTGTTCAAGGGCGTGGACGGGGGGAAGGACCGGAGCAACCGGAGCTTCGAGTACGACTCGCTCGGCGACGCGAACGCGCGCTTTCTCATCGAGGAGATGCTGCCGCTCGTCGCCGCGCAGGGTGTGAAAATCACCGATGATCCCGCTGGCCGCGCGGTGTGCGGGCTGAGCAGCAGCGGCATCGCGGCGTTCACCGTGGCGTGGGAGAAGCCGGAGCATTTCCGCAAAGTGGTGAGCTGGATCGGGAGCTTCACGAACATCCGCGGCGGCTACGTGTATCCCCCGCTGCTGCGAAAGACGAAGCCGGTGAAACCGCTGCGCATTTTCCTGCAGGCTGGCAGCGCGGATCTCGACAATCTCCACGGCAACTGGCCGCTCGCGAACCAGGACATGGCCGCGGCGCTGAAGTTTGCGGGCTACGACTACAAGTTCGAGCTTGGCACCGGCGGGCACTCGTCGAAGCACGGTGCGGCGCTGCTGCCGGACACGCTGCGCTGGCTGTGGCGGGACCATGCGAAGTAGGCGGGGAATTTTCCGATCCCGCGCTGCCGGCGGCGGCGCTCTCCCGCGAGTAGGCGGGCCGTGAACAGCCGTTGACGATGAACATGCGCGACACATAGTGGACATCTCGGAGATGGAAAAAAAAGAAGATGAGTTTGCGCCCCCGCATGGCGGCATGAAGGCCGGTCGCAGGCCCGTGGCGTTGCTTTGGGTCGGATTCTGGCTGGCGATCGTCCTGGTGGGTGCGAAAGCCGTGTCGCTCGGGATGCCAAAGTCATGGCGCTGGCTGCTGGAACTCACCCGCGTTTCGTTTCGGGATGTGGTGTTCGTGCTCGTGCTTTGGGCGCTTGGCGAGGCAGTGGCGTGGCTCTTGATGCGATGGCCGAGGCTGTCCGTGGTGACGCGCCGGCTGATGATTGCGGCTTTCGCGCTCTGCGCATTCTATGGCGTTGTTTCCTACGGTATTTTCCAGGCGCTGGATCGCCCATTGAGTTTCGACCTGCTCAAACTGATGCGTGGCGCGGCGGTGAAGTCATCCATCACCGACCGGTTGACGTGGCCGATCGCCACGGCACTCGCGGCGACACCGGTTTTGTTTTTGCTGGCGGTGCGCTTCGCGTCGCGCAGGCGTGCTTTTTCCCCGGCTATCATCGGCGGCATGGGCGTCTGGATCGCGGTGGGGGCGCTTCACCACTCGGAGGCCGCGGTCGGACGGAAGGCGCAGCGGCTTGCGCTCTGCCCGCACGTGGAGTTGTTGCGCACGACACTGGTGAGCCTCACCGGGCTTCGCGTGACAACACTGCCGAAGGAGTTCCTGCCGGGGGACCAGGATGAATTCCGCAATTTCCGCAGCCGCGGGGCGGAGCCGCGGGCCGGGTTTCAACCGCCGGCCAATGCTGCCCGCCCACGCAATGTGATCGTGGTGGTGATGGAGTCGGTGGGAACCAAATACATGAGCCTGTACGGAAGCCGCTACGCGACGACGCCGAACCTGCTTGCCGAGTCGCGCCACGCGCTGCTTTTCGACAATTATTACGCGCACGCGCCCTACACGTTCTGCACCTTCATGGCGGTCAACTTTTCGATCTACCCCGGTCTTCCCTGGTGTTATGCGCCGATAGCAATGGAGCGCAGCCTCCCGCCGACCCTTGCATCCGTCCTGCAGAAGCGCGGCTGGCGGACGGCCTACCTGCACAATGGGGACATGGACTGGGGCGGCCAGAATTCGGTGCTCGAGGGCGCGGGCTATGACACCGTGCAGGATCACCGCGATCTCAACGCCCCACCCCTCACGTCGTGGGGTGTCGAAGACCGCTTTCTCATTGACCGGCTGATCCAGTGGATTGACGAAAAACCCGGGCAACCCTTTTTCGCCTACTGCTGGACGGACCAGACGCACCATCCCTACGCGCGCAGGCCCGGCTCGCGCCCGGTTGATTTTTTCGCCGGGAAACCCCCGGCGGCACACCCGGAAGCGCTCTCGCGCTACCTCAATGTCCTGCGCGAGTCGGATGAAAACCTCGGCCGCATCTTCGCCGCGCTCCGCGAACGCGGCCTTGCCGATGACACGCTGGTGGTGGTGACCGGCGACCATGGCGAGGCTTTTGCAGATCCTCACGACCAGCAAGGCCACGGATACACCGTGTTCCAGGAGGAGGTGCATGTCCCGCTGATGATCTGGAATCCGCGCCTTTTTCCCGAGGGGAAGCGCATGGCAGCCGTCGGGGGGCATGTGGACCTGAACCCGACCGTGGCAGACATTCTCGGCGTGGACTGTCTGGACGCGTGGCAGGGGCACAGCCTGTTTGCCAGCGGGCGGCCAGACCGCACGTTCTTCGTCGCGAGCGTGGACGAGTATTTGTTGGGCGTCCGGGAGGACCGCTGGAAATACATCTTTGAAGCGAGCAACGGCAGGGAATCATTGTTCGATCTCATCACGGACCCCGACGAACAACACAACCGGGCAAGCGACGACCCGGTGCGCCTGACCCGGTTGAGGCAGCGCCTCGCGGCATGGATCGCCTTCGAGGATCAATTCCTCAGGATGCGCCACGGCATCGCCACGCCATAGCACGGTGGGCGGGCGCTTTGCGGGCTGGGTGCGCGAGTGCCCGTTGCGCTACGAGAGTACGAACGCGCCGGAGGTTCTCGATGTTTTGGGCGTGCTCGGCGGGCAGCGGCGGTATGCGCATTTGAACGCGCTGCGGGGGCTGGGAATGAACCCGAAAACCGCTTTTCGGTGATCAAATGGCGCAGGCGGCGGCAATATGAGGTGGACCCCGTTTTCCGGCCAGAGTTGATAGAAATTAAGCTATGGCGGAGAGGCGTGCGTTGGTGATGGATGGATGTGGTTTGGTGGTCAAGGAGGAAGACGTGACCGACTCGGGAAGCCCCGA
>CAMAUI010000114.1 GCA_945861385.1 Prosthecobacter debontii
GTGCGGGAACTTGCTGCCGAACCAGAAACAGAAAGGCCGGTCCTTCGGGCGGGCGGCGAGGAAGGCGTCGAGGCTTTTGAAATCCTGCCCGGCGGCGTTGTGCGGGCGGCCCTTGTTGCTGCCGGGGCCGTAGCCTTTGCCGGTGAAGCCGGTGAAGTAGCCCGCCTTTTCCAGCAGGTCCGGATAGACGGCAAACTTCGCGGGAATGAAGGCGTGGAGGTTGACGCCCTGTTCCAGCCGCCAGTGCCACTGGCCGGTGAGGATGGCGGCCCGCGACGGCGAGCAGGATGGCGCGGCGGTGTGGGCATTGCGAAAGAGCACGCCTTCGCGGGCGAGCCGGTCGAACACCGGCGTCCGGATGCCGGGAGTGCCGAGGCACGAAGCGTGCGGCCATGCCCAGTCGTCGGCGAGCAGGAGCAGGATGTTTGGTCGTTGCGGAGCGGACGCGTCGGCGGCGCGCAGGGCCGTGGCCGGCAGCAGGGCGGCGAGAATGAACAGGGCGTGTTTCATCGTGGGGCGAATGGGTAGGGTGAATTTTGCAGAGTGTGGATCGGCAGGAGCAGAACCACTCATTTGGATGTTCGCGGAGTCTGGCACTCCGGATGGATGAAACGCACGAAAGTTCTTTCCCGATCGCTCCTGACCGCGTTGTCCGCGGCGGATCGCCCGCCGGGCACGAATCGCCGATTGCGGGGCGCTGTCCGTCGGCGTAAATATAGTCTGCATTCGTGAAATCGCACAGACCCGAGCTACGACCCGAGGACCAGCGGCGGCTGGATGAGTTGTATGCGCGGCTCGAGGGATTGCGGCGGTTTTACGTGGGCTATCCGTGCAACCAGGATTTCGACTACACGGAGCTGGCGCGGTTCCTCGCATTTTCCACCAACAATGTCGGCGATCCCTTCGGCGGCTCGAACATCCCGCTGAACACCCACGAATTCGAGCGCGAGGTGATCGCGGAATTCGCGGAGCTGGCGCGCGCGCCGAAGGACGGGTGGTGGGGGTATGTGACGAGCGGCGGCACGGAGGGAAACATGTACGGCCTTTACGTGGCGCGGGAACTTTTCCCCGACGGCATCTGCTACTTCAGCGAGGACACGCACTACTCGGTGGCGAAGGTCCTGCGGCTGCAGCACACGCGGAGCATCATGCTGAAGTCGCAGCCGGATGGCGGGATGGACTACGACGACCTGCGCGAGACGCTCCGCATCCACCGCGACGTACCGCCGATCATTTTTGCAAACATCGGCACGACGATGAAGGGCGCGTGCGACAACCTCGCGACGATCCGCGGCATCCTCGATGAGTTCGCGATCACCAACGCCTACATCCACGCGGATGCGGCGCTCAGCGGGATGATCCTGCCGTTCGTGGACGAACCGCAGCCATGGGATTTTGCGGATGGCGCGGACAGCATCTCGATCTCCGGCCACAAGCTGCTCGGCTCCCCGCTGCCGTGCGGTGTGGTGCTCGCCCGGAAAACGAACGTGGACCGCATCGCGCGCAGCATCGAGTACATCGGCGCGCTCGACACGACGATCTCCGGTTCGCGCAGCGCGATGGCCCCGCTTTTCCTGTGGTACCGGCTCCGCACGCTGGGGCGCGAAGGGTGCCGCGAGCTCGTGCGGCGTTCGTTGGCGCTCGCGGATTTTGCGATCGCCGCGCTCGCGAAGCAGGGCATCGAGGCATGGCGGCACAGGAATTCGATCACCGTGGTTTTCCCACGCCCGCCGGCGGCGATCATGCGGAAGTGGACCATCGCCCCGCGAAAAGGCATCGGCCATATCATCACACTGCCGCACGTGCGGGAGGACATCATCGAGGAATTCGCGGCTGATTTTGCCGCGGCGCGGGAGCAGGAGAAACTGCCATGAAACAGCTCACCGTCCTCGTTCCAAATCAGCCCGGCCAGCTCGCGATCATCACCAGGGCGCTCGCCGCGCAGGGTGTGAACATCGAGGACTTCGATGTGGAAAGCCACGGGGCGGACGGGCTCATCTCGCTCACCGTGGACAAGTACGACGACGCCCTCCGCGCCCTGCGCGACGCGGGCTACCGCGCGGTGACGCAGGACACGCTGCTCGTCCGCCTCGAGGACAAACCCGGCGCGCTCGCCATCGTGGCCGCGCAATTGAAGGACGCGGGCATTGACCTCCGCTCGATGCACATCATCCGCCGCACCGGGACCGTGAGCATCGCCACCCTCGTGACGGACAACAACCCGCGCGCCGCCGAAGTCCTGAAGGATGTGCTGATCCGCGGCTGAGGAAGCGCTGAGCCGGGACGATGCAGTTGCGGGAGCGCTGCGAAGTGGAACACAGGCTTCCAGCCTGTGCTGACAGTGGCGCTGGCCCATGCACCGAATGGTGCGGACGCCGCACGCATGATGACCGCCGGCCGCACAGGCTGGAAGCCTGTGTTCCGGACGGATCGCGCTGCACCAACTGCATCGTTCCAGCTCAGAGCCTCCACTCCACCGGCACGCTTTTCCTCTGCTTGAAGCGGTCCAGATAATACACCCGCCCCTTTTCCGCGCCGAACTCATGCACGAGCCTGGTGCATTTCACATCGAAGCAGCAGTACTCCGCGATCTCCGCGACCCGGCCCTCGCGCCACCAGCGGATCGCATCGAGGCCGTCTCCCGTTTTTCCCACCCCGAGGCTCGCGCTTGCGACGGCATCCAGCCCAAGCCGGTGGCCGAGCTTTGCCTGGATGTCCACCATCAGATCCCGTGTGTGGCAGATGGCCGGCAGGTCGTAGCTCGTGTAGCCCATGAGCACTTCGTAGTCGAAATTGATGACATTGAAGCCGACCACGAGATCTGCCCGGCGCAGTTGCTCCACCAGCTCATGCACCCGCGCCTCCGTGTAGATGCGGTATTCATCGAGCGCCGTGCTGAAGGTCACACCGATGCTCATTTTCATCGCCGCCTTGTTGTCCCAGCCCCCCGCGTCATTGGCGGTCCGCTGTGTTTCGAGGTCAAAGTAAACGATGTCGCGCGTCATGCGCCCGCGTTCTATGCGGGGGAAAAATCCGGTCAAGCGGCGCATGCGCGGGCCTTATCTTTCCGCTCGTCTGCCGGGCGGCGGCCCGATTCACTCGGCGCGTGAAGTTTCCACCGCTCGATTTCACCAGGATCAGGACATACCCGGTCGCAGACCGCGCAAACAAAGTGGCCGTGGAGGCTTTTGCCAGGCCGCACACCGCCGGCGGGAGCCTTGCGTCATTCCTCGAATCGCTCCCGGATTTTCTCGCCGTGCGTGATTTGCGCCTCGTGGTGGACGCGATTGTGGAGGCCGTGCGCGCAGGCAGGCCGGTGCTGCTGATGATGGGCGCGCACGTGATCAAGGTCGGCCTGAATCCGCTGATCGTGGACGCGATGCGCCGCGGCCTTGTGCATGCGGTGGCCTTCAACGGCGCGGGGGCGATCCACGACTTCGAGCTGTGCTACAACGGCGAGACGAGCGAGGACGTGCAGCGCGGGCTCAATGACGGCTCCTTCGGTATGGCCGACGAGACGGGCCGGATGATGAACGAGACCCTCGCCGCGGGTGTAGCGCGCGGCCTCGGCGCAGGCCGGGCTCTCGGTGAAAAGGCCCGCGAATTTTCCAACGCGCACCTCAGCATCATGGCCACCGGCGCGGAGCTGGACATCCCGGTGACCGTCCACATCGGCATCGGCACGGACATCATCCACCAGCACCCGACGACGCGCGGAGATGTGCTCGGCGAGGCAAGCTACCGCGATTTCAAGACGTTCGCGGCGGTGTGCGCGCAGCTCGAGGGCGGCGTGGTTTTGAATGTCGGCAGCGCGGTCATCATGCCGGAGGTTTTTCTCAAGGCGCTGACCGTCGCGCGGAATCTCGGCCACAAGGTCGAGCGGATCACCACGGCGACCTTCGACATGACGCGCCACTATCGCCCGTCGGAAAACGTCCAGCGCCGCCCCACCGCGCTTGGCGGGCGCGGGGTGTACATCGTCGGGCACCACGAGATCAACCTGCCGCTGCTGTTCGCCGCGGTGAAAGAGCGGATTGCTGGAAGCAAGAAGTAACCGCGTAACCAACATGAACCACCTTGCCACTGCCGGGACCGTTCCGCTTACTGAAAACCGACCTCGATGACCCGCGCCCGCGCCGCCCAACTCCTGAATCCCGACAGACGCATCCTCGTCATCGGCGAGATGATGCTGGATGAGTTCATCTGGGGGAAAGTGTCGCGCATTTCGCCGGAGGCTCCCGTCCCGGTGGTCGAGGTGCAGCGGCAGACTTTCAATGCGGGCGGCGCGGCGAATGTCGCGAGGAACCTGCGGGAGTTTGTCGAGCAGGTGCATCTGCTCAGCCTCGCGGGGACGGGGCAGGATGCGGAAATCCTCGGCGGGCTGCTCGGCGCGCGCGGGGTGAATCTCGACGGCGTGATTTTCGACCCCACCTACACGACGATCCGCAAGACGCGCATCGTCGCGCGCAACCAGCAGGTCGTGCGCGTGGATCGCGAGATGCGGCGCGGATTCACCGACCCGCAACGGGAGCGTGTGCTGGCGCATTTCGAGGCCCTGCTCCCATCGCTCGATGCGGTCGTGATCGAGGATTACGACAAGGGCCTGCTCGACCAGGCGCTTGTGGACGCGCTCGTGACGGGCGCGCGCACGGCGGGAAAAATCGTGACTGTGGATCCGAAGCCGTCGAACCCGATCCACTGGCACGATGTGACGTGCGTGACGCCGAATCGTGGCGAGGCGTTCGCCGCAGCCGGGCGCAAGCTGAGCGACCCGGTGGACCCGCCATCGGAGGACATTGCGCTGCTCGAAGTGGGGGCGGCGCTGCTCGGCAAGTGGCGCTGCGACCATGTGCTGGTGACGCTCAGCGAGCAGGGCATGATGCTTTTCGATCCCGGCCAGGCGCCGCACCACATCCCGACCCGCGCGCAGGAAGTCGTGGATGTCAGCGGCGCGGGCGACACGGTGCTCGCCGTTTTCACGGCGGCGCTGGCAGGCGGAGCGTCACCGGTGGAGGCCGCGGAACTCGCGAACCATGCGAGCGGCATCGTGGTCGCAAAAGCCGGCACCGCCGTGGCGACCCGCGACGAAGTGCTCGGGAGCTTCACCGCGTGAAGCGCGCGCTCGTCGTCTCGCTGCACGACGTCTCGCCGCGCACGCGCGGTCCATGTGAGCGCATCATTGCCGGTCTGCGCAGCGCGGGGATCGGGCGCCTGTCGCTGCTCGTCATCCCGGATCATCACCATCGCGGGCACTTCGCGGGCGATGCCGCGTTTTGCGAGTGGCTGCGCGCTCTTGTGGCGCAGGGGCACGAGGCGGTGGTGCATGGTTATTTCCACGAACGCCCTGCGCGCGCGGGCGAATCCCTGCGGGATCGCCTGGTGACGCGGAGCTACACGGCGGGCGAGGGGGAGTTTTACGATTTGGATTTCGCCGCGGCGCGTGAGTTGGCCGGAAAGGCGCGGGGTGAATTCGAGCAGGCGGGGTTGCATCCGCTGGGATTCATCGCACCCGCGTGGCTGCTCAGCGCGGAAGCGGAGAGGGCGCTGCGGGAGCTGGGTTTTTCCTACACGACGCGGCTGCGCTCCGTGACTGGTCTCCGGGATGGCACCGTGCATCCGTGCCAGAGCCTGTGCTGGAGCGTGCGCGCGGCCTGGCGCCGCGCGGTGAGTCGTGCGTGGAATGCGTTCCTTTTTTCCCGCATGAGAAGCGCGCCCCTGCTCCGCATCGCAGTGCATCCCGTGGACATCGCGCATCCCGCCGTATGGCGGCAGATCGTCCGGATCGCGGCCTCCGCCAATGCAACGCGCGAGGCAATGACCTACGCCCAGTGGATTGCGGAAAGCACCGGCGATACAGAGCCGCACCATGTGCGGTAGCGGCGGATGTAAGCCCGCCGGTCGGGTACGCCTGGTTTGTGGCCTGCGGCTTTGGCAGTCTTCGCAAGCTGGCAGCTTGCGCCACGAATGCCGCGCCACGCGCGGTAGCCGCGGATGTAAGCCCGGCGGTCGGGTGAGCCGGGTTTGTGGCCTGCGGCTTTGGCAGTCTTCGCAAGCTGGCAGCTTGCGCCACGATTGGCGCACCACGTTTTGACTTCATCCACGTTCATCTGCATCCTGCGCGCCTCGATGACACTGACTTTCACCAAGATGAACGGGGCCGGGAACGACTTCGTGATGCTCGACAACCGCGACCTCCGGCATTCGCTCGGCAAGGCTGCAATCGCGCGCTTGTGCGACCGGCATCGCGGGGTGGGTGCCGATGGGCTGATCGCCGTCGAGCCCGCGGAGAAGGGCGCGGATTTCAAGATGCGCTACTACAATGCCGATGGCGGCGAGGCGGACATGTGCGGCAATGGCGCGCGCTGCTTCGCACGGTTTGCGAGCCGTCTCGCAGGAAGGACGGGCAGCATCACTTTTGAGACGCAGGCGGGGATCATCGGCGCGGAGTTGATCGGCGACGAGGTCCGCCTCGCGATGACCCCGCCGCACTCGCTCGCGCCGGGCGTGGAACTCAACGCGGATGGTGAGAAACTGAAGGTTCATTTCCTGAACACCGGCGTCCCGCATGCCGTCGTCTTCGTCGAGGATGTCGCGAAGACTGACATCGTGCGCCTCGGGCGCGCGCTCCGCCACCACGAGCACTTCGCGCCGAAGGGGACGAATGCAAATTTCGCCGCCGAGCTTCCCGGCGGCGGCATCGTGATCCGCACCTACGAACGCGGGGTGGAGGACGAGACGCTCGCGTGCGGAACCGGCGTCACCGCCGCCGCGCTCGTCTTCGCGCAACTCACCGGTGCGGGTTCGCCCGTGAGCGTCACCGTGCGCGGAGGCGATACGCTGGAGGTGGGCTTCGAGAACGACGGTGGCGGCTGGAAGAATGTGACGCTCAAGGGCCCGGCGGACTTTGTCTTCGAGGGGGCCGCGCTCGTCTGAGCCGCACGCGAATGACATCCTCGACATCGCCACTGCTGCTGGATCGCATTTCGTTCTGGATCATTTCAGCCTGCGTGGCCGCGCTGACGGTTTTGTTCGCGTGCGCTTACTGGGCGTTGTCGGTGCTCTCGCCGGAGAACGGGCTGATCGGGCCGGATCCGAATTTGCCGCCGAGGGCGGTGGAGTTTTTCTATTTCAGCATCGTGACGCAGGCGACGATCGGCTACGGGGATTTCCGGCCGGTGGGCTTCTCGCGGCTTGTGGCGTGCATCCACGGGGGCGCGGGGATCGTGATGATGGGCGTGCTGATCGCAAAAATCACGGCCTCGTCCATCTCGCGTTTCCGGATGCTGCAACGGCAGGCGTGCGACCAGTGGGTGGATGTGGTGCGGCACCACGATGGCCGGGTCGAGGTCGGGATTCTCGACCTCGAGGTGAGGGATGGGGCGGTGCAGTTTGCGGGGCGCAATTTTTCGCCCAGCGGGCTGCTGGTGGATTCCTTTCACAGCTATCTGCTCGAGGACGACTGGCCGCGAAGCCTCACCTTCCGCTACACGAGCCACGAGGGCGTGGCGGATTACGTCGAGGGGTACGTGACTCTCTGGTTCCATGCGGCGCAGGAGGGAAAACCGCAGTCGTTCTCCGCGACGGTGCGCGATCACTTGAAGCCGGACACCAAGCCGATCATCCGCGGATGGCGGCTGACGACGGACGAGCGGACACTGGTGAAAAAGCTGGCGACGCCGGGACATGCCGGGGAGGTGATTGATTACTTCCTGAAAAAATATCTCCCCCATCTGCCGGAGCTTCCCGCCTCGCGAACGCCGCCGAAGGCGTAGGGCGGGAAAAAGAAAACCACCCGCCGGTCGCCCGGCGGGTGGTTTGAATTCGTTCGATCGCGCCTGGATTTACCAGCCGTGGGCGTCGCGCACCTTGAGCATCACGTCGAGGATCGCATTCCACGTCTGAGCCTGCTCGAGCTTCGCGTTCGGGAACATGCAGCCATCCCAGCAGATGTGCTGGATGCCGCGCGCGGCGGCGTCCTTCAGCCAGTAGCCCGCGCATTTTACGATATCGAGTTTGCCATTCGGATCGTCGGCAGGGCAGTGCTTGCCGGTCTTGTCGTGCGAGCCGGCGCCATGCACGTGGCCGTCATTTTGCGCGACGTGGAAGTCCATCGTCCACGGGCGCAGCTTGTCGGTCATCTTCGCATAGGCGGGCCAGAATTCGGCGTCAGTGTAGCCTTCCTTCACGAGCGCGTGCTCGGGCGCGTTGTAGCCGAGCGTGTAGAGGTAGGTGTGCGCGAGGTCAGCCTGGAAGCCGACGGTCTTCGGCATTCCGACGGCTTCAAGCAGATCGAGCATGTCCTTCCACGAGTGCATGCCGGCCCAGCAGATCTCGCCCTCGGCGGCGAGACGTTCGCCGTGCTGCTCGGCGATTTTGCCGGCTTCGCGGAATGTCTCGGCGATCCTCGCGGTGTTCGCCTTCGGGTTCTCGCGCCACTTGGCCACGCCAAACTCCGCCGAATCAATGCGGATGACGCCGTATTTGCGGACGCCATGCTTGTTGAAAATGCCCGCGATGCGGCAGGCCATCTTCACCGCACTGAGGAATTTTTCCCGCTGCGCCGCGTCGCCCATCGCCGAGTCGCCGACGGTGCCCGGCCACACGGGCGCGACGAGCGAACCGACGGAGAAACCCTTGCCGGCGATGAGGTCGGCGATTTTTTTCAACTCATCGTCGCTTGCCTCCGGGTTCGTGTGCGGGAGGAAAAGGAAGTAATCAATGCCGTCGAATTTCTTCCCGTTGACGTTGGCGGCGGCAGTGAGATCCAGCATCCGCTCGAGGCTGATCGGTGGCTCCTGGCCGGGGCCGTCGCCCTTGCCGACGAGGCCGGGCCACATTGCGTTGTGAAGTTTCGGAGAGGTGTTGCTCATAGGATGTTGGTGTTTTCGAGTGAGGGCCGCGGACGCTGGCGGGCCGCCCCGCCCGCCGCAAGGCGAAAGTCTTCGGCAATCGATGTCAGTCCCACAGCTCCGGCTGCGCGGCTTTCCCAGATGGATGGAGTTCCGCGGGGCGGGGGAGGGCCAGCGTGGTGCCGAGCATCCCAGCGAGCCGCTGCGCCGTCAGCGGGCTGAAGCCCTCGAAGTGGTTGTTCGCGAAAACGAGGATCTCCCGCAGGTGCTCGCGCTCGACTTGGATTTTTGCGGCCCAATTTTCCAGCGAAGCGGTGCGCGGCCAGCGCAGGCGGTCGTAGTGGTGGATGAGGCTGCCATCGGGCCGGTATTTGGTGGACTGGTCGCCCATGAGCCGGATCACCGCGAGCGGCGCGGTGCGCGGGTGAAAATCGAACGCAGCCGCGTCCGCCCCCTCCAGCGTGGTCTGGTCACTCCACGCCCAGCAGACGGAGTGCTGCTCCAGGAGATGCGCGATGCGGGGAAGCCGCCAAGCGTGGTCGCGGAATTCCACGGCCCACGGAAACCCCGCCGGCAGATGCCGCAGGAACTCGCGGAGCGCGTGTTCATCGTGCTGCGGCGCAAACCACGGGGGGAGCTGGATGAGCAGGCACGCGAGCTTTTCCCCGAGCGGCTCGATGCCGCGGAGGAAGGCGGCGAGCGGCTCCCCGCAATCGCGCAGCTTCGCCTCGTGCGTGATCTCGCGAGGGACTTTGCAGGAAAAACGGAAGCCCGCGGGCGTCACCTCCGCCCAGTGCGCGGCGACCTTCGGCGGAGGCGGATGGTAGAAAGTGCTGTCCACCTCCACCGCTCCGAAAAACCGCGCGTACCAGGCAAGGCGCCCGGATGGGGCGAGGTGCTCCGGGTAAAAAACGCCGCGCCAGTCATCATGGGTCCACGCGCAGGTGCCAAACGAAACCGGGCATTCATGAACCGCCGCCATACACTGGCAGTAAAAGGTGGGGAGTCCCGTGGAGCAAGCTGCCAGCGTGCGGGAACGTGCAGCCTGCGGGAGGGCGTGATTGAAAACACGTCCGGGTGTGTCCGGCAGGATGCCGGACACGGCGGGCAGGGATGCCCGCGCTCCCCCGCGCTCCCCTGCGCTCCCCTGCGCTCCCCTGCGCTCCCCTGCGCTTCCGGAGCTTTCGGCGCACCAATCCCCCGTGTGCCCAGCGTGAGCATTTCCGGTGCTCTTGTCGGACGTGGTTTCCATCACGCCCCTTGCGGGAGCAGTCCGCGATTGAGCCTTTGCAAAAGCGCATATTTTGGGTATTTGCACAGTTGCTTCGAGCAACAACGAAAACCATCCACCAGACACCACACACCATGAAAACCATCCGTTCCTTCTCCACCCTCATCACCGCGCTCGCGCTCTTTGTCTCCGGGGCTGTGCTCCCGGCCATCGCGGCGCCCGTGCAACTGACCACCAGCGCGTTCAACGACTGGCAGCCGCAGTGGAATGCCGCGGGCACGAAGATCGCCTACGCGAAGCAGGTCTCCAGCGGCGGCTCGTTCGACATCGGGCAGGTGAATGCCGACGGCACGGGCGAAGGCTTCCTTGCCACGAATGTGAACATCCAGAGCTACGGCGTGAGCTGGCTCGGGAACACGGGCAAGCTGCTGGTCGCCGAGGTGAATGTCTTCCACGAGCTGTTTGAATTCAACGCCGCGGCCTACACCACGGCGGCGCCGTTCAACCGCACGGCTTCGGATGGCAACGATGCGGCCTTCACGCGCAAGCTGTTCGTGCCCGGCGGCAATAACAGCAACATTTTCATCTCCTCGCGCAACGGCGCCCGTGCGGTCTGGCGCGATTCGCCAAACACCGGCGGCACCACGACCATCCGCACGGCGCTCTACTCGTCGCTTGCCGGGCAGAACACAAATGCCGTCGGCACAGTTCTGCTTTCGAGCAGCAACAGCGTCTATGGCCTGCGCGGCATGGCGCTCACGCCGGATGGCTCGAAGCTGGTCATTTCGCTGCCGACCGCCGGGACGGGCTTCGACCTGTGGCTGTACAATACCGACGGCAGCGGCTCGCCTCTCCAGCTTACGAGCGACGGTGTCTCGGGCATTTTCAATGGCGGCCCGGATGTCTCGCCTGACGGTACCAAGATCATCTTCGTCCGCAGCAACGTGGGCGTGGCGGGCAGTGCGGAGATCTATCAGATGAATCTCAACGGTACCGGGCTGACGAATATCACGAACACCCCCGGCGTGGATGAGAGCCAGCCGTCATGGGCGCCGAACGGGACCGACTACGCGTTCATCCGTCTCGATGGCGGCGGCACCAATTGGAACATCTACAAGGACACGCTGGCCGGCAGCACCAGCACGGTGACGATCAACTTCGACAACTTCCCGGTCGGCCTGCTGGCTGCCAATGCCCTCGCCAGCTACGGAATCCCCAGCGTGACCTTTGGCGGCACCGGGCCGGGCGCGGGCGGGATGCGTATCTTCGATAATACGGGGAGCAATCACATCATCCCCAGCCCGCCGAACCTGATGGCGCAGGACGGCAACTCGAATGACCCGAACCAGACGCACTTCCTGCGGTTCAACTTCACGCCGGAGCTGACCGCCTTCAGCCTCAAGCGCACGGGCAAGAATGGCGGCGGCTCAACCGATACGTGGCGCGCTTACTTCTACAATGCCGCCGGGACGCTGCTGGGCGACTTCGGCGAGTCCACGCCGATCATCAATGCACCGGTGACGCTTTTCAGTTTCACCGCGCCGGGCGGGCAAACGATCGCGCGCATGGACCTAGTGTCGATCTGGACCGGCTTCGCGACGAACCGCAATATCCCGGTGGATGACTTCGTGCTCACGAGCGTGGCAGGCACGGGTGATACGACACCACCGAACACGACGATCACGGCCGCCGAGCCGTCGCTGACGAACGATCCGACGGGGGATTTCACGTTCACATCGTCGGAGGCGGGCTCGACGTTTGAGGTTCGCGTGGATGGTAGCGCGTATGCGGTAGCGACGAGTCCATTCAGCACGGCGTCGCTGGGCGACGGCGCGCACACCTTCGAGGTGCGTGCGATTGATGCAGCGGGGAATGTGGACCCGACGCCCGCGAGCGCGTCGTGGACGCTGGACACCGCGCCACCGGAGACAACGATCACGGCCGCCGAGCCGTCGCCGACGAACGATCCGACAGCGGACTTTACGTTCAGCGCGAGCGAGCCGGGTTCGACGTTCGAGGTCCGCGTGGATGGTGGAGCGTATGCGACAGCGACGAGTCCATTCAGCACGGCG
>CAMAUI010000115.1 GCA_945861385.1 Prosthecobacter debontii
GTCACGGTTGATCGTCTCTTCCAATTCCGACTTCATCTGCGCGAGGCGAGTCCCATCGAGCGGACACTCGAAGACCGAAAACTGAATCCGCGCACCGTAGCTCTCGCAAATCTTCGCCGCCTTGTTCCGGCGTTTGTCGGCGGAGATGTCGTAGCAGACGAGGATGCGATGCCGCATGGCAGTCAGCGCGTGGTGAAACCGAAATACCGCTCCGCCTCGCCGCGAACGAAGCGCCAGAGCTGCCGGGCCTGCACCTCCAGCATCCGGCGGTAACTCATCGCGTAGCCGAACTGCGGATGCGTCACCTCCGTGTCGAGCCGCCGGAACCACGCCTCCCAAAACACGCGCCGCCCGCTCTCCTTCAAATAGCAGCCCGCCGCGCTGCGCGAAAAATCCGCGAGCGTGAGTTCCCCGCGATTCAGCAGGGAAAGTACAACGCTGTCCGCGATGAGCGGGCGGAACTCCTCCATCAAGTCGAGCGCCAGCGCGGGGCGCCCGTAGCGCGGCTGGTGGTAGCAGCCGAGGAAAGGATCGAGGCCGACCGTGTGCAGCACGCCCGCGAGTTCCTTCGCCAGAATGCTGTATCCCTGCGAGAGCAGCGCATTCACGGGATCGCGTGGCGGTCGGCGGTTCCGCCCGTTGAAATCGAACGGCACTTTCTCCCCCAGCATCGTGGCAAACTGCCCGAAGTAGAGCGCCGCCGCCGTGCCTTCGATGCCGCGCAGCGAATCAAGTTCGCGCACATCCTCCGCCGCATCGCGCAAGTCCGCCATCTGCCGCAACACGCCATCCGCCGGTTCCCCGTTTCGCATCAGCAGCACGCGCTGATTGTGAATCTTCGCCCGCACCATTTCCCGCGCGACTTTCACGCGGATGCCCGGTTCGCCAAACATCCGGTATTGCCCGAGACGCGCATCCACGCCGCTCGCCGGCAGCCCGCGCAGCAACCCGAGGAAGCGACCCGCCGGGGAGAAATAGGACACATCAATTCCCTGCTCCAGACACACCTGCGCCGCCTGTGCCGTGAGTTGCACCGCACCGTAGAGGTAAATCGCCCGCACCTGATTCATCGGGAACTTTTGCAACGTCTCGCCCTTCTCCGTGATCACAAACTCCCCTCCTCGCTGCCCCACCATGCAGCCCGTCTTCTGCACCACGATCACCTCGCCATCATCGCTGGCCGGGCGCGGCGCTTGGAAAGTGGCACAGCCCGTCCCGGCTGTGGGGATTGCGGGCGTCCCGCCCGCATCATCGCTGGCACCGGACAAGATGTCCGCTGTCCCCACAGCCGGGACGGCTGTGCCACTCCAAAACGCCGACTCATTCGGCAGGCACACCGGATACGCCGAGCAATGCAGGCACCGAGCATCGTTCCGCAGCGGCGGCGGACATTTGCCCGAGACTGCCACCGCCTTTGCCTCCGCGAGCATCCGATGCACTGTGGCAAAAAGCTCCTCCGTCAGCGCCACCGGCACGCGCCGCCGATCCGTCGCATAGTAAATGGAAGCCCCGGTGACCTTGTGCCCGGCCTCGCGGAGCAGCAGCGCATACGCCGCCACCTGCACCGCATCATATTCCTTCGCCACGCGCGCACCATTGTCATCCCTTCGCGCGGAGCCTTTCTTGTGGTCAATCACTTCCATGCAAGAACCTCCGGCGGGGACGCCGGAGCCACTCGCTCCTTCGACGACATCAATCTTCCCCACCAGCCCCAGCGCCTCGCTCTCAAGCTGGAGACTCCGCAGCCGCGCGCCCTCCGGCAATTCGAGTTCCTTCGGGTCTTCAGGCAAGGCCGATGGCTTGTCCATCTGGCGATGAGTGGCCGATCCCGCCACCGTATCCGCATTGTCGAGGAACAAGTCCTCCACCCACTGAAAGTAAAACTGTCGGGGACAGAACGCATAGTTCTGCAACCGCCGCACCGGCATGGGAGGGAGGTCATCCACCGTAGCCGACGACGGAAGAGTGGCACAGTCCGTCCCGGCTGTGGGGATCGCAGGCGTCGCGCCTGGAACTGCCACACCACCGGGCGGGACGCCCGCTGGCCCCACAGGCGCGACGCCCGTGCCACTTTCCAAGGCCGCATCCATCGCCGCGACCATCTCCTGCTTCATCGCTGCAAGTGGCAGTTCAGCTTGGTTCTCGTCAGTCCTGCGCGTCGCACGCGGTCGTGATGTTCTGCGGGAAGGCATGGCAGAATCGAGGAAGTTGCATCACCAAATGCGGCCCACGCCATACGCATCAAATGCCGCATCGCAGCCCACGACTGTAAATCCGTCCGCCAGCGCCTGCGCGACCAGCAGCCGGTCAAACGGATCCCGGTGATGCAATGGCAGCGCGTGATAGCGGTGCAAATGCCGTGGCTGGATCGGCAGGATGGAGAAACCGAGCGACTCCAACGCATCGGGAAACAGCCCCTCGAACGCCAGCGGCAGCCGCAGCTTCCCAAGCTGTGATTTGATCGCCATCTCCCAACCACTGGCCGTGCTCACCCAACACTCATTGCCCTCATCCTCCACCGCGCGCCTGGCTGCATCGCTCAACTTTGGATCGTCCTCCAAAAACCAAAGCACCGCGTGCGTATCGAGCAACAGCTTCATTCCATGTACTCCCGAAAATCTTCCAGTGGCGCGTCAAAGTCCGGCGACATCCAAAAACCTTTGAGCGATCCCGCCTTCCGCGCCACCCGCTTCTTCTCCGGCGCGGACGCGACCTCATCCTCGATTTGCAACACCGCCCGATGCGCCCCCGGCTTCACCGACGGCGGCAGCGTGAGCATCGCATGGCCTTCCGCATCCACGACGAGTGTTTCTTCGATGGTGATCATGGCGTGGAGACTAGCAAAGGCGGGCGCATCGGGCAACGGCTGGTTTGCACGAGCTACATTAGAATGTCGTCCCCGTTGCGCTCCGCTTTCTGGATGCGGCCGCGGTTGATCTCCTGCACCCGTTTCCAGTCCTTACCTTCGTGCCGGTCGTTACCCTTGATGGAGCCCCAGATGCCGCGCCCGCTGGCGAAACCCTCTTTCTCAGCAATCTCCGCGCGGTCGTATTCTGCGACCCTGCCGTGGTCGAAGAAGAAGTTCAGCCGCGCGTCGGTGAGCAGCTTCTTTCGGTTCGCTTCGTCGGTGACGACAATCTCCGGCGGCTTCGTGCTCCACCGGGCTTTTTCACGAAGGTTCGGAGACTTTTTCGTCCCGATATAGACTTCAAAGCCTTCGTCTTTGCGCTCGGCGCGGATACGAAGATGAATGTCGTCCGCATCCGGTGCGGCGATGGCGCGGAGGCCGAGGTTGATGGCGGCGTTGATATCCGCTTGGATTACGGTCGGTCGGCGTCCGTTCACCTCCTTGTAAACCAAGACCTCCTCCATCTTGCCTGTTTTCTTGTTCGGGTGTTGAATCTTCTCTGTTTGCGATGCTGGAACGAACACAGGCCCACCCGCAGCCGGTGCGAGCAGCGTGCGCCATTTCGGGCGGGCTGTGCGGTTCTTGAGTAGGTCGGCGTTGAGTTTGTCGAGGTCGTCGAACAATCGCTTCACGGCCTGACTCTCCTCACGCTCCTCCTTGCCGAGCTTCGCGAAACGCTCCGGGTCGGCGAGGCGTTCGAGATGTTTCTTCCAGCGGAAATCCTCGCGGTTGTCGGGATTCAGTTCCACCGCGCGAAAGCCCGCGACGCCGGTGAGGGAACAGAAGCGCGACGAGTAGGCGGCGGGTGTTTCCAGCACGCGGAGGCCGTAGGGTTCGCAGAGCTGCTTGAGCTTCCCGAGGATGGCGCGGTGACTCCACTTCATCAGCTTGGAGTTTTCCCCACGACTGCGACCTTGCGAGGCGAGGTAGCGGTCAAGATTTTCCAGCACGAGGAAATCCACGGGCTCGCGAAAGCCGCTCGGCGAATTCTTGTCCGGGATGCGTTCGTATTCGCCGTGGATGTCCTGCTGCTGCCGCTCCGCCGCATCTTTCGTGTGGACGCGGAGGCGGACGCCGAGCGCCTGCGCGAGGATGAGATGCGCCGTCTGGTTCACGCGCTGATCCTTGAGCGCATCGAGGCGATCGAGCAGTTCCGGGCACGGGTCGGGAAGGTCGATTCCGCGCTTGCTGCGCCCAAGGTTTGCAGGCTTGCCCGGCTCCTGCATGAGCGCGCGGTTGAGCGACTGGCAACGCTGGCGGAGTGATTCGAGCTGCTCGATGCGGCTCATGGAAAGCCCGCGCTGTCCGGCGAGCATCTTCTTGCGTTCATCCGTTCCGCGCGCCGTCTGGCGGAGGACATGGCACAGGCTGCTGTCCTCGCGCTTCGCCCATTCCCACTGCCGTCCGCGCAAAGGCTGGATGCGATCGGCGATGCGCAGGAGTTCCCGCTGGATGCTGTCCCGCTCCTTCGCGATTTCGCGGATGATGCAATCGCGCACGCAATCCCACGCGCGTTTCGCCACAAACGATTCCGCCTCGCCCAGCCATGCGCTCCGTTCAGGAAGCTCCTGGCCGCGCCCCTTCGCGTCCTTCTTTTCCTCCGCGGCACGCGTCACGATGGCCTCGGCGATTTGCTCCTGTATCCGCGTCCGCCGCTTCTCGAAAGCGGCACGCTTCTTTTCTTCAGTCTCCTCGTGTGCGACACAACTCCAGCTTTGCAGCCGCGCGAGCCGGGCCTGGGCGCGGCGGAGCGCGTAAAGCAACTCACGGTTCAGCTCGGGGAAAGAATGCCGGGTGCGATCCGTCCCAAGCAGCTTCGCCGGGTCAAAACCGAGCTTCGTGCAAATGTCACATGCCTCCTCCCACTCACCCGCGACGAGGCTGCGACCGCGCTTGCCGGAAAGCTCCTCCTGCCATTGCTCGTCCCGCATCACGAGGGCATCCTCGCCCGGCAGCCGCAGCATCCCCGTCGCACGCACGGTCGCCCACCACGACTTGCCATCTGCGGTTCCAATCTTTCGGCTTTGCTTCTTCGGCGCGTCGCCCGTCGAGACTTCGAGCAGTGCAAACGCCCCCGCGTCGCGCTGCCCCAAATCCACCGAGAGACAGCGGAACGGCTCGCTGCTCTTCCACCACGGCTTCGGCGGCGCTTTCTTCCGCGCCTTCTTTTCGTCTATCCAAGTCGCCGGCCAGCGCAGCCAGTAGGACTCCCTGTCCGCCCCGCCGAATTGCAGCGAATCCCATCGCGCCGCCTTGCCGAGTTGCTTGGCGATGGCTTCGCCGTCGAGGGTGAGCGGGAAGTTGAGCAGGCTGCGCCGCTGCCGGCTGGCGGTTATTTCGGGCATCAGCGCGACCGCCGTGCATTCGGCGAATTTCGCCTCACGCACTTTGCCTTTTTCCGTCTTCGTCAGCCCGGCCTTCAGCCCGAGCGCGGCCATCATCGCCTGCTGCCATGAGGCATCCGCACCATTCGCGCTATTGAGCTGATCGCGCAGGAGACGCGGGGCCGTAAAATGAATCCGCACCCATTTCACCTCCCACTTCCCGCCGGTGAAAATGGCCGCCTCAGTATCCAGCGTCTGCCGGTCGTGGCGCAGGCGGTTCTTCTTATCAATCGCGCTCACGTCCGAGAAATAGAACTGCCGTCGCGAGTGCTCCGGGTCGGCGGGCGTGAACCGGATCGGGCCTTCGAGCCGTCTGATCTCCCCTTTGAGTTCACGCTCATCCGTAAGTGCCTGCAACGGGTCTTTGGCAAACTCCGCATCATCCGGAAGCCTCGCCGCCTTCCGCCACTCGGCCAACTGCTCCGCCGAAGGTTCCCTCCAAACGATCCAATTTTCCTCCTTCACGAGTTCATCGAAAAGCACCGCGCTGCCCATCGTCTCGGCATTTTCCTTTTTGTAATCGGTGAGCCGTTCCCAAAGCTTTTGGCGTAGCGCTTCCGAGTAGCTGTCCTCCGGCTTCACCTCGCCGTTCCACTTTTTCTGAATGTCCCGGAAGCCGCGAATGGTCCGCGGATGTAATCCATATTCCACCTCGATGCCCTCGCTCATCTCGTATTCGGCCTTGAGTTCGACATCCACAAGCTGCTCCAGCCGCGCGATGCGAGGATCGCCCGCAAGGATGGCGGGCCGACGCTCATCGTCGCCAGCAGCTCCGCCTTTCCACTTCTTCGTCCTGCCTCGCTGGTAGTCGAGCTGCGCCACCTTCTGCTCGCGGGCCTTCCTCCGCTCTTCGGCCTTCGAGTCCAACTGATGCAGCGCCTTCAACGCCTCCTCGAATGCGGCGAAATCAAATCCGATCCACTCCGAGGTAGCTTTTTCATCACCACCCCAACACGGCAGACTAGTAAACGCCCGGAAGACATAGCCGCGCGCACCGCGTGCGGTGCGAATAGGATCACCGGCCCCCGCCACGGCGCTCTTTCCCTCCGGCGGTTTTTCTGCGGGTTCGGGTCTTCTTGTCGTTGCCTGCATCAATCCAAGCGTGAACCCCGAGCGCTCTACGTAACGGAACAAGAACATCCCGAAGAGGCGGAACTTCGCTTCACCCTTCGCCGCGGTAGCCGCGTAGCCGGGCATCTCGAAGTTTTCCGGGAGCTTGCCAATCGCGGCGTCCAACCGTTGCCAGTCTTCCTCAGTCGCAGGTTGCCGTTCGCGCCATGCGGCGACCATCCCGCGCAGCTTCTTCACCGCTTCCGCGCCGATGAACTTTGGCTTCTTCTCATTTGGAAGGGCGATGGAATGGACACCGAACCCGTCAAGGGCCGGAGAATCCGGTCGCGTCGCGGCGTCGTGGAGAACAAACGGAAGACGTGCGCCCTCATCCTCGCGCGCCAGCGTGCTGGTATCCTCTCCATAGCTTCCCTGATAGGCGGGCTTGGCAAAACGGGGGAGAAACATCGGAGCCGCCTGCTTGCATCCCGCCGCGCCGGTGCATTTGCCGAGAAGCTGCGCCAGCCCCGCATCCAGCAGCTTCCTTCCCGCCTCGTTCTGCGCGCAGTCATTCCCCGCCAGCACTGCGGCGAAACATTCCTCCGGCGTTGGCGTGTCGTTGCCGGGCGTGAGATACTTTGCGACCGAATCGCGCAGCCCGCTGCGCATCGCACCGCGACGGCGGAAGGGACGCCAGACCATCAGTTCATCATCGCCTCCTGCTTCGTTCTTCGCGTCGAGCTTTTCGCGAGTGAGCCATATCTTGTTGCCCGGCTGCGCGAGCGCGAGCAGGCAGACAATGTAGTAATTCACCGCATCCTGAAACAGCGCGTGATGCTCCCACAGCGCTGATTCCCAATCCCACTCCGCCGCGGAGGTGGCGTTGCCTTTTTCATCAATGATTTCCGCGCGCGAGACGCGGCCCTGGTAGATGCGATTCATGGTATTTTCGTTCTTGAGTGTTGCTGGGCGGTTCCGGAGAGAGCGCGACCGGCGCGGCGCGTGCCGCGAGACGAGGACAGTTGGCGGGGCTGTTTCATGTGGTTGGTTTTCTGCGGGGGCCGTGTCGTCTTCGATCAAGGGCGGCTCAACCTCCGTGGAAACGCTGGGATGGGATTGGGCCAGGGGCAATGTTTTCTTTTCCATTACGGATGAAAGTTTGCCATCCGCCGCCCCGGGCCTTTACTCCGGCTGCCGTCCACGATGAATCGCTTTGACCAAATCCTCGCCAATCATTCCCTGAGCCTGCGCCGCGGGAAGTTTCAGACGCTACAGATCAATGTGGGGCGGAAGTGCAACCAGACTTGCCGGCATTGCCATGTGGATGCGGCGCCGTGGCGGACGGAGATGATCTCGGAGGAGGATGCAAGGCGGGTGGGCGCGTGGATTGTGGAGCATCGCCCGGCGGTGGTGGACATCACGGGCGGGGCGCCGGAGTTGAGCGCGCATTTCCGCTACTTCGTGGAGACGGCGCGCGGGGCGGGCGCGCATGTGATTGACCGGAACAATCTGACGATCATCGAGACGAAGGCGTACGCGGATCTGCCGGAGTATCTCGCGGGGCATGAGGTGGAGGTGGTGGCGTCGCTGCCCTGCTATTCGGCGGAGAATGTGAATGCGCAGCGGGGCGAGGGGGTTTTTGAAAAGAGCATCTCGGCGCTGAGGAAACTCAACGCCGTGGGCTATGGGACGCGGCTGCCGCTGAGCCTCGTGTATAATCCGCTCGGCGCGAAGCTGCCGGGGCCGCAGGCGGAGCTGGAGGCGGATTACAAGGAGGCGCTGCTGCGGGAGTTTGGCATCGTTTTCACGCGGCTCTTCACGATCACCAACCAGCCGATCGCGCGTTTCGCCGATGATCTCCGCGAGCAGGGAAAGTGGGACGAGTATCTCGAACTGCTCGCCAACTCATTCAACCCGGCGACGGTGGACGGGCTGATGTGCCGCTCGACGATCAACGTGGGCTGGCGGGGCGAGGTTTACGATTGCGACTTCAACCAGATGCTGAACATGCAGCACAAAAACGGGCGTCCGCTCTTCCTGTGGGATGTCACGCCCGAGTCCATCGAGAGCGCGCCGATCCTCACAGGGCACCACTGCCTCGCCTGCACGGCGGGTGCCGGGAGCAGTTGCACGGGCGCGGTGGCGTAGCGGAGCGTGGGGTGTGATTTAGAATCAGGTCCAGCGACGGGAGCGGACGCAGCGTGTTGGTGGCACAGTGCGTCCCGCCTGTGGGGCCAGCAGGCATCCTGCCCGCAGGGTCCAATTCGGCCATCAAAGACGCCGGGCGAGACGCCCGCCGGCCCCACAGGCTGGAAGCACTGTGCCACGTTCCCACCACGGCTTCGCTGTGGATCACGCCCGTTTTTCCACGCGCTTCCGTGATCATTGCTTTGCCAATTTGAAATCCGCCGCTAGCGTCCGCACCCGAAATGCAACCAACCGCCCTCTGCAAACTCATCCTGCCAGCAATCACCACGCTGCTCCTCGCAGGTTGCGCGAATCTCCGGCACCAGCCTCCGCCAAAGCCTCAGATCCCGCCCGCGCCCCGGCCACCGCATGCGTGGGATGCCGAGAAAGCCAGGGCGGAAACCGGCGGCCCAAAGCTGATCGTGGATCTCTCCGACCAGCGCGTTTATTTTTTCAAAGGTGCCACGCTCATCGGCGACACGCGATGCAGCACAGGCAAGAAGGGCTTCGCCACGCCGCCGGGGGAATACAAAGTCACGCAGAAGAACAAGGACCACGTCTCCAATCTCTACGGGAACTTCGTGGATGCCGAGGGCACCGTCATCACGCGCGATGTGGACATGAGCAAAATGAAAGTCCCCGAGGGCCTCTCATTCGACGGAGCAAAGATGCCCTTCTACATGCGTTTCCACAAAGGCTATGGGATGCACTCCGGCATCGTGCCCAACCGCCCCGCGTCGCACGGATGCGTGCGCCTGCCGCGCATCATGGCCCAGCGTTTCTTCGAAAACGCGACGGTCGGCGTGCCGGTCACGGTGCAGGAATGATGCAGGTGGATCAGCGGCGGAACGCCGGGCACCCGCGCCCGAAAGCGCACCGCTCGCCTACGGCGCGGGCGTGAGCGAGACGCTGCCGATGCGATTCGTGTCCAGCACGTAGCCGTTGCCGCGGTTCTGTTCGGCGTGTTGCAGCACCCAACCCTGGAACTTCGCGCCGGGTGTCACCGGCTTGTCCACGAATGTCCCGGAGTAGTAGCCCAAGCTCGGCACGAATTTCACCTGCGCCAGCGGAGGTAGGCCGTTGATGATCGCGGGGGTCATGATGTTCCGCAGCACGTCCACGGTGCGGTTCGACGATGGCAGATCGAAGCGGAATGTCGCCTCGCCGGTCGCGTTGTAGTCGAGCATCAGACTCGGCGGGGAGAACCTGCCCAGGCTCGCCGAGTAGCGCGAGCCCATCCCTGCACCATGCCGCGCCTCCCGCGCATTGTGAATACCACGGACGGAACCCGTCAGGGTGCGCCAGCCGCCCTCACAGGTGCTTGATCCGTAAATTCCTCCGGGATCACCACCCGCACGGCAGTCTTCCCGGCAAAGTCCGTGAGATTGCGCGTCACAAGCACATCCGCCCCGCATCCCTCAGCCGCCGCGATCTGCAGCGCGTCCTCAAAGTCATTCATCCCCATCTGCTGCGTCCGGGCCGCATCCGCCGTCGTGATCTCCGCCACCGACGCCCACGCAAGCACATCGCGGATGAACTCCCATGCCTCCTCGCGTGTCCGCTGCTTTTCGATCAGGTAAAACGCGTTCGACAGCGTGTGAACCGCCACGAATCTCTGATTCCACGGCTCCCCGCACGCGGCGATCACCCGTGCGCTGGCCGGTTCGCCTGCCCGCTTCAAAAACACATCGAGCAGGACATTCGTATCGAGAAAAACCCGCATCGCCTACTTTACGTGTTTCCCAATCAGGCGGGCGGTGCGCTGCGCTCGCATTTCATCATCCGTTGTCGAGGCGATCCCTGCCCCCGTCCACCGGCGGAGAAATGCGGCCACCGCCTCCCGCTTGTCAGCCTTCAGCGGCTCACGTGAAACGGCACGTCGGCGGTTCAGCCACTCGGCCAGTTTGTCCACTTGGGAAACAGGGAGCGTTTCGATGGCTTCTTCAATCTCGGCGAGCGTGCTCATGCGCAGAAAATGGCCGGCTTGCTGCGGGGAGTCAACGAGCAGCGGGGCAAAAGTATTCGGTCTCTCCATCGCCGGGCGGGCCGCACAACCTGGAGGACTTGCGTCCGAGGCTGCGCCGGGAAGGCGGAACGCCTACGGCGCGGGCGTGAGCGAGACGCTGCCGATGCGATTCGTGTCCAGCACGTAGCCGTTGCCGCGGTTTTGCGCGGAATGTTGCAGCACCCAGCCCTGGAACTTCGCGCTAACGCCTACGCCACGCGGCGAGCATCGCAAGCCCACCTAGGATCAGGACGCCACCGCCGGGCTCGGGTATGGGTGCAACCACGAGGCTGATGCGGGTGTTAGCAGCGTCGTTTTCGATCGTGTAGTCGAAGCCGCCGGGCAGCTCGCCGAGCGACAGGCCATTGTCTGTGAGGGTTCCTGCGTAATCAATTAGAACGTATGTCCCCAATCCGAAGCCGCTCGAATCGAATACATTCAGAATGCCATCGAGAACCAAGTCGCCGTTCACGACGAGGAGATCACTCACTGTCCCCAACTGGAATTCCAGTAGCGAATCCGGGGTGAAAACCACGTTGCCAACAACCGTGAGCGTGCCCGGGCTGTTTCCGGGCGAGACTGTGCCACTCAGCGTGACCTCCGGTGTCGTCAAAACACCGCTTCCGCCGATGACACCACCGAGAACCAATGGATCGGCGGAGGTCGCGTCGCCGTTGAACACGAGCGTGCCGTTGTTCTCGAGGGTTGAACCGGATTCGAGGGCGAAGTTTCCCAGCTCCAGTGTTCCGCCCGTTTCCACGGCGATTGCACCGCTACTGCTGCCAGCGCCAAACTCGGCGTTGCCCCCGGCGGGGATGAGGATGTTCCCTTCGTTGACCACGCGGCCTGTGCCGTTCGTGGTGACAATTAACTCCGGTGAAAGTGTGCCGCCGGGCTTGATACGGATTTCCGCACCATCGTTGACGGTGAGGGTATTGCCGCCGCCATTTCCATCGAGCAGACCACCATTTTGGATCACGATGCGTCCGCCGTCGTTAAGAATCAAACCGCCGTTTTCCAAGAAAAAATGGCCGTCCATATTCAGATCACCACCAGCGATTACAAAAGCTCCGAAACTTTCACTCACAAGCGTCGTGCCGCTTGCTACAGTTATGGATGCGCCACTCGATACGGCAATCACTCCTGCGATCTCTATTTGCCCACCTCCATTAATCAGCAACGGTGCCGTGATGCTCATTTCCTCCAGATGAATTTTTGTACGCATACCCGGACTAGCAGTCGGGCTGATTGTCAATGTGCCGGAGAAATCTCCTGTCTGAACTTCAATTCTGAGCGTGTTTTGCGCGAGTAATGAGGTGGACCCCGTTTTCCGGCCAGAGTTGATAGAAATTAAGCTATGGCGGAGAGGCGTGCGTTGGTGATGGATGGATGTGGTTTGGTGGTCAAGGAGGAAGACGTGACCGACTCGGGAAGCCCCGATATTTTTGCTCTGGAACGG
>CAMAUI010000116.1 GCA_945861385.1 Prosthecobacter debontii
ATCTTCGCGATGGGCGGGAAGGACACCGGGCACCAGGACGCGTTTTTCAAAATCCTCAAGGGCCTGCTCGATGCGAAAGCGCCGGTGCATGGGATCGGCATCCATGCGCATTTCGATGACATGCTCCCGCCGCCCGTGCAGGTGTGGGAGATCCTCGACCGCTTCGGCGCATTGAAACTGCCGATCAAGGTGACGGATTTCGATGTGGACGTGTGGGACGAGCAGGCGATCGCGGATTACACGCGCGATTTCATGACGGCGGTTTTCGCGCATCCCTGCACGGCGGGCATTGGGATGTCGGACTTTTGGGAAAATCACCACCGGGCAGCGAACGCGGCGCATTGGTCGGCGGACTGGAGCCTGCGCCCGGCGGGAAGGGTGTGGTACGACCTCGTGTATAAAACATGGTGGACTGACGTGCGCGCGCAGACCAGCGGCAGGGGCGTGGCGAAGGTGAGGGGATTCACCGGCGATTACGTGATCGAACTTGGCTCCGGGGAAAAAATGAAAACCGTGCCGTTCAAGCTCACGAAGGCGGGAAAATGGATGACAGTGACCTTGCCGTAGCGCGCGCACGGAAAACGCATCCGTCACTTCCAAGGGCATGCTCCGCCTGCGGCTGAACATTGCCGGATGTCAGCGCGCTGCGCGGCTTGACGCTGGGCTGCTCCCGGCGTCGCGGTGCGCGCGGTGGCACTCAGCGCATGATGCGCTGGCGCGCTTGAACGCCCTCTCGATTTCATCCCGGCCCTCCCGTTTTGCGAGCGCGGTGCGGAGGTCTTCGCCTGCCTGTTCCGCCCTGCCGAGTGAGTTGCGAAAATCAGCGGGCATCGCGCGGGCGGCGGGGGCCCGTGCGATCTCGCGGAAATGCTCCCGCAGGAGCGCGGCCGTCTGCGCGGGGGTGAAGGCGGATTTTTCCGCGGGCTCGCGCCAGCCGTTTTTACGAGCGGCCTTGAGCGCGTCGAAACAATCATCAACCGCCACCATTGCATCCACCAGCACTGGAGTCGGCGCCACCTCCGGGAAGTCCGCGCGCACCTCCGCCAGCGTTGCCGCGCCGGGCACGCGGAACTCGCGGACACTTCGATGCAACCCCGCGTACTCCTCGCTGGTTCCCGCCTGCCGCAGCCATGCGGCGGCGGTTTCCACACTCCAGCGGTTTCGCACACGGCAGATCACGGCAGCGGCGGCGGGGCCGCGGTGTTTGCCGTGGTGGCAATGGACAAAGATCGGGCCACGCAAAACTTGGGCGGCTTTTGCAAGCGCCAGTACGCGGGCGGGCGAAATCCCGTCGTAGCCAACCGGCAGGTGGATGCAGCGCATCCCATGGCGGCGCGCGCCCTCCACATCCGGCTTCGCGCCATCCACGCTGATGATTGTTTTCACGCCGAGCCTCGCGAGCGCCGCGAAGCCCGCATCGCCGCCGGGTGAGCTTCCCGAATACAGCCCGCCGCCCAAGTCGAAGAAATTGTGCAGCCCCGGAAGATCGAGCGGCCTTGCCTCGTTCGCGGAGAGGAGCGCCACCGTGAACATCCAGACCACGAGTGTGGCAAGCTGTGCGGGATGAATGCTGGTGCGAGGGAGCATTGCGCGGGAGCGGACTACCGGGGCTTTTTTGCGCGCTCGGGGATGATGAGCACCTGGCCCGGCTTGATGGCGTCCTTGCCGCCGAGTTGATTGAAGTTCGCGTCCTTGATCTGCGATGCCATCGAGCGGTTCTTGTAAAATTTGTAGGCGATGGCGGCGAGCGTGTCGCCGGCTTCGACGGTGTAACTTTTCGCGCCGGGCGGCAGCTTGTCCTTCTTCGCCGGGTCGGCGATGCGCGCAGCCTCCGGCGGCTTCGGGCTGCGGAGGTCGTTGATGATTTTGCGGAGCGATTCGTTTTCGTTGCGGAGGCGGACGGCCTCGGCAGGCGTCATGAATCCGCCCTTGTTCATGATGGCGTGCAATCGTTGTTCGCAGTCCTTGCGCGCCACCTCGCACTCCTTCGCGTGCGCACCTTTCGGATCGAGCTCGAGGCAGCGGTCGTAGTGGTGGATGGCATCGAGCGGGCTCTTCAGCTTGTCGTCATAAAGGGCGGCGATTTTGTAGTGGATGTCCGCGGTCTTCGCGGTGCCGTCGAGCGCGTCCTCGTAGTTGCGGATCGCCTCGCGGTAGGCGCCGACTTTCACGCGCTTCTCCGCGGTTTCGAGCGCGCCAGCCTTCGGGTCCGAGTTGTGACAGGCGGCGAATCCCAGGGCGGTGAGCATTGCCAGGAGTCTTTTCATAGTGCCGATTCGCGGAACTCCGCGCGCTCCATCGCGTCCACAATCGTGCGGACGACCCGGATGCGGGTGTGCCATTTGTAATTCGCCCCGATGACGTGCCACGGAGCGCGTTCGGTGGAGGTGCGCCGGAGCATGTCCCCGGCGGCGGCGATGTTCTCCCTCCAGTGCCGGCGGTTGCGCCAGTCTTCGTCCGAGATCTTCCAATGTTTGTAAGGATCCGACTCGCGCGCCTTGAAGCGCAGGAGCTGCTCCTCTTTTGTGATGAAGAGGAAAAATTTCAGCACGATCGCTCCGTCGTCCACGAGAAGGCGCTCGAATTCATTGATCTCGCGGTAGGCGCGCTTCCACTCGTCTTCGCGGCAGAATCCCTCGACGCGCTCGACGAGGACGCGGCCGTACCACGAGCGGTCAAAAATCACGATCTGCCCGTAAGGCGGCATCCTGTTCCAGAAACGCCACAGGTAGTGATGCTGGGATTCGTCCGCGGAGGGTTTCACGATCGAGTGGACCTTCAGCAGGCGCGGGTCGAGTTTTTCGACGATCCGCTTGATCGTCCCGCCTTTTCCCGCGGCGTCCGGGCCCTCGATCACGATGACTATGGTGCCCTTGCTCTCGGTGAGCTTGCGCTGCCAGCCAAGGAGATCGAGCTGTGATTGCTTGAGCCGCTTTTTGTATTCGTCAGAGCGCACCTGCCGGTGCTCGATCGCTTCGAGCCGGAGCCCCTTTTTCAATCCGATCGGATCGCGCAGCTTGAAAGTCGGGTTGGTGGCAGCCATCAGGCACCGCGTTTACAACAGCGCCCGTTCTTGCGCAAGCAACGCTCCTGCCGGCCCGAAATTCGCCGCGCAATCCAGTTCTTGCAAACCCGCGGCCTCGCGCCGATACGTGCCGCCCTTTTTTCGATGTCATTGAAGCCATCCGAGATCTCGGCAGACGAGGTGAAGCGGCTTGCGGCGGAGTTTGAAACCGCGCCGCTGGCCGGTGTGCTGCGCTGGATTTGGGACAAGTTCGGGACGCGGTCGGCGGTCGGCACGAGTTTCCAGGGCGCGGGGCTTGTGATGATCGACCATGCGATCCGCGCCGGGATCACGTTTCCCGTTTTCACGCTCGATACCGGGCTGCTTTTTCCCGAGACCTATGAACTCAAGCAGCGTCTCGAGCGCCACTGGGGCATCACCATCGAGGCATTGCCGCCCGAGCAAACCGTCGCGCAGCAGGCCGCGGAATACGGCCCGGAGCTTTGGAAGAAAGCCCCCGACACCTGCTGCACACTGCGCAAAGTGGTGCCTCTCCAGAAAAAACTCAGCACCCTCGCCGTCTGGCTCACCGGTCTCCGCCGCCAGCAGAGTGGCACGCGGGAGAAGACGCAGGTTCTCGAACTTTACCACTTCGATGTGCTGCGCGACCTCTACATTCTGAAGGCAAACCCGATGGCGACGTGGCGGCGCGAGCAAGTGTGGGATTACATCAAGGCCCACGGCATCCCCTACAATCCTCTCACCGATCTCGGCTACCGCAGCATCGGCTGCCTGCCATGCACCACGAAATCCGACGGCGGCGAAAACGAGCGCGCGGGCCGTTGGACCGGCTTCGACAAGAGCGAGTGCGGCATCCACACCTTCCTCGGCGACAGCATCTGAAAATGCCACGCTCCTACACCGAACGGAAAACTGCGTGGGCCGAAAAAATGCGCGCCCGCGGTGCCCGTGCCGACGCTGTCCGTTCCCAAAGCCGCCTACCTCCCGGCCAGCATCTCGTCAGGCAACTCCCTGTGCTCGATCTTGGCATCCACCCGGAAATGGCGCGCGAATCGTGGCGCCTGGAAATCACCGGTGCGGTCGAAAATCCCACCGTGCTCGACTGGCCTGCCATGGTCGCGCTCCCGCAAATCGAGAGCGTGAGTGACTTCCACTGCGTGACCACATGGAGCCGCCAGGACTGCCGCTGGAACGGCGTCGCGATTGCAGCGATCCTCGACCTCGTTCGCCCCGCCGAGGAGGCGCGCTTCGTCCTCTTTACCGCCTACGACGGCTACACCACAAACACCGCCATCGAAGCCGTCACCCACCCCGGAGCGATGCTCGCCCACACGCTCGACGGAGAACCTCTCCCCATCGCCCACGGTGGTCCGCTCCGCGTCATCATTCCGCAGCTTTACGCGTGGAAAGGCGCGAAATGGATCCAGCGCATCGAATTTCGCGAAAGCGACACGCCCGGCTATTGGGAGCAACGCGGCTACAGCAACACGGCCGACCCGTTTTTGAATGATCGGTTCGTGTAGGCGGGGGAGTCGCAACAGCCTGCTTGCGGTTAAATTTTCAGAATTTCACTTGCAGAATCGCGCAAACCGAAGAAACAGGCGTCCACTCTCGCGTTTCTCACGTTCAATCTCATGAAATTCTCCGCCTCACAGTTCCGTAACCTCACCCTCACCACACTCCTCTCCATCGTCCCCGCCCTCCATGCGCAGACGACGGCGACGACCACCCCGGTGGGGGTGATTAACGTCACCATTCCGGCGGCAGCGAACGCAAGCACCCCGTCCAACACGACCCTCTCAATCCCCCTGTATGCCCCCGCCGATTACATTTCCACGGTAGCAACGATTCCAAGCGCCACCGAGTTCACACTCACCGGAGCCGCGTGGCAGGCCGGGCAGTTCGCCGTCGCTTCCGCCCCGCGCTTCGTCCGCATCAAGGCCTCGACGACAGTTCCCGCCAACATCGGCCGGATTTTCCTGGTGTCGGCGAATACCACCAATCAACTCACCGTGACCCTCGCAGACGGAGTCACTGACATTCACAGCGTTCTTTCAGTCGGGGATGTCTGCGAGGTTCTGCCTGCAAACACGCTGGGCACGGTCTTCGGAACAACGACGCCGGTCTTGCATGCGGATCCCGATCCTGCATTGGCGGACAACGTGTATATCTTGAATGCAGGCGAGTGGGAGATCTACTACCACAATGGCACGAACTGGAGAAAATCAGGCGGGCTTGGAAACAAGAACGACACGATCATGTATCCGGACGAGGGAATGTTTATCGTCCGGGTGCTCACCTCGCCTGTCGTCTTGACGCTCAGGGGCACTGTTCCCTCGACTGCGGAGCGGACAGATCTGGCCGGTACCGCTTCGACTTTCCTCGCGAACCGCTTCCCTGTGGATACCCAATTGGTGAACACCGGCATTCACCTGACTCCGGATTGGGTGACAGGAGCCGCCGAGGATGCCGACCTTGTTTACGCGTGGAATGGAGGCCTCAGCGAATGGGAGATTTTCTACCACAATGGCACGAGCTGGAGAAAAGCAGGCGGCTTGGGGAACAAAGACACCACCGTAATTCCGTCCGCCACGGCAATCGTTGTTTCCCGCAAGAACGGAACCGTCACACTTTCCCAGCCTCTCCCATACACTCCCTGATTTCGCATGTTCCTCTCCAATACTTTCAAGCCAGCTCTCAGTAAAATTCCAGGGGTCGCCCTGCTCCAGTTTTTCGCGGTCTTTTTGCTTTCGCTCACCTCAGGATCCAGCGCTGCCCTTGTAACACAGGTGAGTTTCGACTCGGGCACCATCCTTTTCAAGAATGCTGATGGTACTACCAACCTGACCGGGGGAGGGGCTGGCGATGGAAACGGAGCGGTGATTCAGCTTGGCTATTTCACGGGAGCATTCACGGGAACTCCAACGAGTAATTTCACGGGCACATGGGTTCCGTTGACCGGTGAGGGGAGCGCAAACATCGGGGGCAGCATCTCCGGCAGCTCTCCGGTGGAAACCTTCAACAAGACATCCATGGGGGATAATGGTGGTGGCAATGGCGAGTTTGGGATCACCGTCCGGTTCAACTCGGACGTTGCCGGAACCTTCAACGACCTCCCTCCTGTCCCGGTGCCCATGCGCGATATCCCACTCTCGATCAGGATTTACAATAACACCACCATCGCTTCATCCACCTTTTACAACACAGTCTCCAATGATGCGTGGCTTTGGAAATTTCCGGCAGTACCCAGTCCGATTCCGCCAACGGTGATCATGTCGCTCGGCTCCAATGTCAACGCAGCAGCCTTAAAGTGGGAGAGCATCAATGTCGCGGGGCTTGCGGGAACCTCCGGCAGGACTTCGATTGCTGTAATCCCCGAACCTGCCTCCGCCGCGCTCATGTTGATCGGCCTGGCTTCCCTGACTTTGCGGCGGCGGGTTGAGCGGTAGCACTCACCCCCGGCCGGGCGCGTCCATTTTGCAAGCCGGCGGCTTGCACTACGTTCACACGCCCTTCGTCTTCGGATCCCAGATGAACTTGTGCATCTGGAGCTGGAAGCGGATGGGGAGTTTGTCGGCGGTGATCCATTCGACCATGTCACGAGGTTCAATTTTTCCGAAGACCGGTGAAAAAAGTACGCAGCCGCACCGGTCGGCTAGAGCGTGGGTAAGGACTTGTTCGCGCGACCATTCGTAGTCCTCGCGCGAGCCGATGACGAATTTCACCTCGTCGCGCCTGGTGAGCAGCGGGATGTTGCCCCACAAATTGCGAGCGCATTCGCCGGAGGACGGCGTTTTCAAATCCATGATGCGATGCACGCGCGGATCAATGCCGCCGATGTCGTGGGCACCGCTGGTTTCGATCAGGACGGTTTTTCCCGCGTCGCAAAGCTGCGCCATGAGCGGCAGCACGTTCTTTTGCAGCAGGGGCTCGCCGCCGGTGATCTCGACGAGCGGACAGTCGAGCGCAAGCACCCCTGCCAGCACTTCGGAGACGGGCAGCTTCTTGCCGTCATAGAATGCGTATTCCGTGTCGCAGTAGGTGCAGCGGAGGTCGCACGCGGTGAGCCGCACGAACACGCAGCGCCAGCCCGCCCAGGAACTCTCCCCCTGGATGGACTGGTAGATTTCGTTGATCTTCAGTGTGGGTGGCGCGGCCATCGCGCCGAGAAAAGCAGCGGGTGACGCGCGTGGCGAGCACTGTGCGCTTCCCAAGCGTGCGGGCGCCATCCAATCTGCGCGGACTCATGTCCGCGAACCGCATTGACTCGAAATTTCACCAGCTCAGGTCCAAAAACCGCGCGGGCTTCATCGCATACATCTGCGCGGGCGACCCGGATCTCGACTCGACCTGCAGGCTTGTGTGGGCGATGGAACAGGCGGGCGTGGATTTGGTGGAGCTTGGCATTCCGTTCTCCGATCCGCTCGCGGATGGAGTGGTGAATCAAATGGCGGGCACCCGCGCGCTGGCGGGCGGGACGACGCTGCACGGCGTCCTCGACTGTGTGCGGAAAATCCGCGTCCGCTCGCAGATCCCCATCGTCTTTTACACGTACATGAACCCGGTTTACCGCCACGGATTCGATGCGTTCCTGCGCGACTCGGAATCCGCCGGGGCTGATGGCGTGCTGTTTCTCGACCTGCCGCCGGATGAGGACGCGGCAAACCCGGAACTCCAGATGCACGGGCCGCTGAAGCGCATCCGCCTCATCGCGCCGACGACGCCGGAGGCGCGCATGGCGCTGCTGGCGAAGGGCGCGGGCGGTTTTATCTACTACGTGAGCCGCACCGGGGTGACGGGGGAGCGCGCGGACGTGGCGGTGGATGTGGCGCAGCAGGTCGCGGCGATCAGGCGGCACACGGATCTGCCGGTGGCGGTCGGCTTTGGAATCAGCACGCCGGAGCACGTGCGGGCCGTCGCGTCCGCGGCGGATGCGGTGGTCGTCGGTTCCGCGATCGTGAAGAAAATCGCGGAGCATGGGGGCGATCCCGCGCTGGTGGAGAAGGTGGCGGCGTTTGTCGCCCCACTCGCTGCGGCGACGGGGCGCAGATAGCTCCCGGCCTTTCGCAAGCCGGCCCGGGAATCGGGCCTCGTCAATTGGCGGCTGTCAGCGCACTGAAAATGCGCTGGAGGAAATTCGGGCGGGCATCCGCCGATGGAGGCGTGGGGTTTGTCCTGAATGCCGGTTTTTTCGGGAAAGGCTTCGGCTCCGAGAGCGTGTCCTGGTCGAAGGATCGCGGTGCTGGCCCCGGCTCGTCAATGAGCAGCGGCTTTGCTGTCGGAACAGGCGTCGGATTTGCCACGCCTGCGGGTTTCAGCTTTGCAGGCGGAACGGGGGAGGTTCCTGATTTCTTGATGCTTGTTTCCGGAGTCTTTCTCTCCGTCTGTTCCACGGCTTCCGCCTTGGGTTTCGGCGCGGGCTTGGCGGGGGGCTCGATCCGGGTGGTGGCAGTTTTTCTGTGAGGTTTTTCCAGAGGCTTCACCTCCTTTGCGTCGGTGCCGAAATCCCGCGTCTCGACCACGGTTGCCGGCCGGCGGACGTAAAACGCCACCTGCCGTTCGATGCTGGCGTCCGGGAGCCACACGGGTGTGCGGAGCGGCTCATCCGCAAGCCACCACTGGTGCTTCGGCGTCTGCGGATCGCGGTAAAGGACAACGGTGCGCTGCGCAGATTGATCGCCGGAGTAGCGCGAAGTCCATTGATACTCGAAGGTCACCACTTTGTGCTCGATGCGCGCTTCCTTGAGAACGGCGTGAACGTCCGCTGCGTATGCGCTGGAGCGATCCCCGGAGTCGCCGGCCTGCTTCCGAATATCCACCACTTTGCGCCATGCGTCGGTCTTCGCCGGCGTGTGACAGCCTGCGAGAGAAAGCACGATGCCAGCGGCTAAAATGTATGGCCTTTGCATAAGTCAGGAGATTGCGAACCGCGAGATAGCCATGTTTCGATGGGCAGACAAACCAAAACGAGGCATTTCGTGGGGCTGGAAATTGTGAGAACCCCCGCCTGGCCCAAACCGGCGTGGCGCGATGCCCCGTCCTCCCTTCCAGCCGGGACGATGCACTCAAGAGCCTTCCGCAGCCCCGGCATCAGTCCGCTTCAGACTGCCCCGGCTGCCGTCTCCCTCACCGCGGCTTCCACGGCGACGATGTCCTGGGGATCGCGAGAGGGTTCCCGGAGCCCGACCGGCACAGCGACAGGCGTGTCGGCATCCGCTTCGTTTCGCAAGGCAACAAGCTCCGCGCGAAGACGCACGTTTTCCTTCGCGAGGTTGTCACGCTCCGCGGTGATCGCGGCAAGCTGTCCGCGGAGTGTGGCGAGGTCGGCAGCGCCGGTGTTGGTGAAAAGACGGGTGCTGCCGAGGAGTTCGATCTGTTTTTGCTGGTCGCTGAGCTTGGTCACCAACTGCTCATTTTGCGCCCGGAGAAGCAGGATGGTGTTCCGGTGGGACTCGGCATCCACGGGCTGCGCGAGCGCGGCCATGGGCGCATCGGGAACGTATTCACATTCGATCGTGCCGATGATCACTTTGCACCGCTCGTTCAGCTCCACTTCGCTCACCTGGATGCCGTCAATGAAACAGTGGTTTGTCGAGTCGAGATCCCGGAGCAGGTAGTGGCCGTTGCTGGCGATCAGTTCCGCATGGTGGGCGGAGATGGTTCCGTGATTGATCTGGATCGTGTTCTCCGCGAGCCGGCCCACGGTGATTCTCCCGCCGCTGAGCGTGAATGAGACGTCTCCCAATTGAGGATGTCTGACTAGAAGTTTGGGCATGGGCTGCGATTCAAGACGTGGTGATTTCGGATTGAACCTAGCACTTCTGGTGCCCGCGCCGGATCGCCCAGAGCGCCTTCGCCTGCCCGATGATCGCCTTCAGGGCATCCGGCGTCACCGCCTGCTTCGGGTCATCGCCGATGCCCTGGCTGGGCCGCACATTGCACTCGATGCACAGCCCGTCCGCCCCGTAGGCGACAGCCGCCAGCGCGGCGGCTGGCACGTAGGCCGCCTTGCCGACCGAATGGCTCGGGTCCACCACCACCGGCGCCCACGTCCGTTCCTTGAGCAAAGGCACGATGCTCTCATCCGGGTGATTCCGATACCCGTCCAGCGCCGGTTGGGTGCCGCGCGGGCAGAGCACGACGTTTGGGTTCCCGAGCTGCACGATATACTCCGCCGCCGCGATGAACTCCTGCACCGGCCCCATGTGCATCCCACGCTTCAAAAGCACCGCCGTGTCCCGTTTCGCGATCGCCTGCCCGATCTGCCGCAGCAACGAATAATTCAGCGCATTCCGCGCGCCCACTTGCAGGCAGTCCACCCCCGCCTCCAGCGCCAGCTCCAGATGCTCCTCGTCCATCACCTCCGTGTCCACCGGCAGCCCCGTCTGCCGGCTGGCTTCCATCAAAATGAGCAGCGCCTTCGCATCACCCTGATAGCTGTAGGGATTCGTCCTCGGCTTCCACACCCCGCCCCGCAACGCGTGCGCCCCGGCCTCCTTGATCGCGTGCGCCGTCTCGATGGTGAGATTCGGATTCTTCGGATCAATCGTACACGGCCCGGCGCACACAAAGAGTTCCTTCCCGAGCGTGATCCCGCCGAGCTTCACCTCATGCGTGGCCAGGCTCCCGCGGCGATCCATCAGCTTGTGCGGGCTCTGGATGCGATCCACGCGATCCACATAGGGCAGCCCCTCGAGCTTCGTCACCATGTCATCATTCCGCTCGTCGCCGATGATCGCATAAATGGATCGCACCGCCCCGTTGATCGGCTGGATGCGGCACCCGAACGCCCCGACGATCCCCGTCACCTCGGCGAGTTGCGCGTCGTTCAATTGCGGCACATTTGGGATGATCATGATCGTGAGAAAAAGGTGAGGTGCTCTGGATTTCCGGACCACCAAATTAAGGACACTACCGGAACTTCCGCCCGCAGCGGTGCTAAAAACTGAGATGCGCCCGGGGGCGTTGCCTCACTAGGATTTGAACCTATCGAAATACAGAGACAGGTTGACAATACTGCCAAAATACTGCCAATTCTGCGGCATGAAACATCCCAACTCCACCGACCGAAAACCGAACAAGAAACGCAACACCTGGCCCCGTGTCCGAGCCGTCACACATAAGAACGGCACCGCCGCTTGGCTGGTGGACGCGCGCATCGCCGGAAAGGGCGAGCGGTTCTTTTACCCGACCGCGACCGAGGCCGACACGAAAGCCGACGCGCTCCGCATCGCCCGCAAAAACACCGGCAGCGAATCGGTGACAATTCCCGCCAAGCTCCGCGAGGATGCGGTGGACGCGGAGCGGCAACTCGCCAGTGTGGGCGCAACGCTCGCCGATGCTGTCGCCTACTACCTCGCCCACGCCAAACCCGCAGGCGGGGAGCGCACCGTGCATCAGACCGTCACGGAATTTCTCGCGGCGAAGCGCAACGCCGGGCGGAAGGAAAACTATTTGAGCGTGCAAGGCTACGTGCTCGGGAATGTTTTCGGCGGGGAGTTTGGCGAGCGGAAGATTCACGAAATCACCGCACCCGAGATTGACGCATGGATGACCGGCAAGCCGTGGGCAATGCGGACGCGCCTGAACTACTTCCAAGACATCAGGAATCTTTTCGGCTTCGCAGTGCGCCGTGGATACCGCCCGACGAATCCCGTTGGGCAGATCGAGAAGCCGACCGTCACGGAAACATCGCCGGGCGTGCTCACCATCGCGCAGACATCGGCCTTGCTGAACGTGTGCGGCGAGGGCGCGGCGGAAATGCTGCCAGCCGTCGCCATCGGCCTTTTTGCCGGACTCCGCACCGAGGAACTCGACGGGCTGGACTGGCGGCACGTTGACCTCCGCGAAAACAATATCCACGTC
>CAMAUI010000117.1 GCA_945861385.1 Prosthecobacter debontii
GCAGCGGCGCCAGCGGGATACGTGCAGACCGAGGGCACTGACCCGACGGCTGTGGTGGCGGTGGCGAGCGCAACGGTGAGCGCTGGGAACGATGGATACTTCAACCCTGCGACGGTGACCGGGCATCTGTATGTGGACACAAACGGCAACGGCACGCAGGACGTCGGCGAGCCGAACTTGGCGAACGTGAACGTGGTGGTGACCGACTCGCTCGGTGCGATCCAGACAGTGGCGACGAATGCCGCTGGCAACTGGACGGCGACCGTGCCGCCCGGCAACACGAGTGCGAACGTGGACGAGACGGATGCGGACTTCATTGCCGCTGCGCCAGCGGGATACGTGCAGACCGAGGGAACCGACCCGACGGCCGTGGTGGCGGTGGCGAGCGCAACGGTGAGCGCCGGGAACGACGGCTACTTCAACCCCGCGACCGTGACTGGCCATCTGTATGTGGACACAAACGGCAACGGCACGCAGGACGTCGGCGAACCAAACTTGGCGAATGTGAACGTGATCGTGACCGACTCGCTCGGTGCGATCCAGACAGTGGCGACGAATGCCGCTGGCAACTGGACCGTGCTCGTTCCCCCGGGCAACACGAGCGCGAACGTGGACGAGACGGACGCTGATTTCATCGCCGCGGCGCCTGCGGGATATGTGCAGACCGAGGGTACCGATCCGACAGCGGTGGTGGCCGTGGCCACTGCAACGGTGAGCGCCGGGAACGACGGGTATTTCAACCCTGCGACAGTGACCGGGCATCTGTATGTGGACACAAACGGCAACGGAACACAGGACGTGGGCGAGCCGAACCTTGCGAACGTGAATGTGGTGGTGACCGACTCGCTTGGCGCGATCCAGACAGTGGCGACGAACGCTGCTGGCAACTGGACCGTGCTCGTTCCTCCGGGCAACACGAGCGCGAACGTGGACGAGACGGACGCGGACTTCATCGCGGTGGTGCCTGTGGGGTACGTGCAGACCGAGGGCACCGACCCGACGGCCGTGGTGGCCGTGGCGAGCGCAAGCACGAGCGCCGGGAACGATGGCTACTTCATCCCCGCGACCGTGACTGGCCATCTGTATGTGGACACGAACGGCAACGGCACGCAGGACATCGGCGAGCCCGACCTTGCGAACGTGGACATCCTCATCACCGACTCGCTCGGCGCAATCCAGGCGGTTCCGACGGATGCGAGCGGCAACTGGACGGCGACAGTGCCGCCGGGGAACACGAGCGCGGATGTGGACGAGACGGATGCGGATTTCATCCTGACAGTCCCCGCGGGGTACACGCAGACCGAGGGCACCGATCCGACGGCGGTCGTGGCGGTCGCTGACGCAAGCACGAGCGCCGGGATTGACGGGTATGCCCTTCCCCCGTCCGCCCTGCATCTTATCAGCGGCGTGGTGTATGACGATGCCAGCGCCGACAATAACACGTTTGACGCCGCCGATTCGCCCATTGCGAACGTGACCCTCGGCCTTTTCCGGGACTTGAACACCGACGGCATTCCGCAGCCGGGTGAATTCGTTGCGACAACGGTGACTTTCGTTGATGGAAGCTATGCGTTCCCTGTTCAACCAAATGGATCTTATCTCGTGGCTGAGGCCAATCCCGCGGGCGCGGTGAGCGATGCGGATGTGGACGGAGCGGGGAATGGCAACGACCTTGTCGCCGTCGCGCTGGCGGGATCGGATGTGGCGGGCGTGAACTTCCTCGATGACGGCTTGGTGCTTAGCCAGATCACCGGCTCCGTGACTGACGGAACCAACCCCATCCCCGGAGTCATCCTCACGCTGCGGAATGCCTTGGGCATCGTGATCGGAACCACCACGACCCGTGTGGATGGCAGCTACGGCTTCCCCAATTTGCCGGATGGCAACTACACGGTGACGGAGACCAATCCAGTCGGTACCACCGGGGGCAGCGATGTGGACGGCGGCAATGTTGACCTGATCAATGTCACCATTGCGGGAGCCGACGTGGTGGGGCGTAACTTTGTGGACACGCTCCCCGCTTCCGCGCTGCACAGCATCAGCGGGGTGGTTTACAAGGACGACGCCGCGAACAACAACACGATTGATCCGCTCGACGTGCCAATGGCGAACGTGACCCTGGATCTCTATCTGGACCTGAACGGGGATGGCATCGCGCAAACGGACGAGTTCATCGGAACGACGGTTTCCCAAGTGGGTGGCGGTTACACTTTCAGCGGCCTGCCCGATGGTGCGTATCTCGTCGTCGAGACGAATCCCGGCGCGGCTGTGAGCGACGCGGACGCCGACGGCGCGGTCAATGGCAACGACCTGATCGCAGTGGCGCTTGCCGGAGTGAACGTTTCGGCCCGCAACTTCCTCGATGACGGCATCACGCCCTGGAGCATCTGTGGCACCGTGAGCGACGGTTCCAATTTCGTCGAAGGAGTCACCATCACGCTTTACAACAGCAACGGCGATCTGCTTGGGACCACCCTCACCGACATCAACGGCGACTACTGTTTCGCCGGGTTGCCGGACGCCACCTACACCGTGATCGAGACAAATCCGCCGGGCACGACAGGCGGCAGCGATTACGACCTCGGCGACCCCGATAATTCGACAGTGGTTGTTGCCGGCGCGGATGTCGTGGCAGTTGATTTCGTTGACCTGATCCCGGCGGCCATCCCCGCGCGCACGATCTACGGCTACTTCAAGACGCCGCTGCTGGTGAATGCGCTCCGCAACCTCCCGCAAACGGCGGGCACATGGAGGATCGTGTCGGTGAGCAAGCCGAAGTACGGCACGGCAAAAATCCGTCCGAATGGTTTCGTGCTCTATCAGTCGCGGATAAATTTCGACGGCAAGATCCAGGATTCGTTCATCGTGACGCTCACGGACGACGCCGGTGCGACGATCGAAAAAACAATCCTCGTGAAGGACTTCGTAAGACTGGCAGGGTCATACCAAGGCATGCTCGTGAGCGGCGCGGTGGCTCCCGTCGTCCTCCCGCCCGTTGGCGGCTACGACGGGCGTGCAACGATCACCTTTACGGCCAACGCGGCGTTCACCGTGAAGATCAACCTTGCAGGGGAATCCCTCAGCACTGTGGGAACCATCACCGGGACGTTGCGCTTCGAGAAAAACTTCCGCCTGAAGGACGGGCGGAATGTACGCCTCATCATGACCTACGAGGACATCAGCGATACATGGAGTGTCGCGATCACGGGCGATGCAGCCTTCATCGCAGCAGCGCCCATCGAGCGTGTTCTGAAATCCGCGGGTTCGTTCGCGGGCCGCTACACATCGGTCTATGTTCCCGGTGTTCTCCCGTTCGCGGGCTTCGGCGCGACTTCCGTCTCCGGCAGCGGTGCTGCGATGGTCGTCGGACGCATGGTGGGAGGCGGTGCATTCACCATGAGCGCACGGATTCTCCCGGACGGCTCGGCATCGTATTTCATGTCGAAAGGCTTCACGCTGTCGGGTGTGCTGGACTTTGCGGATCCAACCGCGCCCCCGGCGGGCAGCCTCCAGTGGAATTACACGACGACCGATCCTCTCGGGGCCCCGGTTCCAGTCGAGGTGACGCTCGATGTTCAGAGCTCGCGCTATGTTCCGCCTGCTGCCGGGGCTTCGGTGCTCGGCGCCACGCTACCCGCGCTTACTTTCGAGCTGAATGATACCGCGGGTACTTCGCTCGTGCCTGTGCAGTTGCCGATCAAGCCATCCGTGTTCAAGGGCCTGGCAGGCACGGAATCATTCAACGTCACGGTGAATCCGCTGACTGGCATTGCGTCAGGAACGTACACCGACACCGTGGGCAATGATCAGCGAGGGCTCTTCGGCGTGGTGATCCAATCCAGCACGAGCGTCCTCGGGATCACGAATTCAGCCGCTGAGCCGCTGGGCACGTGGCGGGTGAGGCCGTAGCAGTGCCGGGCAGGCGCTTTTTTCCGCAAGAATCCCCGCTGATCTCCGTATCAGCATCATGCGGAAATTTTTCAGCCCGGCGGATTCTGTGTCTTGTGCGAATCGCTCCCGCTGCCAACATGCCCACCGGCATTTTCGCGAATGAACGATCAACTCGGCAAACGACTCACCAAAGCCCGCGAGGCACAGGGCCTCAGCATCGAGGAAGCTGCGCACGCCACGCGCCTGCGGCCCTCACACGTGCAGGCGCTCGAGGACGGGAGGCTGGAGCGGTTTCCGAACGCCGCCTATGCGAAGGGGTTCCTCACGATGTACGCGCGTTTCCTCAAAGTGGATGTGATGGACGTGACGAGCGCCATCGAGACTACAACGCAAATGCGGGTGTCGGACTTCCAATACCTTTCCAACCGCTCGCGCGAGGATGGCGAACGCAGGCGCGAGGCGACGGATGCGCGATACGATTTCGTGGTTCCGGAGAAGGATCGCTCGTGGACACCGCTGTTCGTGATTGGCGGGTGCGCGCTTGTGGCGGCGGTGAGTTTTGCAGTGTGGACGAACATGTCGCGCATCGGCCAGACCGCTGACGACCCTGCTCCGCCCGTTGTCCCGCAGGAGGCCCCGCCGGCCAGGGTTGCCGCGGCGCAGCAATCGCAACCGGAGAATCCGCCTGCGCCTGAGCCGGAGATTCCGAGGCCGCGGGTGATCTCCATCCCGGACGGTGCCGTTCCTGTCGCGGTCCCGGTCGTGCGCACGACCGCGCCGGAGCCGGAAATTCCCCGCGCCCGTCCCGTCTCGCCGGTCGCAGAGCTCGCGGCGGATGATGCGGCGGCGCTTGCGCAACTCACCCCCACGGCCCCGCGTGCCATCCCGGTGAAAAAGGAGGCCGCCCCCGCCGTCGTGGCTCCTCCCGCCGCCGTCGCAAATGCCACGCCGCCTGCCGCGCCCGCGGACGAAGAGGACAACAGCCCGCTCGCCGCCGATCCGAACACCATAGTCATCGAGCCCCGGCGCAAGGCATGGATCGTGATCCGCAACGGCCCTGGCGGCCAGCCTCTCTACGAAGATTTCCTTTACCCCTCCGCGAAACCAATGCGGCTGCCCGCGGGCCGTTACTTCATCGAATTGAAGGAACCGGACTCGGTGGAGATATCCCGCAACGGCCGGAACATCGCCTACAACGCGCCGGGCGTCCTGCTCGAATAGCCAAGCCACGTGTCGCTCGCCTGTCTCGCCGATTACCACACGCACACTCCGCTCTGCCGGCACGCGGAGGGATGGCCTGTCGAGCTTGCGCGCGCTGCCGCCGGGCGCGGCCTTGGCGAGCTCGGCTTCTCGGACCACAACCCGATGCCCGCGCCTTTCGACGACTGGCGCATGCTCATCGGCGAGCTTCCGCGCTACATCGAGGCAGTCGCAGAGGCGCGCGCGAAATTCCCCGCGCTCAACATCAAGCTCGGCCTTGAGTGCGACTTTATCGCCGGCCAGGAAAAGTGGATCGAGCAGCTCGCCGGCATGGCGGAATGGGACTATCTCATCGGCAGCGTCCACTACCTCCCGGATGGGTGGGAGGTGGATAATCCCAAGTATCTCAGCCGGCATTCCGGCGCTGGCACCGAGGAAATCTGGAGGAGCTACTGGCGCACCTACGAACAGTGCATCCGCAGCGGACTTTTTGATTTTGTCGGCCATCCGGATCTGCCCAAAAAATTCGGCTTCCGCCCGCAGGGCGACCTGCGCCGGTATTACGATGGCGCTATTGCCGCGCTCGCGGAGACGGGCACGCCGTACGAGATCAACACCGCCGGCCTGCGGAAGGATTGTGCCGAGCAGTACCCCGCATTTGAATTCATCCAGCTCGCCCAGTCCGCGGGCGTCCCCGTGCTTGTCAGCAGCGACGCACATTCGCCCGCCGAGGTCGGGGCCGGTTTCGAGGAAGCTGTCGCGCTTGCCCGCGCGGCGGGCTGCACGCACACGCTGCGGTTCACGCGCCGGCAGCGCAGCAGCGTGGCGCTCGCGTGAAGCGTCCCGCGATCGCGCTCCCGCTTGACGAGCGGGCTGCAAACTTCGACGGTTTGGCCAACGATGAATTGCGATGTTTGCAAACAGAAGCCGGCGACCGTTTTCCTGACGCAGATCGTGGATGGGAAGATGCAGAAGGTGAATCTCTGCGAGGGTTGCTCGAAGGAAAAGGGAGTGACGGATCCGACGGGGTTTGCGCTGGCTGACCTGCTGCTCGGGATCGGGGCGTCGCAGGAGATGGAGAAGACCAGTTCCGGCGTGCGCTGCCCGGCTTGCGGGTTCAGCCAGGCGGATTTCAAAAAGACCGGGCGGCTTGGCTGCTCGAATTGCTACGAGGTTTTCGCGGAGGGGCTCGAACCGATGCTGAAAAACATGCACAAGGGCACCGAGCACAAGGGCAAGGTGCCGCCGCGGCTGCTGAAAATCAAACAGCGCGAGGAGGACATGAAGAAGCTGCAGCGCGACCTGCGCAAGGCCGTCACGGAGGAACGTTACGAGGCCGCGGCGGACCTGCGGGACAAGATCAAACAATTCGAGGGCGGGACGGCAGTCTAGGCGGCCATGACGATCAACAATCTTCTCAACAGCCCCGGTGAATGGCTCCGCGGTGACGGGCCGCACAGCAACATCGTGGTGAGCAGCCGCGTAAGGATCGCGCGCAACCTGCGGAATTTTCCCTTCCCCGGCTGGGCGAAAAAGGCGGACCGGATCTCGGTGCTCGAATGTGTGAAGCCCGCGGTGGATGCATTGCCGGAGATGGGCGAGGCGTACTCGATTTTCTCGCAGGATTTCAGCGCGCTGGAGAAGCAGGTGCTCGTCGAGCGGCATCTCATTTCGCGCGAGCACGCGGCGAAGGGCCTGGGCTCGGCGGTGGTGATGAACAAGAAGCAGACGCTCTCGATCATGATCAACGAGGAGGATCACCTGCGGATGCAGTCCATCCGCTCGGGGCTGAATCTGAAGAGTGCGTTCAAGCTCATTGACAAGGTGGACACGGAACTCGCCGACAAGCTCGACTTCGCGTTTCACCCGCAGCTCGGATTTCTCACCGCGTGCCCGACGAACGTGGGCACCGGGATGCGTGCGAGTGCGATGATGCATCTGCCGGCGCTGGTGCTGAGCGAGCAGATCAACCAGGTGATCCAGGCGGTGAGCAAGGTCGGCCTTGCGGTGCGCGGGCTTTACGGCGAGGGCACGGAGGCGCTGGGGAATCTTTTCCAGATTTCAAACCAGGTGACTCTCGGGGAGGCGGAGGGGGACATCATCACCCGGCTGAACAAGGTCATCGAGCAGATCATCCACCACGAAGTGAACGCCCGGCAGGGGCTCCTGCAAAAGAAGCCGGTCACGCTTCTCGACAACGTCGGCCGCGCGTACGGCGTGCTGCGCTACGCGCACAGCATGGCAAGCAAGGAAGCGCTGAATCTCCTGAGCTACTTGAAGCTCGGTGTGGATCTCGCGTTCTTTCCGGAGGAGTTCCAGCACGTGATTGATGCGCTGTTCATCGAAACCCAGCCCGCCCACTTGCAAAAAGGGAGCGCGAAGAAACTCCAGGCCGAGGAGCGTGACACGCTCCGCGCACAGATCATCCGTGGGAAGCTGGTGAGTTTCCCGCCGCCGGATGCGGATCGGGCGCTCGCGGGAGGAGGCAGCCCGCCGGCGGAGTGAGGCCGGTCTGGAAAACAAACAAGCCGGACTCCTTCGAGACCGGCCCGTCGTGGCTGGGCTTCTGGAAGGTTACTATCCTGCATTTCTCACACTCCGGTATGACCGGCACCGGACTGTAACGGGAATGACAGGGTCATGGACCCTCAGGGGTCATCCATGAGTAGCCGGGGGTCGCCAGACCCCCGGTTGGCAGCAGAAAAACCTCTGAACCCCGGAGGGGTTCTCCTACCCGTGACCACATCCCGCCCGCCGTCATGGGAGAACCCCTTGTATGTTGAAATTTGTCGATTGAAGCCGCTGCGAAAGCAGCGTGCAAAAGAGAACCGCCGCGCGGGATGCAACCCACGCGGCGGTGATGTTGGTGGCCGCGTAACCCAAGTTCGTCAGTTTCGAGGAGTGGATCATGATGGATAAAGGGGGGCGGAGGTTTTAAGGGGTGGTTTTTGACACTACATTTTGCACGATTTTCGGTGCGTTGGGGAGTTTCAGGCCGAGGTGGTGCAGCAGTTCGGCGACCATGGGATCGGGGCGCGCTACGACTCGCAGGCGCAGTTCGGTGGCGTGGGGCTCTCCCTCGGCTTTTACCGGGAGGATGACCTCCATGCTTTTCACTGTGGACACTTCTTTGATGAGTTGGCGCGCGCAGTTGCCGAGCCCTTTGCCTCGCATCCACATTTCGAGCGTTCGCCAGAGCGCCAGTGTCAGGAAGCAGATGAGGATGTGCGCTTCGACTCGGTGTTCTTTTTGATGGAAGACGGGGCGCAGGTTCAGGTCGCTTTTGCTGATTTTGAAGCATTCCTCCGCCTGGGTGAGGTGGATGTACCAGCGCCAGATTTTGGCGGGGTCTTTTTCGGTGACGTTGGTTCTCAGGAGGTAGCCCGACTTCGCGGATTCGACCTGTGTTTTGACGATTTTCGGCCTTTGGTGGCGCGCAAGCCGTTGATTGGCAACGGGGCGATTTCCAAAAGGACTTGTAGTGCAGACCTTGGTGGTTGCGCTCGCCAAATCATGGCTAACTTCTCCAGCCATCATGTTTCTGCGTTGCAGCAAGCGACTCAAGGATGGCAAAGAGCACCTTTACTGGAGTGTCGTCGAAAACCGGCGGCTGCTCGACGGGCGCATCGTGCAGCGGCATGTGCTCTATCTGGGAGAACTCAACGGCCGCCAGGAGGCCTCGTGGCGCAAGAGTGTCGATCTCTTCGGCCAGGAGGATGACACACCGCAGCAGGTCGCGCTCTTCCCCGAGGAACACGCGCCCGCGCACAGCGCCGGGGACGCTCTGCCCATCGTGCGCGTGCGGCTCGCTGCGATGTCGCTGCGCAGGCCGCGCCAGTGGGGCGCTTGCTGGCTGGGGTGCGAGCTGTGGCGGCAGCTCGGTCTCGATGCCTTCTTTGGCGATCGTTTGCACGCCAGCCGCAAGGGCACGCGCTGGGATCTCATCCTGCAGACGCTCGTGCTTTACCGCCTCATCGATCCGGGTTCCGAGTGGCGGCTGCACCGTCATTGGTTCGATCACAGCGCCATCGCCGACCTGCTCGGCAGCGACTTCCGCCTCGCCGAGCAGCATCATCTTTATGAGTGCCACGACCGGCTGCTCGTTCACAAGCGCGCGCTCTTTGACCATCTCACCGCGCGCTGGCGCGATCTTTTCGACGCGAAATACGAGGTGCTGCTCTACGATCTCACCAGCACTTACTTTGAAAGTGATCCGCCCGAGCAGCCCGGCGGTCTGCGGCGCTTCGGTTACAGCCGCGACAAGCGCAGCGACTGCGTGCAAGTGGTCAAGGGAGAGGAGAAGGCCGCAGGCGCGGCGCGCTGGCCGTCGTGAACACGTTCCGGCTCTTCCGCATCACCATCATCAACGCCGTGAAATACGTCACCAGCGGCTCCGACTACGAACGGCGCATCAATTCCGCGCTCCGCATCCAGGCGGGCAGGATGCGGTGCCGGGCGGAGTTCCTTTTGACACGCGCCCTCCGGCGAACGGGCTGGAAGGAACCCGGTGAAAAAATTTTGAAAATTTTGTTTGCACTCGGGGGGGGGGGGGGGGCATTTTCGCCACGTTGCGTCCTCAGTCAGGTGTGAAACCGTGACGGGTTTCATCGGTGAATCTGATGTCTGCGCAGCACCAGTCAGTGTTTCCGCAACAGCAATCAACCTCAGCAATCCAATGAAAACAACCAACATCATCCAACCTCTAAGAAATCATCTCCAACCCCTCGCCCTCGCGGTCACTGCGGGGTGCCTGCTGGGGTTGTCGGTCTCTACCAATGCCGTCGCCGCCACGATAAATTATGTCGGCATAGATACGACGACACAAGGGAGCTGGCGGACGACAACCGTCCTCAAACCGCTCGATGGCGACGGCGACAATGCCTACGGCACCGATGGATGGAGGCGTCATGAGGGCCTAGTAAACCCCGTCTCACAGCCATCCTACGCGACGTTGACTTTTCAGAACGGCACTTATGAAAACACTGCGTTCCAGGCATACAACAGCGTAGTAGACCAGGCGTTGACGCCTGCGGCGTCGGTTCCCGACGATTACTCTGTTGGGTATTTTAAACATACCTTCGTCAACGGGGGGGCTCGCAATACTCCGTTTGATTTGGGCTTGATCACGATGAGCGCGGCCAAGACTTTCCGCGTCACGGTGCTCGGCGATAATCGCAACCCTGGCACCGGCGACCCTGGCTTCGATCCCGATTATGGAAACTCGCGTTGGTACCGCATCTATCAGACGGTGGGCGGATCTGCTGACAGTGGCTACCAGCTGGTTGATCCTCACCGGACAAATGGTAAGTGGCTTGTGTTCGAGATCACGGCTGCGGCCACCGACGTCTTCTCGATCTCTACCAAGTATGACGCCCCGGCGAATGGGACCGACCTTTCCATTGTGGCGTTCGACTCCGTCGCCGTCCCTGAGCCGACGAGTGCGGCTCTGATGGCGACCAGCTTGCTGGGTCTGCTGACCTTGCGCCGTCGTCGGGCCTAAGGCTCCGCGAGCGTAGTCAATTCAAGCGACCCCGACCGGCACCCCGCCGGTCGGGGTTTTTTGTTGCCACCCTCCATGATACCGCCGTCCCTTCCCTCTCCTGCTCTGCGCCGCCTTCACTTCGCCGCGGGTTCGGCTTCGAGCTTATTCGTGGCGCGGAGTGCGAGTTGGTAAAATGGCCCTGCTGGTCGCTATTTGCCGCCACGTTTGAACGGCCACGGCTGCACGCCGACGCGGTCGGCCCAGGCCTGCCATTTGCCCACCAGCTCTTTCAACTTCTCCGGCTGGGTGGCGGCGAGGTCGTGGAGTTCGGTGCGGTCGGCGTCCATGTCGTAGAGTTCCCACGTTGTGGGTTGGTTGGCGCGGTATTCGGTGACGATTTTCCATTTGCCGTCGCGCAGGGCGCTGTTGCCGTGGTGCTCCCAGGCGAGCGGGGCGGTGCGCTGCAAGTCTTTGCCGAGGAACGCGGGCACGAGGCTGACGCCCTCCATCGGCTTGATGTTCTCGCCTTTGAACTTCCGGGGATAATTCGCCCTGGATATGTCCACGCAGGTAGCCATCAGGTCGATGAGATGGGCGGGGGAGTTGACCACGGCGTTGCGACGCGGCTCCGGAATGCCCGCTGGCCAGTGGACGATGAATGGCGTGCTGATGCCGCCTTCCAGGCCGTCGTGCTTGTAACCGCGAAATGGGGTGTTCGAGACGTTGGCCCAGTCGCGACCATAGGCGACGTAAGTATCCTCGCCGCCGGGAGCGACGCCGGGCCCAGTCTTGACCGGACGGCCATCGCGCGTCTGCATCGGCGGCCAGATTTTCGTTTGAAAATCGTCCGGTCCCAGGGACTTGAGGACCTTGTCCTTGATCTCGTCTGCGTTGGACTTCCGGCCATAACCCTCGGCGCAACCGCCGTTGTCCTGGAGATAAACGAACAGCGTGTTCTCCAGCCGGCCCTGCCGTTTCAACTCGGCGACGATGCGCCCGATGCCTCGATCCATGGACTCGACCATCGCGGCATAGACCTCCATGCACTGGATTTCCCACTCGCGGTCCTTGACGGTGTCCCACTTGCCCACCGTCGGGGACATTTCCCAGCGGGGATCGAGCACGCCGAGTTCGCGCGCCCGTTTGAGCCGCGC
>CAMAUI010000118.1 GCA_945861385.1 Prosthecobacter debontii
GCATATCGCCAAGCTCCGCTCAAACACCCCAATACCCAAGTTCCCAAAACATCCCGGATCTTCGGCGCATTGGGACTGGTGTAGCGCAAAGGACACTCGGCCACCCATTTGGAATACAAGCCTCCGGCGGCCAGAAACTGACAGAAGAAAACAAGTTGTCCCAGCGGAGTGACGGGTGCATCAGGATCCCATTCGACTTGAATACGTCGCCCAATAGTGTCCACCGGGATCGAAGCCGGCAGTAACACGTGACTCTCGGCAGCAGTCAAAAAACACTCACCCTGAGGGTGAGCCGGAATGGGAGATATTTGAGGACTGACCCCTCACGGTATCAAGAACTTGCAGAAAAATCCATCTCTTCCAACTGCCGTTTTAAGGTTAACTCGTTTGCTGACGTTCTTGCTGACAGTGCCTTACGAAGGAAGATTCGCCCGGCGAGACGAAGTCCCCCGCGGGCACCATAATTTCCTTCGCGCCGGTCTTGGGATCGTGACGCATCAGATCACGTCCACCATCGAGCGACCTGGAGGCCTCGAACGTCATGTATTCGGAGCTGTCGTCGAGCCAACGCGCGGAGAATCCCGCCGCCAAACTCCTCAGAAGCGAAGATGCGTTTGACGGTGAGCTGCGTGCAGTTGGTTTCTTCCGCCGCCTTCACAGGGAACTCCGCGACGAGCAACGCCATCGCTCTGAATCAACAGGCCAAGGAGGGGAGGAACATTCGAATGATTGAAGAGGACATGGGTTTTCGCAGAGGATCGAGTTTACGAGACTTCGACGACACGCTTACCGAGAACATCCAACTTCGGCAGGATGCCGAGGCCGGGCGATTTCGAGGCGGCCATGCGGCCGTTCACGCGCTGCGGCGCGCCATGGGCGGTGCTCACGGTGACGTAGCTGTTGAAGTCCGTGGTGCTGAACAGAAATTCTGTGGGCGTGCTGTGGGCAAGATGCGCGATGGCTGCCGTAGCGATGTCGCCGCCCCAGGAATCTTCCAGCGTCATGCCGATGCCCATGCTTATGCACAGGTCGCGGGCTTGTTTGATTTTCGTGAGGCCGCCGAGCTTGCTGATTTTCAAGTTCACCACGTCCATCGCGAGGTCCGCTTTCGCGCGCAGCAGAATGCCGAGGTCGTCGATGTTTTCATCGAGGACGAGCGGGTGCGGAATCTGTCGGCGCACGGCGAGGCATTCCTCGTAGGTGAGGCAAGGCTGCTCGATGTAAACGTCCACGTCGCGCACGGCTTTGGCGATACGCACGGCTTCGTGCTGCACCCAGCCGGTGTTGGCGTCGGCCACGAGCCGGTCGCCGGGCTGGAGTTTGGCCGCGACGGCGAAAATGCGCTCGATGTCCACATCCGGATCGCCGCCGACCTTGAGCTGGAAACGGCGATAGCCTTCCGCGCGATAGCCCGCGACTTTCGCGGCCATCTGCTCCGGCGATTCCTGCGAGATGGCGCGATACAGATGAACATCCTCGCCGTAACGGCCGCCGAGCAGTTCGCACACGGGCAGGCCCGTCGCCTGGCCGAGGATGTCCCAGCACGCGATGTCGATGCCACTCTTCACGTAGGGATGCCCCTTGAGCGCGGCGTCCATCGTGCGGTTGAGCTTCATGAGCTGACGCGGATCTTCGCCGAGTAAATGCGGCCCGAGCTCGCGCAGACCGGCACGCACGCCCTCCGCATACGCCGGCAAATAGAACGGCCCGAGCGGACACACCTCGCCGTAGCCGATGAGTCCCGTGTCCGTCTCAACGCCGACGATGGTGCTGTCGAAGACGGTGACGGACTTGCCGCCGGACCATTTGTAAGTCGTCTCATGGATCGGAAGTTCAACGCGATGAGCGAAGATGCGGGTGATTTTCATGGATGTGATGGATCGGGGAATGGCGACGGAAGATCACTTGACCGGCTCCTTTGGAGTCGCGGTCTTGCTTTTCTCTGCGGCATCGCTTCGGGCCTGGGCCTTTTGTTTGATTTCGGCCTTCACCTTCGTCAGGCGTTCGGGCCATGTGAATTTGGGTGCGGTCGCGGGGTCGTAGCCTTCAAGGTGATCGCGGAGCCGGGTCTCGGGTTTGGTGTATTTCAACACGGTGTCGCCAAACACCTCGCGGCACAGCGCGGCCAGACCGGGATCGTATTCGAGAAGCTGGGAGCGAGTGTTGACATGGTTGTGATCGTGGTCGTTCACGCGGTTGTTGTCGAACCACGACTGGACGCCCTCGGCAAAGTACTCGTGATGGTTCACGGACGCGTATTTGCCTTTCCACAAGCCCGCCTTCATCGCCGAGTCATAGGCCGCCTGCAAGCGCGGATCGAAGGTCGGGTCCACGTTCACCATCCCACGCAGGTGGATGTTATGCGCGAACTCGTGGATGAGAATATTTTCCGCCGCGTAGGGATCACCGGGGAAGGCGAGCAGATTCTCCTCGCCGCACGAACAGAGCGGATCGTCGGCCGAGCCGCCCGTGCCGCGGGCGCGGGCGTCCCAATAATCCTTGGGCGTCATCTTGGCCCACTCCGGCAGGTCCGTGGTGAATTCATCGTGCGCGATGATGCACAGGCGTGAGCCGCTTTTGATCATGGCCGCGCGCACGTCCGGCCGCTTGGCGAGCATCAGGTTGAGGAGATAAGCGGCTTCCTTGAGCGCGTAATCGTTCACCTTCTCTGAAGCCACAATGGGGTAGCCGTCCGCCTCCAGGTATTTTTTGTAGAACGCGGGCAGCTTCAATTCCGGCGGCGGCGGTTTCACTTGCGAAGAGCCACGAGACGGCACTGTGGGACTCCACAACTGTTCCAGCAGCTTGAACATTTCTGGGTCGTGTTGTTTCAGTTCGTCGCGCGTGAAGGGAAAGAAATCGTTGCGCGAGAAGAAAGCCTCGGTCGTCTCGGCGAAGTACTCCATCGGGTTGGTCATCGCGTAGGCTTTCTCCTGGGTGTTCGGACGACCGTTGCCGAACCAACGTTCGACCTTCTCGTAAGACTTGCTCGCCTTCGCGCGCTCGTAGGCGGCTTTGATCTCGGGGTTGCCGAACCCGCCCGGCAGCACCCGGTCGTGATAACCGTGCGCGAGTTCGTGCAAAGTGAAGTTCGGCATCCGCTTCGTCTCGGCCTCAAAATCCTTCACGTCGGTGAACTCCACACCCTTAGCCATCGCTGGATCGCGTCCGTTGTCCCGCAGCCACCCAGCGCCGGGATGATATTCCGCGCTGGGCTTCACCCCGGGGTATTCGGGCGAGAACCACAGCGGCACTTCGCGCAGCTTCGCCACTGCCGGAGCCGGCACGACGCGGACGATCTCTTGCAACTGCACCCGCAGGAGTTCGAGCGCCTTTTCGGTGGCTTCCTGATCGTCATTGAGCAATCGTTCATTCACCACCACCGTCCAGCCCTCCACCGAGTTGGTTTGGTGGCGGGTGATTGGCTCCTCCGAACTCCCAGCCGTCACCGCCCCCAACAGCAAGGCGGCGGCGAGCACGAAGCCGCAGAATGATACGCCGCCGCTCTCGGGCCGGAGCGGTTCATCACGATGCGAAAGCAGGTTCGTCACAAACTCAGCGTAGCCCCTTGTTATCACTGGTGGCTTGGTCAATAACGTCCCCCAAGCAATTGCTGAACCGTTGCTAGGAGTGGGCGCGGGTATTTCGTCAGGACGGTCAGGATGACATTGTGTTCCCGCCACCCGGCTACGTTGTTGCATAGATTATCGTCTCTTCAGCGTATAGGATGCCTGCTTTGTCGTCTTGGTTCAAAATCTCGTTCCGGTGTGAAATTAAGCATAGAAAAGCGTTAATCTCGATTACCGAGTCGGCTCCGACACCGGTAAAAGCGACCGTGTTGAAAAGCGCTTCGACCTGGCGCCGGCTTTCGCCTTCTTCATCACGGACGTTAGCTCGCGGTCAACGCCTCGCTAGTCGAACGTAGTGTGCGCGGCTATTTGTAGGCCGAAACTGGCTTCGGGACGACGCCGAGTTCCTTGTAGTTGAAACCGCTTTCGAGCGGTTGGTAGGTGCCGACGATTTCCACGCTGCGGGTCGGGGTGATGGCGGATTCCATGCCCATGCCCCAATAGGCGGCGTTGATGATGAGACGGCGCAGGCCGGCGGACTGGAGATCATGGGCGCTGCCCATCGTGCATTGAAAAACGCGCGCGGTTTTGCCCTCGCTCGTCCGCCAGTTCTTGAACCACGCGACGGGCAGCGGCTGGAGTTTTGGATTCGGCGGGTCGTCGTGCTTTCGGCCCATGAGCGGCTGACCCCAGACCAGGGCGGTGCAATTGGTCGGCAGGCTCGTTCCTTCTTTGTAGGTTCGGTAAACATCCGAGTTCCCCCAGATGTCGCTCACTCCTATTAGAATGGGATGGTCCTTTTGTTCCGGAACGATGATGCCGCGGGTGGAGTCGACGTGCCAGCGACCGTGGTGGCCCAGGAACGATCCGCCGAGCACGTCCTCGCCCCAGCGGACTTGCTTGCCGTTAATCTTGTAGGGCAGCGCAGCGTGAAAACCGTGGTTGCCCGTCCGGATGGAAATGATGGTCTTGCCGGAATCGATATACTTCACAATGAGCTCGCGTTCAGAAATGGGCAGCGTCAACAGGCGGGGAAAGAAAATGACAAGATCGGCCGAGGCTAGGCACTCAAGGCCGGGAATGCGGTGCTCTTTGAACTCCTTACCTTTTTCGGGGTAAACCGGCATCGTCGGATCGACTTCCCCCTTGTCGTTGACAGCGAAGAGCACGGTGCAGTCAAAGCCGTGATGCGTGCTGAGAATCTTCGCCATCATGGGCATCGATTGTTCGCTGCGATATTCCTGGTCAGCCGCGATGAGCACGATGCGCTTGCCTTTGCCCGGCCCGTCGCCGCCGGCGCAGGTCAGCCATTGCGGGCCGTCCGCGGAGTGGGCTAGGCCGCAGGAGAAAATGAGGGTGATGGAACAGAGTAAACGATGAAGTGATTTTGGCATGTGGTGGCTCGGAGTTGCGGCCTAGTTTTTCGGTATTTCATTCACCGTGTAGTAGGCCTTGTTGTGCAAAAGACGCTGGCCGTCCTGGGAGGTAATTTTTGCGAGATCGAAATCGTGGATGTGGTCTTCGGTGATTTTCTCCAGATGCAGCATCACCGAAAGCCCGTCGTCCGAGGGAACAGCCTGGATCACGCGGGCGGTCGTCCGGTCCACCTCGGGGCTGCCGTAGCCGGCGTGGTAAACGTGGGTGTAGGTGGTGATGTTGTAGGCGTCTGTTTTCGCGGCCGATTGTTTGTCGATGGGCTTGGTGAAGGTGACGAGGAAGCCGTCTTTGCGAATGTTGATCTCCTTGATCTCGAAAGGCACGACGCCGTTCCAATCAATGCGTTGGAGGGCAAAAGGCTCCGTCCCGCGCACCGGCCACTGGCTGCTGGTGGTGAACCCTCCGGCGATCAGTTGGCCCTTCGGCGAAAACTCCACATTCATGATGCCGGTCGACAGTCCTTCGCGGAATGGATAACACGCGCCCTGCCACACGCCGTTCACCTGCTCGGTCGTCGCGCGCAGGATCAGGCTGAGGCTGTAATCGCCGAGGAAAATCTGTCCGTCGAACGGGCCGAATTTGCCACCGGTTTTGTTGAGGCGGAAACCGGAAATGGAGCGGCCCATCTTGATGTAGGGAAACTTCACCGCCGGCGGGACGAGTTCTTTCACGCGCTTCTTTTCCACGCCCATACGCGAATCACTTTTGGGTTCAAGCGCGGGCGCTTTCATGCCGGGGACGAACGGATACCAATTGTAGCTGGCGGGATGTCCGAGGAAGGCACCCTCCTTGAGATGCTTCAACGAACAGCATCCATTCCACGGGCCTTGGCTCTCGATGACAAACATCGCACCTTCCGCGTTTGCGCCCACGCCGCCGGGGCTGCGAAGGCCGCTGCACACCGGAATCATTTTCCCGTCCGGCGTCACTTTCACCGTCCAACCGCGGAAGAGATTGTGGGATTCGTAGGAGCCGCTCAGGCCCAGCGCGACCCAGATGTTGCCCTGGGGATCGTGCTTGGAACCAAAGGCGAATTCATGACCCTCGGCGTAGCCCCAGTTGCTCGTCAGCGTGTCGTAGCGGTCGGCGACTTCATCGCCGTCGGTATCCGAGATGCGCGTGGCTCCCCCCCAGGTAATGGCGGTCATCGCGCCGTCGCGCCACGACAGCGAGAAGGTCTCGTCCTGCCCGCTGGCGAAGAGGTGAAACTCGGGTTTCGGCGGCGAATCGAATGCGCCGCGCACGAAATAGATGTCGCCGCGCCGAGTACCGACAGCGAGGCGTCCGTCCGGCAGACTCTCCAACCCGCCCGGCCGCATGGGCACGGTGGGCGGGATGGGGATATTCACGATGGGGTAATACTTCGCCTCTTCCGAGGCAGTGCCCCACATTTCGCCGAGGTCTTCAGCGGCGCGGAGATGCGGCGCCAAGACGAGGGCGGCGAGTGCGATGATGCAGTGTGTTCTTACCATTGGTATTCGAGAGTGAGTGTGGAGCGACCTTTCGGCAGCGTGAGCGGGATCAACACGTCGCTGTTTTCGCCTTCGCGAATGACGCCCCGGTGCTCGCTGGTGATGCGGAGTTGGAGTTTGTCCGCGGTGAAGGTGCGGTCGGCGGAAGCGGTGATCTTCTTCCCGGCAGTGGCGCGAAAATAGAACAGTGTTTGCTCTGCGGGCGTGTCGAAGCGGAGCGTGCGTCTGAAGTAGGCCTTACCGTCCTTGTCGCGCGCATCCTCGAAGAAGTCCTCCACCGCGATGTCGCCGTAGTGGTAGCGCAAAGTCGGCCTGCGCGCGGCGTCGAGGGTGTAGCCGCGAAACTGGTATCCGTGGTCCTGCGGGAAGGCGTGATTGGTTTTTTCCTTGTAGGGCCAGTTGTCCTCCAGCGAGGCAAGGCGGTGAAACGGAATGCCGGGCGGGAAAGAAATCGCATCGGTTCCGTGTGGGCGGAAGTGGCCGAAGTCCACGGTGGCGAAGTCGCCTTTCCAAAGCTGACGCAGCGCCATTTCGCCGGAGTCGAATGCAAGGTTGATGCGCTCGGGATAGCCAACGCCGATGCCGCGATAGCCCACGGGGCTTTGCCCACGGCAAATCTCGGTGGTGTCGCCCACGCGCAGTTCGTTGGATTGCCGGGAAAGGCCGGCCGGTTTCTTCGCGCGAGTGCCATCTTCGAGATAGGTCCACAGGGCTTCGATTTGTTGCGCCGTATCGCCGCCGAGAATGTTCGGACGCACGGACTGACCGTCCGGCCAGTAGCTGGGCATGATCACGTTGGGGTGGAAGCGTGAGGGCTCGCGCAGGTAGAGGTGGAACCAGTTTTTCTGGAGTCGCTCGGACACGCGCGCGAGGTCGAGCGCGCTCATCTCGCCGGATTTTTGTCCGTTGAATTCATGGCACACGATGCAGCTCAGGCCGCTGGCGCCGATCATCTCGTGACCGGCATTCCTGGACTCCTGAACGTTCGCCACTTTGGGAATGGTCGCCGTTTCCAGTACATCGACCCTGCCGAACAGTTTCACGAGATGCCCCACATTTGCTTCGCCAAACTGCGGCATCGCGGCCTCCACGTAATCGCGCTGGCGTTTTCCGCGCAGCAGCACTTCAGCGATCCACTCGGGCTTCAGCTTCGCGCCGACGTGCGAGAGCGGCGGAGGGATGCGACCTTGATCGCCGAGCGCCGGTTGCGTTCCGGTGAAGAGCGCATTGCGTTCCGGGTCGATTCCACCGAGGCCCGTGCGTTCGTGACAGGCGATGCAGTTGAACGTGACGAGCGTCTTGGCGAGCCGTTGCTTGTCGTCGATCTGCGGCTTCTCCGCGATAGGCAGCGCCTTCGTGATTGCGGCGCGTTGCTCCACATTCAAGTCGAAGCGTGGCCACGCTCCGGCAGCTTCGCTGAGGCATCCACTGCTCGCGTCGAGCTTGGCCCACGCGAGTCCGAGTGTCGCGGGAACCTTGAGATCGTCGTGGCAATTTGCGCAGCCGAGTTTGCCGAAATATTCCCGTCCACGAGCGGCGAGTTCGGCATTCACCTTGAGCGGATCGAAGGGCGCGATCGGTTCGTTGGAAATCGAAAGCCGCGACGCAGGAATCGGTCCCCGCTTGAGCTGCGGGCCTTCCATCTCGTACGAAAACTTCGCCTCATGCCCCGTGTGAAAATACGTGAGCTGAATTTTGCGCCAGCCCGCCGCGAGTTCCGCCGCGCCTTCAAGTTCCTTCACCCCGCGCCGGTCGCTCGGCTCCTGCTGGATGATTTGTTTCCCGTCCACGAGCAGCGAGCCGCCGTTCATCTTGAGGAAAAACGTGTGGCGGCCCGCGGTCGCGATGTTCAACCAGCCGTCGTACTTGATCGCCGTGTGCTGCTGGATTTTTCCCAAGCCGAGGCTTTCCAGCGCAAAGTCGTTCACCTGCCCCGCCCGCTCCGCAGTCACCTTCTCACTCTCCAATCCCTCCCACACCGCCCCGCGATAAAGCGTGAAGCCAAGCGAGCCTGGCACGCGCGTATTTTGCACGAGATAATGGGCGATGCGCTCCACGTCTTTCGCGGCGAGCCGCAGATCGGGCATTCGTCCAGACGGACGGCTCGCGTGTGGCTGGCGCAGAAACTCCACGAGACTTTTGAAGCCGTATTTTTTCTCCACCGCACCGAGAGGGACGGAATTCTTCGGCAGAAACTCCGCGCCCTTTTCATCACGAGGCGAATGACATGCCGCGCATCCGCGCGAATGAAACAGCCGCTTCCCATGCTCCGCCGCCACCGCATCCGGCGGCTGCAATGAAAAATCGTTCCTTTTCAGCGAGAGCAAAAAGTGCGTGAGCGCGGTGGCAGTCCGCCGCTTTTCCTCCGCGCTCAATTGCGTCAGGACATCCGGCATTGTGGCGCCGGGCCTGGTCCCATGCGGATCGCCGATGAACGTTTCCAGCCATCCCGGATTTGCGCGCGAACCGATGTCGGCAAGTCGCGGCGCCTTCTTCGAGCGAGCCGCCAAAGAAGCGTCGCCGGCGTGGCAAGCTGCGCAATTCAACTCCTCAATCAGCACCAACCCCTTCAGTTCCAGATCGAGTTGGCTGGAAGTCACTCCGGGAACGATCACCTCTGCGAATACAGCCGGAACGGCACCGAAATAGAGCATGATGCCAAGTGCGATCCACGAGAAAATTCCCGCGACCCGGAGCGCTGTCGTGCCCGGTGACTGTGCGGCGGATTTATTTTTCATGGATCGCATGGAGGTCATTTGATTTTCGAGTTGCTGCGTCCGGAAGCTTTGCTCGCATCGAGCATCCGCCGGATGCTCCACCGCACCATTGCGGGATTGTCGGTCAGGCGCAGGTCGCACGACAGCCAAAGCAGTGTAAGCAGTGTCGCTGATTTCATGGATTGAGCCGCCACAAGGTGAAGTTTAACAGCGCCGCAAAACTTACCCACGTCAGGTAGGGCACGAGCATCCAGGCGGCGGCGCGATGCACGCCCCAAAATGTGGCCAAGGTCCACGCAATGGCGAGCCACAGCGCCGAGGCCGGCACGGCAAGGATTAGGATGAGCAGCGCGACGAGATACACCGCGCAGGTGTAGAGCCCGTAAATCGCCCCCGCCGTCGCCTCGTCCAGGCCCATGCCGCTGCGCGCAAGCTCCGCCGTCATGTAGAGGATGAGGAGCGCACGCATCCCGTAATAGCTCATGCGCTCCCACATCTCTGTGAAGTAGAGCGTGTAGATGCCGCGGGGATGTCGCGTCGAGGCGGGGGTTGGTTGAGTCATGCAGGGAGGCAGGTTGCTGAAATCATCTCGGCTGCGAGAGCCGGGCGCGCACGAGGTCCGGCAGGAATTTCATGGGCACCGAACCGTGGTCGAGCACGGCCTCGTGGTAGCGCCCAAGTTCAAACTTGTCGCCAAGTTCCCGCTGGATCTGCTGGCGCAAACGGTAATGCGCTATCCGCCCCACGAAGTAGGTGCTCAATTGCACCGAGCTTTGCTTCGCGCGGATGATCTTCAGCTTCGCCTCGCCTTCCGATTGGAAGCCGCCCTCCATCATCAGCCGCAGAGCCTCGTCGTCGGTCATCGCGGTGCAGTGCATCTTGTGGTCGAGAATCGTGTTGATGATCGCCCGCAGATAAAATTTGAGCTGGTTCAGGCGCAACGGGAGTTCGTCGGCACCCGCGCCGTAGCCCTGATCGAGCATCATCTGCTCGGTGTAAACCGCCCAGCCCTCGATGAACACGCCGGATTGCAGCACGCGTCGGATGAGCGAAGGGCTACGGTTGGAATACTCCAGTTGCACGTAGTGGCCGGGGTAGGCCTCGTGGATGGTCAGCACCTGGAGCATGTGCCGGTTGTATTCCTCGAGGAAACTGCGCACGCGCGCGGCGGTCCAGTCCGCCGGCGGCGGGCTGACGGCGTAAGTGCTGGGGCCGGCCGGATCGAGCGGCAGCGCGGACTCCAGGTAGGCGAGGGAATTGCCCCGCCGAAATTCGGGCATCTCGAGAACCTGACAACGATCCGGCTCCGGCAGCCGCAGGATGTCGTGCTCGCGAATGAACGACTTGATCTGGTTGACGCTGGCCCGCGCGTCCTGCACGAGCGTCTCCGGCGCGCCGTGTTCCTGACTGACCCCGTGGATCACCTGCGCGATGGTGGTCCGCCGGCCCGCGGCGTCATCCGGCGGCAGCACGGCTTTCGGAAAATAGCGGCTCCAAAGCTGGCGCGAGACGACATACATGTCGCGATGCACGCGGGCGAACTCCGCCTCCGCGTCGGCCAGAACCTGGTCCGCCGTGAGGCCCGCATCCAGCAACAGTTCCAGCTTGCGCGAGAACTTCTTCTTGCCGAGCCGCCATTCGCCCGTGGCTTTCGGCAGGAGTTCGTTCTCCAGAAAGAGCTGATGTTGTTTCAAGGCGGCCACCACCGGGCCGGCGGCCTTTTTCAGCGACGCGAGTTGCGGCGTGTCGCCGACGAGTTTGAAAATCTCCTGCTCGTAGAAACCAATCGCGCCGCGATTCTGGAGAATGGCGGTTTCGAGCACCGAACGCGGCGGGTTGCGCAGAGTTTCCCTTGCGACCGCGACGATGGGGGGAATCTGCGCCATCCGCGCGATGGCGTTCGCCACGTTGCTCTCCCTCGGCAGCGTGGATTGCGTTAGCAGCGAATACACGCTGTCGCTGAGGTAGCCGCCGTAGGTGCGCGGGTCTTCCTCGAACGAGCGCGTGTTTTCATCGAGCCACAGGTTGCGAACCAGTTCGTCACGGAAAATGTCGTAGTCAACCTGCCGGTCGCGGGAGAGGTCGGAACGCTTCACCGCTTTCGGCAGTGCCGCCAACTGCTTCCGCGTATGCGCCAGCCAGCCCGAGCGGGCCTTCCGCGAAATGTCGTCGAGCAAATGATCGAACCGGTGATCACCCAACAGAGTCGCCTGGAGCGGCTGCATCCGAAACGTCTCGTCCAGGTGGGCCTTGAAGAACCCATCGAGCCTGGCGTCGGCATTCTGCGCGCGCATTGGGCTGGCGATGCCGAGGAACAAGGCGAGTCCGATGAGAATGGTTGGGCGCATGTTGGATCGCGGGGAGTTCACCGGGCACCCGCCTTCGCGCGCGGCAGTTTCGGCCGGCTGCGGATGCCGTCGTGAATGATCTTGAGCACGGCTTTGCGTTCCGCGCCCTTGAGCACGAGCCGCG
>CAMAUI010000119.1 GCA_945861385.1 Prosthecobacter debontii
GCGTTCAAGCCCGCTGGCCGGGTTCGAGTGAATGACACCACTTTCAATGGCCACGTCGATGACGTGTCGAAGGAGTGCGATGGAATTGTTGAAGCGGGAGGAGCTCCCGATTTTTGCGTAACGAGCAGCCCACTCCCGGCATGCCGAAACGGAAATGCGCCGGATCTCGGTATCGGCCAACGCCGGCCAGTTTTTCAAAAGTGCTGCGAGCACGACTTTCCAATACAATTTGGTCCGGCGTTTCAAACTCACGTTTTCTTCGATCCTGTGCATGTGGAGAACCGCCGCCTGACCGAAGGTCATTTTCGCATTTGATGCATCAACCGTCTGGCTCTTGCGTTCGCGGTGTTCCTTCTGCAGCACCGCAAGGCGGGCCTCAGCGACCGAAAAATGCGATGTCTTCAGCGACTTCCAAATTTCCTTGCCGTGCAAAAACAGTCGGGCATAGTAGCGACCTGATTTGTGACACACGAGATTCTGAAGTCGCGTTTTTCTCCAAGTCTTTACGGATTCTTTAGCTTTCATACTCGACCGTAGAAGATGACCGTGAAAATGCAACCGATGAAAGGAGTTTAGCGCAGGTTTTACTCTAATAATGGCTGGATAGCTCAGTTGGTAGAGCAGAGGACTGAAAATCCTCGTGTCGCCGGTTCGATTCCGGCTCCAGCCACTTTTTCCCAGCGAATTACCGGGTGGCCAGCCGCCATGTGAAACTCTCCCCGCGTGCGCCTGTTCCACATTGGATGCGCAGCGTCTTCCGGCTGCCACTTTCCCGTCACGCACTTGTGCAGGCTGGCTGCGAAGGTCGCGCTGGCATTGCCGCGCTGGGGAACGTAGCGTTCGAGCCCGAAGCCGCGATCCTGCATGAGCAATTTTTCCAACGAACACTTTTTGAGCCGTGAGCTGAGCTGGCTGGAGTTCAACCAGCGCGTCCTCGACCAGGCGGCCGATCCCGGCAACCCGCTGCTCGAGCGGGTGAAGTTTTTTTGCATCGTCAGCTCGAATCTCGATGAGTTCTTCGAGGTCCGCATCGCGGGCCGCAAACAGCAGATCGAGAGCGAAGTGGTCGAGCGCAGCCTGGACGGGCGCACCGCGACGGAGACGGTGCGCGCAGTCACCAAGCGCGTGCGCCGGATGGTCGAGGATCAATACCGCCTCTGGCGCGGCGACCTGCGGCCCGCGCTGGCCGCTGCCGGGTTCCGGTTCCTCGAGATCCCGGAGCTGGGCGAGTGGGATCGCAACTGGCTGGAACGCTATTACCAGCAGCAGGTGCGCCCTGTTCTCACGCCTCTCGCCGTGGATCCGGCCCATCCCTTTCCGCATATTCAAAACAAGACCCTCAACATCGTGGTGAGCCTGGAGGTCGAGGATGAGGCGGAGAGCCGCCCGCGCCTCGCGGTGGTGCAGGTTCCCCGCGTTCTTCCGCGCCTGGTGCGCCTCCCGCGCGAGGACGACTCGATGGATTTCATCTTTCTCGGGACGCTCATCGGGCACTATTTCGGCGATCTTTTTCCGGGCACAAAAATCCACGGGTACTGGAAATTCCGGATCACGCGGAACAGCGAACTCTACGTCGCAGAGGAGGACACGGACAACCTGCTCCAGGCGGTGGAGGAGGAGCTGCGGAACCGGCGCAGGGGCGAGGCCGTGCGGCTGGAAGTGGACGCGGACTGCCCGCAGGATGTGTGGCAGCAGTTGCTCGAAAATTTCAACCTCACCGAGGACGACCTCTACATCGTGGATGGCCCGATCAACGCCACGCGGCTGATGGCCATTTACGAGGGCGACCATTCGCCGGAGTTGCGCGATCCGCCCTTCATCGCGCCGATCGCCACCGCGGTTAGGGATCGCACCTCGCTCTTCACCATCATCCGCCGCCGCGATGTGCTGCTGCACCATCCTTACGAGAGCTTCAGCAGCGTGCTGGATTTTCTCGAGCAGGCGGCGCGCGACCCACACGTACTCGCGATCAAGCAGACGCTCTATCGCACGGGTGGCGATGCCCGCATCATCGGCGCGCTGATGCAGGCCGTGGAGAACGGCAAGCAGGTCACCGCCGTCACGGAACTCAAGGCGCGCTTCGACGAGGCCAACAACATCGCCTGGGCCAAGCAGCTCGAGGCCGCGGGCGTGCATGTGGTGTACGGTCTCGTCGGCAAAAAAATCCACTGCAAGGCGACGCTCGTTGTGCGGCGGGACGAGGACAGGCTGCGCCGCTACGTGCATCTTTCGACCGGCAATTACAACCCCTCCACCGCGCGCCTTTACACGGATCTCAGCCTCCTCACCTCCAATGAGGATTTCGCCGAGGATGTCACCAACCTGTTCAACCTCCTCACCGGCATCTGCCGCTTCCAGACGCCGCGCAAGCTCCTCGTCGCCCCATGGCAGCTCCAGCAGCGGACGATTTCCCTCATCATGCGCGAGGCCGAGCATGCACAGAAAGGGCGGCCCGCCCGGATCGTCGCGAAGATGAATTCCCTCAGCGACCCGGAGATCATCCGCACGCTCTACCGCGCGTCGCAGGCGGGTGTGCGGATTGACCTCATCATCCGCGGAATCTGCAGCCTGCGCCCCGGCATTCCCGGCGTGAGCGACAATATCACCGTGCGAAGCATCGTCGGGCGCTTCCTCGAGCACTCGCGGATCTTCGTGTTTGAAAATGGCGGCAAACCCGAGGTCTATCTCAGCAGTGCCGACTGGATGTCGCGCAACTTTTTCCGGCGCGTCGAAACCGCCTTCCCGATCGAGGATGCCGCATTGCGCGAGCGGATCATCAACCAGATCCTCGCCGCCCAGCTCGCCGACAACACCAAGGCGTGGACTCTCGAAACCGACGGCACTTATACGCCCGTCACCCGTGGCGCCGATCAGCCGATCCGCAACAGCCAGGGGGAGTTCATGGCACTCGCGATCGGCGAGGCAAAAGGCGCCAGGAAACGGGTGCGGCCACAGCGGCCAAAGCCAAAACAGAAGCAACGACCCAAGCTCAAGGCTGCGTAAAAGCCCCCGGGATGGCGAAGCAACCCGTGTCCCCGCCGCGTCGCCCGCCTCCGGGCACCCGCGGCGGACACGGTGCCGGAGCAGGCGCGGCTGTTGCACCCGCATCCTCATCCCTTGCATCGTCAGGCCAGTTCCGTTACTGCGCTCCGCGACGAATGACTTACCGCCGCACACTCCGTATCGCCGCCATGCTGCTCACCGCCGCATGGCTCTGTGCATGCACGACCAGCGGCAGTCTCCAAAACCGCGAGAATCCCAGGACTGGCCTCGCGACGCACCCGGAGAAAAAGATCAGCACCAGCGCTTCCAAGCGCATGTATGTGCGCACCACCGCCTACCACCACACCGAGCCGGGCGGACGCGCCACGGCGATGGGCGGCTACCTGCGAGCGACGCACAGCGCCGCGGCAGACTGGAGTTGGCTTCCGGCAGGAACACGGTTCCGCATCGTCGAGACGGGCGAGGATTACATCATCGAAGACTACGGCAGCGCGCTCGTGGGACGGCACACGATTGACCTCTACAAAAGCACGCGCTCGGCGATGAACGCATGGGGCGTCCGCTACGTGAACATCGAGGTCCTCGAACTGGGCAGCTACAAGGTGAGCCTCGCCGTCCTCAGTCCCCGCCAGAAGTGGAAGCATGTCCGCGCGATGGTCGCCGGCCTCCGCAAGAAGGCCTGACGCGGCACCGCGCCCCATTCCCACGCCGATGAATGCGCGCGCCGTCGCCTGCAAACTCCTTCTCGACTGGGAACGCAGGCACCCCCACGCCGACGACATCCTCCACGAAACCCTCGCCGCGAAGCAACTCCCGCAACGCGATCGCGCGCTGGTGATGGAGCTTTTCTATGGCGTCCTCCGCCGCCTCACCGCGCTCGATTTTTTCATCACCCGGCTGCGCCAGGGCGAACTCGATGATGAAACCCGCGCCGTGCTCCGCCTCGGCCTTTACCAGCTCTTCCACACCCGCATCCCTGCCTTCGCCGCGGTGAAGGAAACCGTCACTCTCAGCCCCCGCGCGGGCGGGCTCGTGAACGCCATCCTCCGGCGCGCGGACCGCGAGCGCGCATCACTCGCCGCCGCGCTCGATGCCGCGCCGGACGACGTGCGCTGGAGCCATCCCGCATTCCTGCTGGAAAAGTGGATCGCCCACTTCGGCAGCGATGCCGTCCGCGCGCTTTGCGAATGGAACAACTCCCCCGCCCCCGTGATCGTCCGCGCAAACACGCTCAAGGCCACGCGGGACGAACTCCTCGCCGCACTGCCCGAAGCGGCTCCGCATCTGTTTCACCCGCTCGCGTTGACCGTCCCGCACATCCCCACCGACTGGATCGAACGCGGCCTTTGCTACGTGCAGGATCCGAGCACGCTCGCCGCCTGCGACCTCCTCGACCCGCAGCCCGGCGACACCGTCCTCGACGCCTGTGCCGCACCCGGCGGAAAGACGACCTATCTCGCCGCGCTCATGCACAATCAGGGCCGCATCGTCGCAACCGATTTGTGGGAGAGCCGGGTCGAACGCCTTCGCTCCAACTGCAACCGCCTCGGCGTCCGCAACACCCAAACCCTGGAACTCGACACGATGAAGGACTCCCCGGAACTTGCGTCAGCGGGCTTCGACCGCATCCTCATTGATGCGCCGTGCAGCAACACTGGCGTCATCCGCCGCCGCGTGGACGTGCGCTGGCGGCTCACGAGCGAGGACTTCATCCGGATGCCCATGCAGCAGCTCGCGCTCATCCGCCGCTGCGCCGCGCTGCTAAAACCCGGCGGCTGCCTCGTCTATTCCACCTGTTCGCTCGAGCCGGAAGAAAACGAGGATGTCGCCGCCGAAGCCGTGCGCACAATCCCGGGCCTCCGCCTCGAATCCATGCGGCACATCCGCCCGTGGAGCGATGGCGTGGACGGTTCTTTCGCAGCGAAATTCACCAGATGAGCCATGGGACATGCGTCCCATCCTTGGAGCATGTCATTCCATCCTTCAGCCTCGGGCTGGCAGCCGTGCCGCCAACCCTGGCAGGCTGTCGAAAAACGGGGATACGCTTACTCATTGTCTTGCTCATGCTCATACTCGCGGCGCGCTGAAACGGAGCATGAGCATGAGCAAGACAATGAGGTAAGAACGGCGCGCTACCAGTATTTCAACAGCCTCCTGGGAACCGCCGAGAAATGCATCAACCCCAACGGGGTTGTGGCCGTTTTCACACGCGTGCCGAACGAAATCGCAATGGCCGCAACCTCGTTGCGGTTGGGAATGTTTGTTGAACAATGACCCAGGGCAGTTCGTTCCTCGCAACCCTGGGCTGGAAGACAAAACGCCGCTGGCGATTTCACTCATCCTGCAAAATTCATGACAGGCTCCAGCTCTTGTTCCACAGGTACCGGTGTCGGCGGCGGGTTGGACCAGGGGACTGGAATTGTGAAATGTTCAAACTTTACTGCGCGCCCACTTTCCGTTTCAGTTTTCAACTTCCACAGCACCGAAAAAACACCCAATGAGAGCAATCTCAAATCAAATGTCTCCCAGAAGAACGGCCACCTCCGTCCTCGTCGCAACCTTGGGCTTCGCCTGGCCGGGAGCATCGCGGGCCGCGGTTGATTTTCTTTTCAATTATACCGATGCGCCGGGCGTCGGTTTCAATGCCGCCGGGCAGCTCGGGGCAGACCGCCGGGCCAGTCTCGATCTCTCCGCCGGCGTGCTCGAGGGCTATCTCGCCGCTTACACCGCCACCATCCATATTGATGTGAACGGCAGCGTGACCGATGACTCGACGCTGGCCAGCGCTGGATCGAACTTCAATGCCGGCTTTCCCGGCGAGGGCTTTGACTCACGCGGTGACGTGATGATGAAAATCCTCGGCGAGGCCGACCCGGCGACGCTCCTCGCGGATGGGGAGGTGAATTGGAATTTCCAGGACTTTGCGTGGGAGCCCTTCAGCGACTTTCAACCGGGCGAGCTGGATCTCCAAAGCACGGCCATCCACGAGTTGATGCACGCAATCGGCTTTTCCTCCGATATCGCCGAGGATGGCACCAGCGCGTGAGGCGACCCCGGCGGCACGCCGAGCGCCTGGTCGCCGTTCGATGAGTTCGTGGCGGCTTCGACCGGCTCGATCATCAGTGGCGTCACCTTTGCGCTGAATCAGGCACGTTGGGATGTGGCATCCGTCGGCGGCACGGGGCCAATCAACGGGCTGCTCTTTAACGGCCCGAATGCCGTTACTGCCAATGGCGGGCAGATCGTCTCGCTCTATTCGCCGACGACTTGGAACGACGGAAGCTCCGGCTCGCATCTCGACACGGATTTCTTCACCGGCGCGAATTTTCAGATGATGAATCATGCCGCGAGCGTCTCGGAAGGCCTGGATATTCGCACCCTCAGTGCCATCGAAATCGGCATCCTCAAGGACATCGGCTACACTCAGGCGGTGCCCGAGCCATCCGCGGGCTTGTTTTGGGTCATCGGGCTTCTTGGGATGTGCGGTCGCCGACTTCGCAACAACCGCAACGCTTGAGCCGGAACGATGCAGTTGCGGGAGCGCTGCAAAGTGGAACACAGGCTTCCAGCCTGTGCGGACAATGGGCTTCCAGCCCGTTGACCCATGCATCGAATGGCGCGGACGCCGCAGGCATGAGGCCTGCCGGCCGCACAGGCTGGAAGCCTGTGTTCCGGTCGGATCGCGACGCGCCAACTGCATCGTCCCGGCTGGGCCGTGCCTCATCCGTCGTCATTGCAAACCGTGCTGCTTCCGCGGGTCGTAGTCGGCGGCGTGATAGCTCGACCGCACGAGCGGGCCGCTGGCGACGAACTCGAAGCCTTTGTCGTACGCCAGCCGCTCGTAGAGCTTGAAGGCATCGGGGTGGATGTACTCGACGACGGGCAGGTGCTGTGGGCTGGGGCGGAGGTACTGGCCGAGGGTGAGAACCTGCACGCCTGCTTCGCGAAGATCGTCCATCGCCTGCAGGAGTTCCGTCTCTTTTTCGCCGAGGCCGAGCATGAGGCCACTCTTGGTGACGATGGCGGGCGCGATCTCCTTCATGCGGCGCAGGACGGCGAGGGAGAGGCGGTATTTTGCCCGTGAACGCACGAGCGGGGTGAGACGCTCGACGGTTTCTAGGTTGTGGTTGAAGATGTGCGGGCGGGCGCCGGCGACTGCGCGGAGACAGTCTTCCTTCGCGTGGAAATCGGGAGTGAGAACCTCGATGACGATCCCCGGCACGGCGGCGCGGACAGCCTCGATGGTCTGCGCAAAATGCGCGGCACCGCCATCGGCGATGTCATCACGCGCGACGGCGGTGATGACGATATGCTTGAGACGGAGCCGCCTCACCGCCTCGGCGACGCGCCCCGGCTCGTCGGCTTCGAGCGCAAACGGTTTCGCCGTGGTGACCGCGCAGAAGCCGCACGCGCGGGTGCAGCGATCCCCGGCGATCATGAAGGTCGCCGTCCCGCTGCCCCAGCATTCCCAGCGGTTCGGGCATTGCGCGCTTTCGCAAACGGTGTGGAGACGCAGATCGGAAATGAGCGCCTTCGTGGAAAAAAACACCGGATTGCTGGGCAGCCGGACCTTGATCCAGTCGGGCTTTCGGGCTTGGTGAAGTGCCGGGTCTATCTTGCTGCAGGACATCGTGCGGGCGTTGAGAGTAGGGCGGAGACGGCGGAGGGAAAGTCGAAAGCCGCGCCATCCGCAATCCGCCCTTTTTCCCCTTCCCTCTCCCGCGCCATCCCGCGCATTGTGGCGTTCGATTTCACCATGCCCGATCTCGTCCGCGAACTCACTTCGTTCATTGAACCTTCACGCGTCCTCCACTCGCGCGAAGACCTCCTCGCCTATGGCTACGACGGCACCGCCGCGCTCGGCGAAACCGGCGCCGCCGTGGTGATGGCGCGCACCACCGCCGAGGTCCAGGGCGTCGTCCGCCTTTGTGCGGAGCACAAAATCCCGCTCGTTGGGCGCGGCAGCGGCACCGGCCTGAGCGGCGGCAGCGTGCCGGTGCCGGGGTGCGTGATTCTTTGCCTCGCGCAGATGGATCGTGTGCTGGAACTCGACGAAAAAAATCTCACCATCCTCGTCGAGGCCGGCGTGATCACCGCGAAAGTCACCGAACTCGCCGACGCCGCCGGCCTCCTCTACCCGCCCGATCCCGGCTCGATGAAAATCAGCACCATCGGCGGCAACGTCGCGGAAAACAGCGGCGGCCTGCGCGGACTCAAGTACGGCATCACCCGCGATTACGTGATGGGCATGGAAGTCGTGCTCGCCGATGGCACCGTCGTCTGGCTCGGCAACAAATGCGTGAAGGACGTGGCCGGCTATTCGATGAAGGACATCTTTGTCGGCAGCGAGGGCACGCTCGGCATCATCACACAAGTCCTGCTCAAGCTCGTGCCCAGGCCGCAGGCGAAAAAAACCATGCTCGCCACTTTTCAGCGCATGGAAGCCGCGGCGGACACCGTCTCGGCGATCATCGCGGCGAAAATCATCCCATGCACCCTCGAGTTCCTCGACAAGATCACGATCAAGTGCGTCGAGGAGTACACAAAAATCGGCCTGCCGCTCGACGCCGAGGCCATCCTGCTCATGGAAGCCGACGGCCATCCCGCCGCCGTCGAGGATCAGGCCGCGCACATGGTCGGGATCGCCAGGCAATGCGGCGCGACCACCGTGCAGATCGCGCGCGACGCCGATGAGGGCATCCGGCTCGCCAGCGCGCGGCGCACCGCGTTCAGCGCCCTCGCCCGAATGTCGCCGACGACAATCCTCGAGGACGCGACGGTGCCGCGCAGCGAACTCACAAAAATGATCCGTTTCGTCCAGGAGGTCGGCCAGCGGCACAGGCTCACGATCGGCACATTCGGCCACATGGGCGACGGAAACCTGCACCCCACTTTCCTCACCGACGAGACGAACACCGCGGAAATGGCGCGCGTGGAAATCGCGATGAAAGAAATATTCGACTACGCCGTCTCCCTCGGCGGCACGATCACCGGCGAGCACGGCGTCGGCCTCGCGAAGAAACCCTTCCTCCCCGCGGCCATCGGCGAGGGAAGCCTCGGACTGATGAAAAAGCTCAAGGCCGCGCTCGACCCGCACGGCATCCTGAACCCCGGCAAGATTTTTGACTGACCTCCCGCCCTGCACCGCATGAACCACGACACAAAAAATTCCGCGGATTCGACATTGCCCGCGCCGCTTCGCGTGCCTACGCATCACGCCCTATGGTGAAATCTGCGCTCGGAAAGGGTCTCAGTGCCCTGATCAATCCTCGCGTCGCCTCGCCCACTCCACGCGAGGACGAAGGTGAACGCGTGCAAATGGTCCCCCTCACCAGCATCGTTCCCTCGCCCTGGCAGCCACGCTCGGAGTTCCGCGAGGAAAACCTCCAGGAACTCGCCGACAGCATCAAGTCCAGGGGCATCATGCAGCCGCTCATCGTGCGACGGGTCGCCGAGAAGATGGAGATTGTCGCCGGCGAACGCCGCTGGCGCGCTGCCCAGAAGGTGGGCCTCGCCGAGGCACCCGTCATCGTCCGCGAGGCGAGCGACCAGGACGTGCTCGAACTCGCGCTCATCGAGAATCTCCAGCGCGAAGATCTGAACCCCATCGAGGAAGCCCGCGCATTCATGCGGCTCGCAAAGGATTTCCTGCTCAGGCAGGAGGACATCGCGCAAAAGGTCGGCAAGTCCCGCGCCGCTGTGGCCAACGCGATCCGGCTGCTCGATCTCCATGCGCAGGTTCAAACGTGGGTCGTGCAGGAACGCCTCAGCGTCGGCCACGCGAAAGTGCTCCTCGGCGCAAAGTCCCAGGATGAGCAGCTCAAGCTCGCCGAGGAGGCCCTCCGCCGCGGCCTCACCGTGCGCGGCGTCGAGCAATTGATGGCCGATCATTTTTCCGGCAACGGCACCCGCAAGCCGAAGCGCGGCGCCACGAGCAGCCCGCAGGTCGAGCCCGCCATCGCTCATTTGCAGAACAGGCTCCGCCAGCATCTCGCCACGCAGGTCACCGTCCATCACGGCGAGAAAAAGGGACGCATCGAGGTCGAGTACTACGGCAACGACGACCTGCAGCGCCTGCTTCGCGTAGTCGGGCTGCCGGAGGAGTAGTCCGCGTGCGCCCCATCTCCCATCTCGCGGCGTGGTGCTGCCTCGCCGCCGCGCTCCTCGCCGCCTGCGACCGCACGCCACCGGGCCGGCAGGTGGACTCGAAATTTCCCGAACTGTGGAAGGAATACTCCGGCGCGAAAGCATTCGAGCACGTCCGGCGGCAAGTGGAAATCGGCCCGCGCCCCGCCGGCTCCGAGGCCATCGCAAAAGCGCAGGATCACATCGCCACCACCCTCCGTGCGTACGGGTGGGAAGTGGAGATCCAATCCTTCACCGCCACCCCCACGCAGACTGCCGGGGCGATCAATTACGCAAACATCATCGCCCGCTTCCCCACGCTGCATGGCCAGCCCGCGCCACGGAACACACAACGCGCGATCGTGGCCTCGCACTACGACACGAAGCGCATGGACGGCGTCACCTTCCTCGGCGCGAACGACAGCGCCTCATCCACCGGCGCGCTCCTCGAACTCGCCCGCGTCCTCGCCACCGTCCCCGCCCTCGCGCAGCAGATGGAACTTGTTTTTTTCGACGGCGAGGAAGCCATCGTCGAATTTGAAGATCCCGACACCGGCAGCGACGGCCTCGTCGGCAGCCGCCATTATGCGGGCGTCCTGCGCGGCACCGGCCGCGCGGCACAGTTCCGCTTCGCTATCGTCTGGGACATGATCGGCGATGCAAACCTCGGCATCACATTTCCCTCCGACTCCCCGCGCGCCATCGCCGGTGGCCTGCTTACCGCAGCCGAGGTACTCGGCACCCGCAAATACCTCGGCTACGCCTCCACGCCCATCCTCGACGACCACGTTCCCCTCGCTCGCATCGCGCGCATCCCCGCGATTGACATCATTGATTTCGACTACCCGCACTGGCACGCCGCCACCGACACGCTTGATAAATTGAGCCCCGACAGCCTTCAAACCATCGGGCAGATCACACTCTGGTATCTCCACCGCGAACTCTCGAAATAGCGCGAAGAAACCGTTGCCAATATTTGCCCCCTGTGTTTCCCTCCGCGTCCCGTTTTCGGGGAAAAAATGCAGCCGTAGCTCAATTGGATAGAGCATCTGACTACGGATCAGAAGGTTCAAGGTTCGACTCCTTGCGGCTGCACCACCCAGCCGCGGCGGGAACCATCAAGATGCGGGCCGACACCGGGGAAAAGGTTCTTCCGGGAATATCATGGGTGAAGGAGGGGGAATCTGAGGGGAACAGCGACCCCTCTGGCCTTCGGCCACCGGGGGTGCCGCACTGAAGGGCGCGGGAGCAAGGCGGCGAAATTCTCATCGGGATATCTGGGGAGCGGGGTTGAGAAATGGGAATGAAAGACAAGAGCATCGAAATCGAAAACGAACTGCATCGCCACTACGCCCTCTTGCTGGGGCTCGAAAGCCCGTGGACGGTGGGCGGGGTGAAGCTGGATCTGGGCGCAAAGAAGGTGGA
>CAMAUI010000120.1 GCA_945861385.1 Prosthecobacter debontii
CGATAGCCCGCATCGCTCTGAATCCGAGGAGGCGATAATCAGTTTGAGACCTCTGCGAAACTGGAAGCTGGAGAAGGCGGGCGTCCACGAAACACACCAAAGGCACGAAAAGCGGGCCGCTTTTTTAAGCCCTTCGTATTTTTCGCGGACAATGCTGCGCCCTGTCGTCGCATCGGCGCATATTGCAGAGGTCTCAGTTAGTCCCTCGTTCCATTCAAACGCAAAGCCGCAAAATCGCCTTGGCTGTCCGGGATGTGCGGAATAGTTTCGTGGCGTCATTAGCACGCTTGCCGAAATCGAAGCCGCCATCGAGAAACTGCCGCAGTTCGAGAAGCGGACGCTTTTCACCCATCTGGCCGCGCAGATCGGGCAGCGGGAACCGGGAACCGCGGCGGTGTGCTCGGCGGGGCTTCATGTGGGGGCATGGGAGGTGGCGGCGGATTTCGACGCGCCGCTGCCGGATGAATTCTGGCTGGGGCGCGAGGCGTGAAGCTGCTGCTGGACACGCACGCTTTCATCTGGTGGGACACCGGCGATGCGCGGCTTTCGCGCGGTTGCGCTGGCCGCGTGCAAATCCCCGGAAAATTCCCTGCACCTGAGCCTCGCGAGCGTGTGGGAGATGCAGATCAAGCTGCAACTCGGGAAGCTCACGCTCCGACTGCCGCTTGCGGAGGCGCTCCGCGACCAGCAGCAGCGCAACGGCATCGTGCTGGAGCCGGTGGAACTGGAGGACATTCTCGCGCTGGAAACCCTGCAGCCGCTGCACCGCGATCCGTTTGACAGGCTGCTCGTCTCGCAGGCGATGCGGCGCGGCTTTCACCTCGTGAGCCACGACCCGGAAATTTTCCGCTATCCGGCATCCATGCTCTGGTGATGGTTCGGAGAAGAGATTGCAGCGGAAAGGGGTGCGGCTCCCGAAAGCAAATGATCAGCGTGGCGGGGAAGCTTGCGCAGCGGCGGAAACAGGGCGGCATCCCGGCATAAAATTCAATTTGAAGTTCAGCATCATTGACATGATGCGCGACCGGCTTCACGCGGCTCCGTTTCAGCCGTTCATGGTCGTGTTGCATTCGGGTGAGAGGCTGAGGGTGAAGAACCCGGACTCGCTGACGGTCACCCTTTCAGGATGGGTCATCCACGACGACGGCGCGAAGGCGAGAATGCTGAATCCCGCACTCGTCGCCGGGATCGAAACCAGGTCGGCGAAGGTGTGACCTCACGCCGCCGGATATCGCGGAAAATGCGGTCGTGAAAATCGCCGCCGAGGTCGAGGTGGACGTGAGCCGTCAGGCGTGGCAGGTGCGCTGTGCGGACGGCATCGCTACAGCCGGGGCGATCCCGATCGAAGGCGTGCGGGTGCCCTTCCTCAGCCTCGAAATGCTCATCGAAAGCAAGACTGCCTTCCGCGGGCAGGATCGCGCGGATCTGGTGCGTCGGCACGACCTGCTGGAGTTGAAACGCCAGCGTGGAGACCCGGCAAAATGAAGCGGGCCATTTGTCCCTTGTCCCTCGTTCCATTGGCGAGTCCTGCGCTTGCCACGCGGGCAAAACCCCGCCACCTTTCAGCCGTGCAAAAAAAAAGCAGCCGCCGACTCGCCCGCGTCAACGCGCTCGCGGAAAAGCTGCGCTTCCTGCCGCACCTCAGCGAACACGAAAGGGTGCTCTACGCGTGGAGCCTCGCGGCGACGCCCGACGAAAGGTGGCAGCGCCACGAGAGCTATCTCCGCTCGGTGCTCTCTTCGCAGCCCTGCAAGCGGAGAAAATAAAGTTTGTGGTCGTCGGCATGACAGCCGCGATCATTCAGGGTGCCCCCGGCGTGACGCTCGACACCGACCTGTGGGTGCAGGTGCCTGAGCGGCAGTACATGCGCCTCATCAATCTTTCGCTGCGTCTCGGTGCAACGGTGGTGCGGCAGACTGTTGTTGCTCTGGCGGATGGCAAGCTCGTGAACTTCTGCTACAGCATCAGCGGTGTGGCCTCGTTCTCCACGGAGTATCGCCGCGCGGAACTGATCCATTGGGAGGGCGCAGTCGTGCGGGTGCTCCCGCTCGAACGCATCATTCGCAGCAAGGAGGCGGCGGATCGCGACAAGGATCGCGCGGTGCTCCCGCTGCTGCGCGACATTGCGGCGAGCCGGAAAAAGCTGAGCATCCGGCGATAGCCTGCATCGCCCTGAATCCGAGGAGGCGTTAATCAGTCTTCTTATTTCGCTGGCATCGTCTCGCACTCGATCCGCGCATTGACCTCCCGCGCGGTGCGCGCCAGTTTGCGGGCATGGAACTTGGAACAAAAGTTGTGGGCACACGCCGACGCGCCGACGATCCGGCGTCCTGCCATCGGCGCGCGCTCGCATTGATGCGCCAGGCCGAAAAAATCTGCCCGTTCCCGCGCCCGCGCGGTTTTGTTTTCAAAGCGCGCACATGGGAGGCTTACGAGATTTGGAGGAAGGCGCAGACAAACCCACGGCTTTGGTAGCGCCATGGAAGAGCGCGACCAACTGCTGCGCGTCTGCGCGCTGCTGAACGAGCACGGTGCGCGCTACCTCATTGTGGGCGGCCATGCCTGCATCCTCCACGGCCATGTGCGGACGACGGAGGATGTCGACATTCTCGTGGAAGACTCCACCGAGAATTTCGAGCGGGTGATCGCCGCGCTCTCGGAACTCGAAGATCACGCCGCCGCCGAACTCACGCCGCAGGACATCGCGGAAAATGTGGTCGTGAAAATCGCCGACGAGGTCGAGGTGGACGTGAGCCGCCAAGCGTGGCAGGTGCGCTATGCGGAAGCCATCGCCACAGCCGAGGCGATCACGATCGAAGGCGTGCGGGTGCCCTTCCTCAGCCTCGAAATGCTCATCAAAAGCAAGACCACCTACCGCGAGCAGGATCGCGCGGATTTGGTGCGCCTGCGCGACCTGCTGGAGCTGAAACGCCAGCGCGGAGACGCGGCGCACTGAAGCGGATAATCAGCCCGTCCCTCGTCCCACCATCGAGCGGATGCCGGCATCAATGGCGGCGAGCATTTCCGGCGTTTCGTCCAGGGCGATGCCGGGATCGAGTTCCGAGAGCCGGTGCAAAATCGCACGCCGCTCGACGTCGTTGAGACGGGGAAGGTCGTCGAGGATCTCCGACATGCTCATGGCCGCACGCTACTGGGATGAATGCTGAATGCAAGACAGTCGCATTCGGAGAATGCCGCGGTTCCGATGTGTGCTGTTTCGTCAACTCGCTCCGCAATTTAGCCGATTATCGCCGGCCCCAACCTTCACTCCATCTCCCGCGAGCGCGGTTCGCGGGCCTGCGTGTCGCCGCCGGTCGCAGCGGTGACGAAGGGGCCGCCGGCGAGCGGGGCGGCGCGGGAGAAGGCGACGTCGGGCGTGTCGCTGTCCTTGCCGGCGAGCGGGAAGTCCTTTCGCAGCGGATGGAACGGGTAGCCGTCCCACATGAGGATGCGGCGGATGTGGCCGACTTCCTTCACATCCGGGTGCGCGGGGAAATGAATCCCCATCATGTCGAACACTTCGCGCTCGTGCCAGTCGGCGGTCGGCCAGATGTCCACCACGCTCGGGGCGGTGGCGTCATCCTCGCTCACGGTGTATTTGATCCGCAGATGATCCGCGGGTTCGAGGCGCTGGAGTTCATAGACCATCTCGTAGCGGGGCTCTTCGCCGAAGTGATCCACGCTGCTGATATCAATGAGATAGTCGTAGCCGAGTTCATCGCGGCAGAACTGCGCGATCCCGCGGAATTGTGCGCGGGTGACGGTGAGTGTGAGTTCGCCGCGGAACTCCGCCTGTTTCACGCCGGCAAATTTTGCCGCGATAGCGGATGCGTTCTTTTTTGCGGAAGCGGAGACTTCGAGTGTGTTCATGGCTCAGACAAGTCCGGCGGTGAGTTCACCCTTCAGCGTGGAGAGCGATCGCTCGCCCTCGATTTTGCGCTGGAGCCGCATGAGGCCTTCAATGAGCGCCTCGGGGCGCGGCGGGCAGCCGGAAATGTAAACGTCCACGGGGATGAGCGTATCAATGCCCTGGAGCACGGCGTAGCTGCGATACATGCCGCCGCTGCTCGCGCACGCGCCCATGGCGATGCACCACTTCGGCTCGGGCATCTGGTCCCAGATGCGTTTCACGGCGAGCGCCATTTTATACGTGACGGTGCCGGCGACGATCATCACGTCGCTCTGCCGCGGGGAAAAGCGCATGACCTCGGCGCCGAAGCGCGCGATGTCGAAGCGCGCCGCACCGGTGGCCATTAGCTCGATGGCGCAGCAGGCGAGGCCCATGGGCATCGGCCAGAGGGAATTTTTGCGCATCCAGTTGATGGCGGCGTCGGCCTTTGTGAAAATGACGTTCCCCTCCACCTTGGAGTCGTAAGCGGCGTGCGTGGACATGTGGCGCGGAGATTAAAAGGGGCGCTGCGCGCGGCAAGGCGATTCTGCGGAACTGTCGCGCGCTCACCGCGGAAAGCGGAAGAAGCCATCCGCCACCGCCTGGGTCTCCGCGGCGATTGCCTCCAGCGAGACTCCCCGCAGGGCGGCGATGAATTCCGCGGTGTGCCTCGCGAATGCGGGCTCGCACGGTTTTCCCCGGTGCGGCACCGGCGCGAGGTACGGGCAGTCCGTCTCCACCATGAACTTGTCCGCCGGCACCGCCGCCGCGCTTCGCTGCAAGAGTTCCGCTTTCTTGAAAGTGACGATGCCCGTGAAGCTCACGAGATGGCCCATCGCGATCACCTCCGCCGCGTGGGCTGGTGATTTCCCGAAGCAATGGAACACCGCGCGCACCCGCCCGGCGTACTCGCGGAGGACCGCCAGCGTGTCATCCCACGCATCGCGTTCGTGGATGACGACAGGCAGTCCGGTTTCCACGGCGAGATCAAGGTGCCCACGGAACGCCGCCGCCTGCGCGGCCTTGTTCGCCGCATCATCTTCCGCCGTGCCACCGCGCGTGCCGGGCAGATAGTGGTAATCGAGCCCCGTCTCACCCAGCGCCACCACGCGCGGGCTGCGGGCGATTTCGCGGATTGCGCCCGCAAAATCCGGCGCCTCTTCCGCGACGTTATTTGGATGCACCCCCGCGACCGCAAAGACCTGTGGGTATTGTCCCGCCATCGCGAGCGCCCGGCGGCTGCTTTCGATCCCCGTCCCGATCGTCACCACACGCCGCACGCCCGCGGCCTCCGCACGCGCGAGCACCCCGGGCAAATCCGCCGCGAGTTGCGGGAAATCGAGATGCGCGTGCGTGTCAGTCAGCATACGCCACCCCGAATGCACGGGAGGTTTGAAAAATCCGGAAAATCACGAGCCACAACACCCGCGATTTCGGGACTCATCCCCGCGCATGCAAGAGGAAACACAGGCGGCCCGATCAAATTGGCCACGACTTTCTCCGCTGGCCGGTTATCATCCACGAGTCTGCGCGCAGGCGCGGGCGATGCTCATCATTTCCAACGACATGAAAACACTCATCAGCCGCCGCACAGTTCTCCGGGGATTCGGGACCGCCCTCGCCCTGCCGTGGCTGGAGGCGATGGGGAATCTCACCGCATGGGCCGCCGGCGCGCCCGCGAGCCGCACGTCGCCCACGCGCATGGCGTTTGTGTACGTGCCGAATGGGAAGGACATGGCCTTCTGGACGCCGAAACAGGAAGGCGCGGGGTTTGACCTCACCGAATTGCTCCAGCCGCTGGCCGCCGTCCGCGATGACATCAATGTTCTCACCGGTCTCGCCGCGGACGGAGCGCGGCCGCATGGCGACGGCGGCGGCGACCACGCACGCGCGCTGGCGGCGTTTCTCACCGGCGCCCATCCGCGCAAGACCGACGGCACGGACATCCGCTGCGGGACTTCCGTGGACCAGCTCGCGGCGCAGCGGATCGGGAACCAGACGCATCTTCCGTCGCTCGAGATCGGGTGCGAGCAGGGGAACATGGCGGGCAACTGCGACAGCGGCTATTCGTGCGTGTATTCCAACACCATGGCCTGGCGCTCGCCGACACAGCCGCTGCCGAAGGAAGTGAACCCGAGGCTCGTCTTCGAGCGCCTTTTTGGCGGCGGCGACGGGGCCACGCGCGAACGGCGCATCGCATCCCGCAGGAGCGTGCTCGATTTCATCCGCGAAGACTCCGCCTCGCTCAGCGCCCGCCTCGGAAAAGCCGACCAGCAAAAGCTGGACGAATACTTCTCGAGCATCCGCGACATCGAGCAGCGCATGCAGCGCGCGAAAATCCTGCCACCGCTCGTGGCGCCCGCGGAATTTCCCCGCCCGACAGGCATCCCCGGCAGCTACGAGGAACACCTCCGCCTCATGGCCGACATGCTCGTGCTCGCGTTCCAGATGGACGCCACCCGCGTGGCCACCTTCGTCCTCGCAAACGAAGGCAGCAACAGGGCCTATCCGTGGATCGGCGTGAACGAGGGCCACCACGAGCTTTCCCACCACGGCCGCGACGCGAAGAAGCTCGCGAAGATCCGCGAGATCAACAAATTCCATGTCCGGCAGTTCGCCTACCTCGTCGAGAAATTGAAATCCGTCCGCGAGGGCGACGGCACACTGCTCGACCACTGCATGATCGCCTACGGGAGCGGTAATTCGGACGGCGACCGCCACAACCACGACGACCTGCCCATCCTCCTCGCCGGGCGTGGCGGCGGCACCATCAAGACCGGCCGCCACATCCGCCTCGGACAGGAAACCCCCATCAGCAACCTCTGGGTCTCGCTCCTCGAGCGCATTGATGTGCGCGTCCCCGTGGGCGACAGCACGGGCGGCCTTCCGGTGCTCGCCGGGTAGCCTCCGCTCCCCACACTTCGCAAGCGCGCCAGCCGCCGCCGGGCACGCCCGCACGACGGTCCACCCGCATGTTGCACACCCTCTCTCCGCAACGGGCGCGCACCTTTGTGTAGCGCAGGCTTCCAAGCCTGCCGTGTCGCCGACTTCCAAGTCGGCAGGGTGTCCGGCCTGCCGGAGCCGCCGCGGATTTGGAAATCCGCGACACAGCAGGCTTGGAAGCCCGCGCTACGCACGGCGTTGCTCGGTCAGCGAAACACGCGGGGTTAACAGCATGTTCATCCCACCCGCCTAATCCCCCGGATTTTCCTGCCGTGTTCACGGTGAAGCACACCATCCACATGAACACACCATCCACCACCACACCCACCCTCCGCGAGCGGCTTGCCAATTCGCGGTTCCTCAGCTTCTCGCTGCTCATCCACGCGATCCTCGTGCCGCTGCTTGCCACGCTCGTGATCTGCGTCCGCAATGTCGAACCCGAGGAAATCCCCATCGGGAGCATCGCCATCTCCGATGAAATCAAAATCCACGTGAAGACCCAAGACGACAGCCGCCCGAAGATTGAAGCGGATCAGCCCTCGGGGGTTCAAATCACCACACCCCCGCCGCCGACCGGCGGACTGGCCGTGATCACCACGCCAGTCGTAAGCAAGCTGACCGTTCCGGATACCGTGACCCTTTCACGCGACAGCCTGAAACTCGGGAGCGGCCCCGACATCCTCATCAAAATTCCAGGCACCATCCCCGGCCCTTACGGCCCACGCTTCGGCAAAGATCCAAGCGGGCGCATCACCGGGCCACCCGGAAAACCCGGCCCCACCAAAGCGACCGAGGACGCCGTAATCCGCGCACTGAACTGGCTCCGCGACCACCAGAACAAGGACGGCTCCTGGGGCTTGGAAAACAAGGGCGCCATGACCGGCCTCGCGCTCCTCTGCTTCCTCGGCCACGGCGAACTCTGCGACTCGAAAGACTACGGCTACAACGTGAACCTCGGCATCGAATGGCTCATCACCAATGGCACCATGTCCGACGGCAGGCTCGCCATGTCCGGCGCGGATTGGGGCCCCGGCAATGGCGGCGTGTACGAGCACGGCATCGCCACCTACGCACTCGCCGAATACTACACCCTCACCCGCGGCTCCAAGTCTCAGGATGATCGCGTCGTCGAGCTGCTCCGCAAAGCCGTCTCCCACATCGTCGCGGGCCAGGGGCCGGACGGCGGCTGGATGTACCGCTTCGACAAAAGCCCCGGCGACACCTCCGTCACCGGCTGGCAGATCCAGGCCCTCAAGGCAGCCCAACTCACCGGCCTCAACCTCCCCGGCGTCACCCCCGCACTCGATCGCGGCATCGCCAGCCTCACCCGCGTCCGCGGCCCCAAGGGCGGCTACGGCTACCGCGGCCCGGAAGACCGCTACAGCCTCACGGGCATCGGCGTGCTCTGCGAGTTGTCATGGAAAGGCGAACGCAACCCCGCCCTTCGCCGCGGCATCGAATTCATCAACGACACCGTTCAAAAAGAGCAACCCATCAAATACACCCACGACAAAGCCGACCTCTACGCCTGGTACTATCACACCAACGCCATGCTCATGTTTGGCGGCGCCGAGGCCACGGCATGGGACCGCCGCTTCAGCGCCGAGATCACCGGCGCCCAAAGCCCCGACGGGAGCTGGCCAAAAATGAACGCCCCTGGACATGGCAACCTCCAGAACAGCGAAACCCTCACCGCCTACATCTACCGCACCACCCTCTGCACCCTCATGCTCGAAGCCTACTACCGCCTCACCCCCAGCCTCCGCGCCGGAGCCACCACCCAGCCATTCCAGCTCGCCGCCCGGTAACCGCCCGCTCCCACCCGCCTCACGGGAATCCTCCCGCCCCCGCGCCAGCGGACCGCGTGATTCTGCAAACAATCACTTTTACCCTAAAACCGGCGATGGGGAGCCGCAAAAATGCACAAGGGGCACAAAAGGATGGGATTGCCGAAAACGGCGAATTCACCCGCTGAGTGAGCGAATAGCCGGAGCCATCCAGCCCCTTTCCCCCTCATTTTGGGCCTTCTGTGCCTTTTCGTGGCTCATTCCATTGCCGGTTTTAGGTTTACCAACTCTTGGAAGTAACCGGACAGTTGGCCGCGGCAGGCGGGTAGCGGTGCCGCCCCGATACAGGCAGAAAAATTTGGGCAGAAAGATCGGGATTTTTCTGCCTGATTTACAGCGCGATGACTCATATCATCTCTCAGAATTAACGAGACCCGCCTTCAAGCGAGCGGAGCGTCCCGGGTAGGGTGGGCGTCCCGCCCGCCGGTTCGGGCGTCTCGCCCGAACGAACTCCCATGGCGTCCAAGCCAGCGCCGAAAGGCCGCGACGCAAGATGCGTCGCTCGGCGGGCAGGATGCCCACCCTACCCGAAACCCGCCCTTCGCCCGAAGTGCGTCTGATTATTTCTGAAAGGTGGTCTGATTTAACCTGAACACGGCGATGCAAACATGGGTTCCCACGCAAAGGCGCAGAGCCGCGAAGAAATGGAAACACAGCCGGCCTCCCCTTCCGGCTGAGGGACGCAATCCACCCAATCTCCACTGCTTTGCGTCTTTGCGCCTTTGCGCCTTTGCGCGAGTTCCCATTCACGATTTGAGGAGTCCCTCCCTGCCCGGTTGGTTCGGCCAGATTGCACGGGGATGCGGCAGCGGTGCCGCCCCGATACAGGCAGAAAAATTCGGGCAGAAAGATCGGGATTTTTCTGCCTCCATTTTTCTGCCTGATTTACAGCGCGATGACTCAGCAATGAACCCGCCTTGGCCGAACCATGCGCTCCATCCGCGCGCAGGTTCCTTATCAGGGGACGGTGTATCAATTATTGCTGCCGCATGGCCGGGAGGACTTCACGACGGGCACTTATCAGCAAAGGATAGATGCACTGGAGGGATTGGCCACGCGGCTCGGCCAGCAGGTGTCGAAGCCAGTGCTCGTGAGCCTCAGCGCGACGGTATCCTCTTTTCGCGGGACGCTCAATACCCTGTGGAATGCACAAAATTCCGCGGAGGTCGCCGCGGCCAGCGCCCGCACGGCCATCGAAACCCTGAGGGTCACGGCGGCGCGGCAGCTTTTCCGCAATACGGGCTTTGCAATGACGGTGTGGAACAGCGAGCTGAACCTTCCCAAGATCGAGGCGCTCTTCGACATGGCCCTCGTGCGCGGCGACACCCAGCCAATCGCGCTGCAATCGCGCATCGCCAAGTTCGCAGTGGCGTTCATTGCCATCCGTGCGGCGGCGGGCGTGGTGACGGCGGGGTTCGACCGATTCAAGCAGGCGCTCGATGTCGGCGGGCAACTCAACGATCTCTCGGCCAATACGGGCATCGCTGTGGCCGATCTCGTCGTGTTGCAGCAGGAATTCGCCAACGCGGGCAAGTCGGCGGAGGACATCGGGCCGGTGTTCGGCAAGATGGCGAAGACGCTCCAAGGCGGCTCGGCGGACGACACGATCAAGAAGCTCGGAATCAATCTCGATGAGCTGAAGAAGAAGACGCCCGCGGAGCAGTTCCGCACGCTCGGCACCGCGATCAACACCATCCAAGACCCGTCGCAGAAAGCTGCGGCTTCGATGGAGATTTTTGGGCGCAGTGGCGCGGAGTTGCTCGCGCTCTTTTCGTCCGATGGCTTTGGCGATGCGGCGAACCAGGTCGGCTCGCAGGCGCAGATCCTCGCCAAAGATGCCGCGCTCTTTGATGACGTGAGCGACAAGCTCGCGCTGACCGGGCTGAAGGTGCGCGGGTTCTGGGTCGGCGTGGCGGAAAAGGTCGCGCCGGTGCTCAAGCCGCTGCTCGACAAGTTTGCCTCGCTCGACCTCGCAAGCTGGGGACAGAAAGCCGGCGAAGCGGTGGCGTTCATCGTGCAGGCGTTCGCGGATGGGAAGGTTGGCGACATCCTGTTCACCTCGGCAAAGATTGCGTTCGCCAATGCGGTGAACTTTCTCGCGGGAACACTCATGGCCGTGGCCCAGGCGCTCTGGCAGGCGCTCGTTGAGGCGGTGAAGAACGCCATCACGCTGTTTCAAATCGTGACCACGGCCGACTTCTGGATCGGCATGGGCAAGGCGATCATGGGGATCGCGCAGGGCTTCATCGCCTTCCTCCTCGACGGCATCGCGAAGCTCCTCGACTGGCTCTCGGGCATCCCGCTCATCGGCGACGAGATTGGCGAGGGCGCGAAGGAAGTGCAGTCGTGGGCGGACGGCGTGCGAGCGGCCAGCGACGAGAACAAGCGAGCGAGCGCCGACCTGCTCACTCCCGCCTTCGACAAGGCCGGCAATCCGAGGACTCTGGGTGGCGCTCAAGCGGCGATTACCGACCATACTAAACCGACGACAGTCGCTCGCGCGGCTGCCAGCTGCAGGGCTTCGATCGGGTAATCCACCGTTTGAAATGTTTTGCACGGGTTTGGGTGAAAAGGTTTGCG
>CAMAUI010000121.1 GCA_945861385.1 Prosthecobacter debontii
CGAGCGGGCTCCGCTCGGTCTGCCCGGCACATTCGGGATCATCGAAGTCCTCGACACACTGCGCGCACTGCAATCGCTCGCCGCGAATTATCGCGCAACGCTCCCGCTGAAAATGGCCGGCGTCACCGGAAGCAACGGGAAGACCTCGACCAAGGACTTCACTCACGCGGTCCTCTCCCGGCGGTTCTGCACCGCCAGGACATCCGGCAATTTGAACAACCACATCGGCGTCCCGCTCACCCTCCTCGGCCTGGACTCGCGCCACGAGGCCGCCGTCGTCGAGATCGGCATGAACCACCCCGGCGAAATCGCACCGCTCGCCGCCATGACAAGGCCGGACGCCGCGATCATCACAAACATCGGCATTGCCCATATTGAATTCATGGGCTCGCGCGAGGCCATCGCACTCGAAAAAGGCGCGCTTGCGGAAGCCGTCCACGCGGATGGCACCGTGATCCTCAACGCGGACGACGACTGCACGCCCGCCATCGCGAAGCGGTGCAGCGCACGCGTCGTCACCGCCGGGATCAGCCGCGGCGACATCCGCGCGACCGATCTCACTCCACTTTCATCGGGGACAAAGTTCCGCCTGCATGCCACTGGGCAGTGCGTGCGGGCGGAACTCCCCGTTCCCGGCGAGCACATGGTGCGAAATGCCCTGCTCGCCTGTGCCGCCGGGATTGCATTTGGCCTCACACTTGATGAGTGCGCCACCGGTCTTGCCACGCCGCGACTCAGCAAAGGACGCCTCCAGCAAAAGCACGCGGGCGGAATCCTCATCCTCGACGACACCTACAATGCAAATCCCGACAGCGTCATCGCCGGCCTCGCGACGCTGATGCAGATGCCGGGCGCCGGGCACCGTTTCGCCGTGCTCGGAGCGATGGGCGAACTCGGGAGCCACGCGGAGGCCGGCCACCGCCGTGTCGGCGAAGCGGCGGCGCGATGCGGCCTCTCCGGCCTGGTCGTGGTCGGTGAAAAAGCGCACTGGATCGCCGAAGCGGCACGCGCATCCGGCCTCGCAACTGTGCAGCAGGTTTCCGACACGGCCCACGCGGCCGGCGCGGTGCGCAGCCTCATGCACGAGGGCGACATCGTGCTCGTCAAAGGCAGCCGCTCGGCGCGGCTCGAGCTCGTCGTCGAGGCGCTCGAGGAAGGAGGCGGGGACTGATGCTCTTCTACCTGAACCAACTGAGCGAGGGTGCGCAGAGCGATTTCATGAAAGCGTTCAACGTCTTTCAGTACATCACCTTTCGCGCAGTCTTCGCGGCGCTCACGGCGTTCACCCTCAGCCTCATGCTGGGCAATTACACCATCCGCCGCCTTCTCTCGCTGAAATTTGGACAGCCGATCCGCAGCGCCGACGAGGTGAACAAACTCGCGGAATTGCACGGCTCGAAGGCCGGCACCCCCACGATGGGCGGCATCCTGCTGCTCGGCGCGACAATCATCTCGACCCTGCTGTGGGCAAGGCCGGACAATTCGTTCGTCTGGCTCGTCCTCGGCTCAATGTTCGCCGCCGGGATGCTCGGGTTTGCAGACGACTACCTGAAGGTCTCCAAACGAAACTCCGCCGGCGTGCGCGAGAGCACCAAGCTCCTCGTGCAACTCGGCATCACCATCGTGGTGGCGTGGTTTTTCCTCAGCGACCCCCAGCTCAACGTGCAGGCAGGCGCGCTGTTCGTCCCGTTTTATAAAAAGATGGTCGTCGCGAACATGGGCATCGTCCTCACGTTCCTGTTTTTCGCCGGCATCATCATGGGCACCTCGAACGCCGTGAATCTCACCGACGGGCTCGATGGCCTCGCGACCGGCTGCACGCTCACCGTCACGTTTGCCTACGCGATGCTCGCCTACATCGCGGGCAACTTCGTCATCGCCGAATACCTCCAGGTGCCATTCTACCCGCAGGCTGGCGAACTCACCGTCTTCTGCATGGCGCTCGCGGGCGCATCGCTTGGCTTCCTGTGGTTCAACGCGCATCCCGCGAAAATGTTCATGGGCGACACCGGCTCGCTTGCCATCGGCAGCGCCATCGGCGTCGTGGCGATTTGCGTGAAGCAGGAGCTGCTGCTCGTCATCATCGGTTTCGTGTTCGTAGTCGAGGCGGTGTCGGTGCTCATCCAGCGGTTCTATTTCAAATTCACGCGCCGCAAGTACGGCGAAGGGCGCCGGTTCTTCCGCATGGCGCCGTTGCATCACCACTTCGAATTGAGCGGCTGGAAGGAAACCGCCGTCGTCGTCCGCTTTTGGATCGTCAGCTTCGTCTGCATGCTCGTCGGGCTTGCCACACTCAAACTCAGATGAACGTCGCCAACCTTCATATTGCAGTCCTCGGGGCGGGCGAAAGCGGCGAAAGCGCGGCAAGGCTTCTGCGCTCCCTCGGCGCACGCGTAACCGTGCTCGACAGCGGCGACCCTGCGAAACTTGCACCGAAGCTCGCCGCGCTGAAACCTGCCGGCATCGAGTGCATCTTCGGCCCGGCGGCAGACACGGACGCCACCCGCTACGACCTCGGCATCCTCAGTCCCGGCATAGATCCCGTCGTGCCGCTGGTGAAAAATTTCCGCGCAAAGGACATCGAACTCATCGGCGAACTGGAGATCGCGGATCAGCTCTGCGGCACTGCCGTCGTCGGGATCACCGGCACCAACGGCAAAACCACAACGACACAGCTCTGCGAAGTCGCGCTCAATGCCGGCGGCATCAAGACCGTCGCGTGCGGCAACATTGGCCCGGCCTTCTCCGCAAAGGCGATCCAGGGCCGCTCGCTCGACGTGATGACCGTCGAGATCAGCAGCTTTCAACTCGAGGAAATCCGCGCGTTCCGCCCGAAGGTCGCCGTGTGGCTCGGCTTCGCCCCCGATCACCTCGACCGCTACCCCGACATGGAGAGCTACTACGCGGCAAAGGTGCGCATCTTTGAAAACCAGACGGCGGACGACTGGGCCGTGGTGAATTTCCGCGACAGACTACCGCCACTCAAGGCCCGCACTATCACATTCAGCGCCTGCGTGCCTGGCGCTGATTTTGAACTGCGCGATGGCGTGATTCATTTCCGCGGCAAACCCGTCATCGCCATGCGGGACACGCACCTCCGCGGCACGCACAATGCCGAGAATCTCATGGCCGCCCTCGGTGCCGGCATCGCCCTCGGCCTCGACCCTGCCGCGATGCACGACGCCCTCTGCGCCTACCGCCCGCTGCCGCACCGCTGCGAACTCATCCGCACGCTCGACGGCGTGGACTATGTGAATGACAGCAAGGCGACCAACCTCGACTCCCTGGAAAAAGCACTCGCCGGCGAGACGCGCCCGGTCGTCCTCATCGCGGGCGGCAAGGACAAGGGCTTCGAGTTCGACACCGTGGCCGAGCTTGTGGGACGCAAATGCCGCTGCGCGGTGCTCATCGGCGAGATGGCGGAGCGCATCGAGCGCGCATGGTCGCCAAGGCTGCCATGCATCAGCGCCGGCCGCTCGCTCGAGCGCGCCGTCGCCACCGCAAGCTCGCAGGCCCGCAGCGGGGACATCGTCCTTTTCAGTCCCGGCACGTCGTCATTCGACATGTTCAAAAACTACGCCGACCGCGGAAACCAGTTTCGCCAGATAGTCCAGCAAATCCAACCAGCCAACACACGCCAACCATGAAAAAACAACTGAACCAACTCCGCCGCTTCTTTTCACGCACCAGCGCGAAGAAGCTCAACGCCGCCACCGCACGCGAAGCCATCCCGGCTTCGTACGATGACGACGAGACAGACACGCGCCTCTCCGGCGCGTTCGTAATCGTCCTGATCCTGCACATCATCGCCCTCATCGGCGTCTTCGCGTTCACCCGGATCCGGGACAACAATCCCTCGCCTGCGCTGGCAGGCGACACAAAGAAGGCCGCAGCCCCGGCCCTTGCAGCCGCGCAGCCCGGGCGGACAGCACCGCAACCCACCGTGCCGCGCCTCGAACCGGTTGCCGCCATCTTTCCACCGGAGCCGGAACTCCCGCGCCTGCCCCTGCCTGGCGGCGCCAATTACTACACGGTGAAAACCGGCGACAACCTCACGCGCATCGCGCTCGCGTACGGCTTGAAACCCGCCGACATCGTCGCGGCGAACCGTCTCAAAAATCAGGACGACATCCGTGCCGGCCAGGAACTCATACTCCCGGCAGCGCAAACGATGCCCCCCGCGCCCGAGTCGAAGGGCACCGCGCGCGCGGAGGTCAAATCCATGCCGCCCAACAAGAGCACCCCTCCGACTTACACGATCAAGAAGACCGACACCCTCACGAAGGTCGCCCGGGAACTGGGCGTGAGCTACGATGAACTCGCGAAACTCAACAACATCAAGGATCCGCGGAAGCTTCAGGTCGGCCAGGTTTTGAAAGTTCCGAAGAAAGGCTAGCCACCCACGACAATGCCCAAGCGTTTCGTATTCGTCAGCGTCTTCCTCCTCGTGGCCTCCGTGGTTGCGCTTACCTCGCTTGGCGTGGTGATGCTGACGAGCACGGGCGCCTACGCTGCCGACGCAAAGGGCGATCCCTCCTTCTTCCTGAACCGGCAGTTGCTGTGGCTCTGCGTGGGCGTCGGCGCGTGCATCACCGCTGCGCTGGTGGACTACCGGAAATTCGAACGGCTCCACTGGCTGCTCTATGGCACTGCGGTCGTGCTGCTGGCCTGTTGCTTCGTGCCCGGCCTCGGAAAGGATCTGAATGGCGCGCGCCGCTGGATCGGGATCGGCGGGCAGACATTCCAGCCATCCGAACTCGGAAAACTCGCCGTGCTGGTCGGCATCGCGTGGTGGTTTTCAAAAAAGCAGACTGACCCGAAGTCATTCATCCGCGGGTTCGTTGTCCCGCTTTGCATCGCCGGCGGCATCATCCTCCTCATCGCCCCGGAAGTGGATCTCGGCACCTCCGCACTGATCGGATGCACGGCGCTGCTCATCATGTTCGTCGCGGGCACGCGCCTCATTTATCTCGCCATCATCGCGGTGGCAGGCGCGGGAGGGCTCTATGCGATCATCCAGAGTATGGCGGAACGCAAGGGGCGCTTCCTCGCATTCATTGATCCTCAGCGTTACCCGGAGGACGCCTACCAGCAGGTCCAGGGTTTGATCGCATTCGGATCAGGCGGGTTCTACGGATTGGGGTTGGGCAATGGTATGCAGAAATTCGCGTACCTGCCCTACGCGCACACCGATTTCATCTTCCCGATGGTCGGGGAGGAAATGGGCCTGCAGTACACCCTCGGCGTGGTCTTCTGCTTCCTTCTGCTGCTCGTCGCGGGCGTGGTGATCGCGACCCGTGCGCGGGATCGTTTCGGAAAACTGCTCGGCTTCGGAATCGTCGCCCTGCTTGCGCTCCAGGCGATCATGAACATGGGCGTGACGACGATGCTCCTCCCCAACAAGGGGCTGCCGCTGCCGTTCATCAGCTACGGCGGCTCGAACCTCGCCTTCTGCCTCGCTGGCGTCGGCATCCTCATCAGCATTTACCGGCGCGGGTTCGGCGAGGAACCGAATCCCGATGCCGCATTCTTCGCGCTGAAAACAAAAAAACGCATTTCGCCGCGTATGTGACCCTATGAAAACAACAGTGCCACCAGCCAGACAGCGAACCTTCGACAACACGCACGACCGCGCGCCGCACCCGCTGCGGCGCGAATCGCAGCCCACCAGCGAGCCTTTTGTGAGCCCCGTCGCGAACATTCCCACCAACCGCACACCGCTGACGCCCACCAGCAAACCCAGATGAGGTTCGCGATCGCGGCCGGCGGAACCGGCGGGCACCTTTTTCCAGGCCTCGCCGTGGGCGAGGTCCTGATCGCCCGCGGGCATGGCGTGATGCTGCTCATCTCGGAAAAGGAAATTGATGTGCTGGCGACGAGAGGGCGCGACGAATTCCGCATCGAGAAAGTCGCGGGCGAGGGCTTGCAGTCGAAGTCGCCGCTCGCGCTCCTGCGGTTCTGGCTGAAGCTGCGCGCGGCGAAGCGGCGGTGCTCGGCGCTCTTCGATGACTGGAAACCCGCCGCAGTGCTCGGCATGGGCGGCTTCACTTGCTTCGCGCCGATTGTCGTCGGGAAAAAGCGCGGCCTGCCGACGTTCGTCCACGAGTCGAACGCGATCCCGGGCCGCGCGAACCGCTGGAACGCGAAGCACGTCACCCGCGTGCTGCTCGGCTTCGAGGACTGCCGCCGCCATTTTCCAAACGCGCAGTGCGAGGTCGTCGGTACGCCGATTCGATCCGCGCTGCGGCAGCCGGTGGATCGCTCGGCGGCGCGTGCTGCGTTCGGGCTTTCGCCGGAAAAAAGCACGCTGCTCGTGATGGGCGGTAGCCAGGGCGCGAGCGGGATCAACAAGCGTGTCGTCGAGGCGCTGCCGAAGCTCACGGGGCGCGTGCAGGCGATTCACCTCACCGGCAAAAGCGATGAAGCTGCAACGCGCGACGCCTACGCGAAGGCGGGCGTGAAGGCGCACGTCGCGGCGTTTCACCATGCGATGCAGGAAGCCTACGGCGCGGCGGACATCGCCATCGCGCGCAGCGGCGCGGCGAGTCTCACGGAGCTTTCGCACTTCGGCCTGCCCTCGGTGCTGATTCCGTATCCGTTCGCCGCCGAAGATCACCAGACGGCGAACGCACAGATATTCGTTCGCGCTGGCGCGGGTGTGATGTTGAAGGAAAGCGACGCCACCGGTGACACGCTCACGGCTGCGATCAACGGCCTGCTTGATGCGCCGGAGAAGCTGGCCGCGATGTCGCAAGCCGCCCGCGCCCTCTATCCCAACAACGCCGCCGAGACGGTGGCGGATACGATTTTGAAATTCCTGTGAAGGCGATAAACGACCAACGAAGATTTGCAAAAGGCCCGCGCGAGTGGCGCCAGCCTTTGGAGTGCGGGGGCTTGACCCCGCTTTGGCTTTCTTCGGAGGGCGCGTGGAATGTCAGCCAACTTCCGGAAGCAGTCGTGCGCGCGACGTCGCCCGTGAATCGGAAATGTTCCATGCCGAAAGGAAAAGCGGGGTCAAGCCCCCGCACTCCAAAGCCTCGCGGCACTCACACGACGCTTTTGAAAGGAGCCTGCCCGTGAACGGCTCCGAACTTGCACAATTTCTCACCGGCAGCGCGAAGCGCATTCACCTCATCGGCGTGGCGGGGTCGGGCATGAGCGGGATTGCGGGGCTGTGCATCTCGCTCGGGCATCGCGTGAGCGGGAGCGACAAGGCGACGACGGTGGAGACGGCGCGGCTGCAATCGCTGGGGCTGGATTTTTATTCGCCGCCGAATCCCGCGAAAGTGCGCGACGCGGCCCTCGTGATTTTTTCCTCGGCCATCAAGCCGGGGCATCCCGACTTCGACGCAGCGAAGCAGCTTGGCCTGCCGATGGTGCGGCGGGCGGATGCGCTCGCGGCGATCATGCGGTTGAAAAAGGGCATCGTCATCGCGGGGATGCACGGGAAGACGACGACCAGCTCGATGGCGGCGCATGTGCTGCGCGTGGGTGGGCTGAATCCGTCGCACTACGTCGGGGCGGAGATTCCGATCCTCGGCGTGAACGCGCTGTGGGACGCGGCGGGCGAGTGGTTCGTCGCGGAGGCGGATGAGAGCGACGGCACGATTGTCGGCTATCACCCGGAGCACGCGCTCATTTTGAACATCGAGGAGGAGCACCTCGATTTTTACGCCGACCTCGCGGCCATCGAGCGGGCGTTCGAGCAGCTCCTCGCGAACACCAAATCGAAAACTTTCTACTGCGCCGACGACCCGAACGCGACTCGCCTCGTAACTACCAAACACCACCAGGCGATCGCGTTCGGGGAGTCGCGCGCGGCTCTTTACCGGTTCGAGGCCGTTCACACGAAGGACTTCCAGTCGCACTTCGTCGTGACGCGCGGCGGCGAGCCACTCGGCGCGATCACGCTGAATGTGCCGGGCCGCCACAACATCAGCAACGCGACGGGCGTCATCGCGCTGGCGACGGAGCTGGGCGTGCCGTTTGGAAAAATCGCGGAGGCGCTGGAGTCGTTCCGCGGGGCGAAGCGGCGTTTTGAAATCACGTATCGCAGCGAGCGGTTCATGTTCGTGGACGACTACGGGCATCATCCGACCGAGATTCGCGCGACGCTCGCCAGCGCGCGGCAGACGGGACGCAAGCGCGTGCTGACGATGTTTCAGCCGCACCGCTACACGCGCACGCAGGCGCTGAAGGATGAGTTTGGCCGTGCGTTCCCGGATTCGGATGTGACGGTGATCGCGGACATTTATCCCGCAAGCGAGCAGCCGATTCCGGGAGTGAGCGGGCAGACCATCGTGGACGCCATCGCGCAGCAGACGGGGCAGGACGGCGTGACGTTCCAGCCGAAGCGCGAACTCATTTCGCAAGACCTCGGGCGCATTTTGGAGCCGGGCGATCTCGTGCTCTCACTGGGCGCGGGGAACATCCACGAGCAAGGCGCGGCGCTCGCGAAGGACGCGGCGATGCTCGACGAACTGCTTAACGTGATGGGCACGGGCGTCATCAAGCTCTACGAGCCGCTGGCAAAACACACGACGATGCGGATTGGCGGCCCGGCGCAGTTTTGGGCGGAGCCGGAGACGGAGGAGGGCTTCGCGCGGCTGGTGCGGTTTTGCACGGAGCGGAATGCGCCGCTGTTCGTGATCGGGCGAGGCTCGAACTTGCTCGTGCGCGATGGCGGCATCCGCGGGGTCGTGGCGCACCTCGCGCGTGGTGAGTTCAAGCGATTGGAAGTCCACGAGGGGCTCATCGCCGCGGGAGTCGGCGTGAAGCAGCGCGAGCTGGCCATCGCGGCACGCGATGCACGGCTGGCCGGGTTCGAGTGGTTCGAGGGCATCCCCGGCGACGTCGGCGGCGCGCTGCGCATGAACGCCGGTGCGATGGGCGGCGAAACCATGCGGCAGGTCGTGAGCGTGCGATTTGTAAATGCGAACGGCGAATTTCAAACACGGACGCCGGGTGAGATGGAGGTGCATTACCGCGACGTGCCGACGCTGGCGAAAAATTTCGCGGTGAGCGCGATTTTCCGCGGCACGCCGGGCGAGCCGGAGGAAATCGTAAGCAAGCTGGAGGAGAGCCAGCAAAAGCGCCGCATGACGCAGCCGAAGGAATCGAGCGCGGGTTGCATTTTCAAAAACCCGGCGACGATTCCGGCTGGAAAGCTGATTGATGAGCTGGGGCTGAAAGGCACGCGCGTCGGCGGTGCGCGGGTTTCGGAGATTCACGGGAATTTTATCGTGAACGAAGGCGGGGCGACGGCGCAGGACGTGATCGGGCTGATCGGACTGATCAAGGAACGGGCGCTCGCCCGTGGGATCGAGCTGAGCACGGAGGTGCAGATCGTCGGCGAGGAAAGGGGGGTGCTGTGAAGCGGGGCCGGTTGCCTTATCCGGAATTTCGCGCTCGCGTGTGCGTATGAATGCGGGATGAAAACACCGATGACTCTCAATCTTGCCAACTGGAAAATCGCGGTGCTGATGGGTGGACCGGGCTCGGAGCGACTTGTCTCGCTCAAATCTGGCGAGGGCGTCGTCGGCGCGCTGGAATCGCTGGGCGCGCTCGTCACGCCGGTCGTCGTGGATGATGCGGGCTTCGCGCTGCCTCCGGATACGCAGCTCGCGTTCAATGTGATCCATGGGACATTTGGCGAGGATGGGCAGGTGCAGCGTGAGTGCGAACGGCGCGGCGTGCCCTACACGGGCGAGGGCGTCGCGGGGAGCGAGCTGGCGATTGACAAGATCGCGACGAAGAAACGGCTCATCGAGCGCGGCGTGCCGACGGCGAAGTTCGAGATCATCCACGGCGGCGCGCGGCCCACGCTGGCGCTGCCATTCGTGATCAAAGCGCCGAAGGAGGGCAGCAGCGTGGGCGTGTACATTGTAAAAACCGCCGCGGAGCTGGAGCCATCGCTTGCGGAGGCGTGGAAATTTGGGAGCGAGCTGCTGGTCGAGCAGTTCATCGCGGGGCGCGAGCTTACCGTGGGCGTGGTGGGCGACCTCGCACTGCCGGTGATCGAGATCGTGGCGAAGACGGACTTCTACAACTTTGCGAACAAATACACGTGGCTGGATCCGACCGCGGCGGGCGCGGATCATTTCTGCCCGGCGCATCTTTCACCGGAAATCACCGCACGCGTGCAGGCGGTGGGAATTTCCGCGCATCGCGCGCTTGGCCTTGAGGTTTATTCGCGGGTTGATATTTTGCTCGCCGACACGGGAGAGCCGCTCGTTTTGGAAGTGAACACGATTCCCGGCATGACGCCGTCGTCTCTGCTGCCCGAGGCTGCGCAGGCCGCGGGCATCAGCTACGCGGAGTTGTGCCGGCGCATCATCGAGCTTTCGACCACGCGCAAACAAAGCCCATGAAACACAGCAACAATCCCAACAACAAGCGCCTCACCACATCGAAGGACCGGAGAAGGCAGCACATCATCAAGAGCGTCGTGAGGCGCCGCAAACCGGTGACGCTCCGGAGCCTTGTCCGTTCAGTCTGGCGCATCGCGAAAGTCCTGATCCTCGTTGCGTTTGTCGCCGGATTGTACTGGGGTGCGACGGAAGGATACCGGCGGCTGTTTTGGGAGAATCCCGACTACTCGCTGAAGGAGGTGAAGTTCCAGAGCAACGGTTCACTGACCCACGAGCAAGCCGTGCGCACCGCCGGCATCGAGCTCGGGCGAAACATTTTTTCTTACCAATTGGATGTCGCGCGCGAGAAATTGCGCACGATCCCGCAAGTCGCCACGGTCGAGATCCGCCGCTATCTCCCGAGCCGGATCGAGATCACCGTGACAGAGCGCAAGCCCGTCGCATGGGTCTCGGCAAAAGTGCCGGGAGATTTTGCGAGCGCCGGGCGGGTGCACATGGTGGACGCACGCGGGAATGTTTTCCAGCCGCGTCGGGTCATGCCGGAGCACCGCGCGCTGCCGGTGGTGTGCGGCTTCGACAGCGATGAGATAAAATCCGGCAAC
>CAMAUI010000122.1 GCA_945861385.1 Prosthecobacter debontii
GCGACCCGCCGCGAGCGCCCCTGTGCGCGTGGCTCACGCAGGGCACCCAGCGGCACCGGATGCCTTCAGCCATCCATCCGCACCGAGGTGTTTCCGGCGAGTCGCCGGAAACCGCACCCGAGTCGGGTGCTCCACCCGAAAGGGCCGCGTTTCGCGCGGAGTTCCTGCTGTGTGTTCGTATAAATCGCATGAGTCCACCTGGAGGAGCAGAAAGGGCCGGGGAAGCTGGGGCGAAGGTGTGGAGAGGCGGCGCACAAGGAGCGGCGACATTCCTGTCGCCGTCGCTGGTTGCGCCGGAGGCGTGCATGTTCCGGCAAGATGGCGGGCGGTGGCGCGTGAGGGAAAGATTTTGTCGCGGAACGGTGCGCCGCCGCGTTGCCGAGGGTGTGTGCGCCTCCGGCGCATGTGCGGACGGCGACAGGAATATTGCTGCTCCTTGGACCCACTCCCCAACAATGCCGATTTCCATCTGGCGATGGTTTCAAGCGCGACGTGGATTGTTGTGAGTGATGTTGCATTGCGGCGGCGTTTATCTGGTCAGGACGTTCTTTTCGGGAGCCCATTTTTTCTGCCAGATGGGGTAGTCTTTGTTCAATAAATCGGCGGGAGTCGTGCAATACCACATATAGCCAGTGCGGCGATCGGGTTCGACTTCGGACATGTTGCGTTTGATGACGCCGTCGTTGCCGCAGAAGATGGGTCGTTGTGTTCCCAGCTCGTAGAAACGTGCCCAGAGCGGCTCCGCGTTCGGGTCGGCGACCAGGATTCTATCAAACCCTCTGGGCAGCGACGCATCCGGATTCTCCACCAGGCGCTGGCCCTTGATTTTAGCGGCATCGAACCACGCCACCGCCGACTGGATGGCATCCACGACTTCGGGCGACGGCGTGTCGAGGCTCATCAAAAAACGCACGATGCCCACGGCCTCACTCCCGCTGATGGATGCCTTTTCATAAATCCGCGCACCTGCGGGCGCCAAACTCTTCTCATCGTGCTGGGCGCACCAGGCGGTTCGTTTTCCGTTCAGCACGATTTGGCATTTCAAAATGCACTCGACGCCCTTCGCGACAGCCTTTTCGCAGCGCGAGCGGCGCTCGGCATCTACAAATGCGTATCGTGTTTTATCGTTGGTGATTCTTTGCAGTAGGCACAGGACAGACACCATCGCCTCGTCGTTGAAAGTGATATGCAGGAAGTAGTTTTTCGTGTCGCGGTTGGAAACGACACGCGCGAGGTATTCCTTGTTCTTGGGGAAGGGGGAAAACTGCGGCCAGCCCCCGTTTTCGTATTGGGCATTGAGGAGATAATCGAGGCCCTTGAGGAAACCCACTTTGAATCGTTCCTGCTTCGTGGCGTTGAAGACACGCGCCAAGTATTCCATCTGCGTGTAGGTCGAGCCGTTGTCTATCGTGCTGTCCGTTTTGCTCCTGGCTGCTTCGATGGCGGGGCGTTCCGCGTCGGTGACATTCGCGGTCAGGTTGATCCTTTTTTTGAAAGCGATCGTCTTTGGCCAGCCGCCGGAGTCGCATTGGTAAAGCAACACGTTGTCAGCGATGCGGACAGCCTCGGCCCCTGCATACCACTCGGGCTTCTCGCGCATAAACGGGCGGAGGTGGACTTCCCAGTTACCGGAAGGTTCTTCGCCAGCCGCCTTTCCGGGCACGCTCGCAGCAGTCGAGGTTCTGCGCAGCCACGCGAGGACGTTGGCGACATCGGAGGGCGTGAGTCTTTCGGCGAAGGATGGCATGAGCGAGGTGGCGAGGCGGCGCACGCCGGTCACATCTTTTCGCAGCAGCACTTGCTCGACGCCGTTCGGCAAAACCAAGGTGAGGCTGGTGGGTCCGTCCTCTTTCAAGATGCCAGTTGCGGTGTTGCCATCAGCCATTTGGACAAGTGTCGTCTCGTAGCCGGGACGAATATGTTCGTTCGGCATGAGGATTTCTTTGAGGAGCGATTCCTCTGCCAAGCCGAGTTGGCCCATCAAGTCGGGACCGACTTCGTGACCTTCGCTGCCGATGCGGTGACACACCGCGCACGATTGGAGGAACAATGCGTGTCCGCGCCCGAGGTCGCGCTGGCCCGCGAGCGCGGCGACATATTTGCGAAATGTCTCGTCGCTGATGGTTTCAGCGAGCGGCAATTTACCGGCAGGCACCGGGGCCTCGGCGTCCGCAACAGTTGCAACGAAGGTGTCGTCGAGCGCGCGTGTGGCCTGACGAACTTCGACATTCGGACTGGCGGCCAGCGACGCGAGCGTGGCGCGGGCGGATTTGTCGCCGAGCGGTTTGCGTGGGGCGTTCTTGCGGCCTTTGGCGAGGGCGTTGAGCACGGTTGTTTGCGCTTCGGGCGCCGCGGTGGCGATGAGCGTGAGCGCGCGGGAAAGTTCGGCTTCATCGCGGTGCGCGGCGATGGACTGTGCGAGCGATGCGAGAAAAGGAGCGGAGGCCTTTGGTTCGCCGATGAGCGCGGCCAGCATTTCCACTCCTCGCCCGTGCAACGACGACAGGATGGCTGCGTCCATCCAGCGCACGGAAAGATGCTCCAATGCAAAGCGCACCACCATGGCGAAAGCCGCCGGGTCGCGCGTCTCGCTGAGGCTCAGCGCGATTTGAATTTGCACACGCGGGTCTGTTTCGCCGGATGCAGCCTTCAACACGGATTCGAGCAAGGCACGGCCCTCTTCTTTGGCAAACCAACGGTCGGCAAGTTGCAGCGCGTGGATGCGAACAGCCGCGCGGGTGTGGTTGATGAAAGGCTGCACGTCGGGTGGCGTGAGCACGCCGAGTTGGTCGAGCGTGCGGAGCGCTGTGATGACGGCGGAGGATTCAGCATTCGGTGCGGCCAGCAATTCGCGCAGCGCCGGAGCGGCATCCTTACCTCCGCGTTCGACGAGGAGACGCTGCGCAGTTTGGCGTCGCCAGAAAAGCGGGCTGGCACATTCACGGGCGAGAGTCGGCAGGTCGAGCGCGCTCATGTCAGCCGACGGCGCACGCGGCGCATCCTTATGGGTGAGCCGGTAGATGCGGCCGCGGTTGTGCCCGGCATAGACGCCGTATTGCTGCTGCAAATGGCGCGGGATCGCCGAGTAGTCCTCGATGATTTCGCGGTAGTAATCAGTGACCCAGATGGAACCGTCCGGGCCATGCGTGAGGTTCATCGGATGACTCCATTGGTCGCTGGTTGCGGCAAACTCCGACCTCTCCTCGCCCGGCGCGCGGCGGAGTTTCAGCGCCGAGCCATCCGCCTCGATTACCGCGCGATGGATGAGATTGCCCGACGGTTCGCAAATAAAATACTGCCCGTGCAAACCGGGCAGTGCGTGGTCCTGATAAATCATCGGCCCGCAGGCGGAGGTGAACCAGCCGCTCGCCTCGCTCTCCGCCGCGCCGTAGCGGGAGTTGTAGTATTTGAAATACGCAGGGTCATCCGCGCGTTTCTGCCGCCACGGATGCGGCTGCGAAATCGGGTAGGCCCGCCGGTCGCCGGTGTTGGCTTCGAGCGAAGGCGTGGCCGCATCGGGATTGCGCGCGAGATAGCGCCACGGAATCGGCGCGATGCAGATGCCGGGAAAAGTCGTCGTCACCGTGAAACGCCCGCCCGCTTCCGTCATCGCAAAGCCGAAGGTCTGAGTGTTGCCAGTCACTGGTTCAATCGCGCTGCCGTCTGCGCGAATGCGAAAGTCGGTGCCCGGCAACTGGACGGGCACGACCAGATGCGGCCCCGTGATTTTTCCACCGCCCCAGCCGCGTCCGAAATAAATCCAGCCATCCGCGCCCCACTGCGGCGCATTGATGCCGCGCTCCAGCTCGCCGGTCGGAAAGCCGCTGAACAGTTTCTCCCGCACCTCGGCCTGGCCATCGCCATCGCGGTCCGCGAGGAAAATGATGTCCGGCGCACAGGCGACGATGACCCCGCCGCGCGCGGGCACGAGTCCATAGACCGGCGGCAAATCGGCTGCCCACACCTCCGTCGCATCCATGCGCTTATCGCCGTCCGTGTCGCGCAGCACTTTCACCACGCCGAAAGTGCCCGCATCCGCCGCCTTCTTAAACTTTTCCCCCGCCTGCACTCGGCGCACCTTCGTGTCCAGCATCCCCGTCTTGTTCAGTTCCTCGATGTCCAGTTGCCCCGCGAGATTGTAGCCGTGCAACTCGCTCACAAACATCCGCCCGCGTTCATCCCAGCACACCGCCGACGGCGACGCGATGAGCGGTTCGCTGGCGACGACCTCCATCCGAAAACCCTCCGGCAACTTGAACGCCGCAGCGCTTTGCTCGGGCGTCATCGGCTTCGGCGCGTCCGTCGGTCGCGGGATTTGCCCGAGTGCGTGGGGGGAAAGAGGCACCCACAGCAGGAGCAAAGCGGCAAGAGACAGACGGGGCATGGTGTAAGCACCGGTTTCTAACGTGATGGCGCGGGCCAGCGGAGCGTTCATCGGATGTGGGCGGCCTATCGCCACAGGGGTTCGATTTGTTCAGCGTTCCATTTGTCCCAAAGAGATGACATCTGCTGCACACGAGCGGGTTCGTTGTTCGCGAGATTGGTGGTCTCGCTGATGTCGTGGGCGAGATCGTAGAGTTGCCACTGCTTGCCATCGCGAATGACTTTCCAGTCGCCGCTACGCACGGCGTTCTTCGCGCCCACACGCCAGAACAGGGTGCGTTCAGGCATCTTCGTCATCTTGCCGGTCAGCAAAGGCACGAGGCTGACACCATCGAGCCTCGTCTGAACTGATCCGGCGTCGGCGAACTCCAATGCTGTCGCGGTCGCGTCCATGGAAGTAACTGGAGCATCAATGACTCGACCGGCCGGGACGTGATTTTTCCACGAGACAATGAATGGCACGCGGATGCCGCCTTCCCAGAGTTCGCCCTTCCCGCCGCGCAACGGAGCATTGCTGGAGGTGAGTTCTTTGGTGGGGCCGCCGTTGTCGCTGAGGAAAACAATGAGCGTATTCTCTTCGATGCGGCTGCCACGGAGTTCAGCGAGCACCTTGCCCACGCTGTCATCGAGATGCGCGAGCATGGCGGCGAAGATGCGGCGCTGGATGTCTTCGATGTGTGCGAACTTCTTCAGGTAATCGTCTGTGGCCTGCATGGGGCTGTGGACGGCGTTGTAGGCGAGGTAGAGGAAGAACGGCTGCGCGCGATGCCGGCCGATGAAATCGCAGGCTTCTCGCGTGAAGGCGTCGGTGAGGTTCGCTTTCTCATCGGTCGGCTGGCTGCTGCGCAACAGCGGGTTGTCGGTGTCGTATTCGGGTTCGTTCGAGCCGAGATGCGTGCTCCATACCATGCGGCCATCGGATGACGTCCACCGGCCCTGACCGCCATCCGGCAGGGTCTTGCGGCGCAGCCAAGTCGTCACCCCCTGCCACGGTTGCGGCACATAGAAATGCCCCTCGCGCAAAAAGCCGAAGAACTCATCAAAGCCACGCCGCTGCGGATGAAACTCCGCCGTGCCTCCGAGATGCCACTTGCCCACCAATCCCGTCGCGTAACCCGCATTACGCAGACGATCCGCCACGGTCTTCTCCGCGACAGGCAAGCCAATGCCCGGCGCGGCGTTCTTCGCGCCGATGGGATTGAACTCAAAACCGAACCGCGTCTGAAAACGGCCGGTCATCAGCGCCGCACGCGAGGCCGCGCAAAACGGCGCGGTGACATACCCACTCGTGAATCGCGCGCCACTCGCCGCGAGTGCATCGATGTGCGGTGTCGGGATGCCTTTCCCACCATAGCAACCGAGTTCGCCGTAACCGAGGTCGTCAACGACGATGAAGATGACGTTGGGACGTTGCTCCGCAGCGAGTGATGAAGTCTGAACGCCGAGGGTCGAAAGCAGCAGAGCGAAGAGGTGTTGAAGGGAAGATTTCATCATTGAATCAAATGGAGTGGGGCTGAACGCGCGGCCTCGATCTCAGCGCAGCACGACGCGCGGGGCGACCCAGGTTGCGTGGTCGTAAGCGGGATCGGTGAGGGGATCGACGATGAAGGCGATGCTGACTTCGCGACCGCGGAAGCCGGCGAGATTGATCTCTGCCGGCACGCGCTCCGCGCCCTTGAGCTGGCGCGCGAAGACTTCGCGTCCGTCCATCTCGATGGCGAAGGCGGCGCCGTTGCTCTTCGCGTTGTTCAGCAGCGCGTCAAAGGTGAGCAGGCAGCGCTTCGCATCCGCGGCGGGAATCGCGACGCGGTAGGTCAGCCGGGCGCGGCCCTTCGGCTTCGGATGCTCCTGCAGCGCCTCCTGCTGCACTTCGTCCGGCGGGCCGATGCGCCGCTGCCCGACTGACTGCACATTCTCCTGCTGCGCCTTCGCGCGCTGTGCGACGAAGTCGAAGACCACGTGCCCCGTCTCGCGCTTCAACGCACGCGGCGGGTCGAACTTGGTCGCCACGACATCACTCCAGTCCTTGCGCCCGACGATGGGCAGCGCAAAGGCGAACGCGGCCTCCTCCTCCGGCGTGCCGGCCTTTTGCACGACGTCCCATAGCTTCCTCGCGCGGCCAACGCCGTTGACGTTCGCACTGCCATCGTGCTCGCGGATGCCGAAGAGCAGACGATTCTCGTTCGGGTGATCGACATGGCGGTGATATAGGAAGGACTCGATGCCCGGCAGCGCCTGCACCTTCTTCCACGCGAGCGCGAAGGCGGCGGCTTGCGCGAGTTCACCGTCGGGACCGGGCGGGCAGTCAAAGCCTTGTTCGGTCAGCACGATCCGGCGTGGCTTGCCCTCGAAAAGGAAGCGCGGCTGGCGCAGGAAGGCGGGCAGCACCTCGAGATTGTGAAAAGTAATCCGCGGCGCGTCGAAGCGCAGCGGCGCGGACTTGTCGTTCCAAAAACGCGGCTCGAAGAGTTTCTCCGGGTAGGGGTGAAATGCGAGGTGCCACGGGAAGTCGCCCTCGCGTTTCGCGCGCTCGTTCACGCCTTCCAGCACCTCCACGCCGGTGAAGCCATGCGTGCGATCTTCCGACGCGGGCAGCGTCCAGTGATGCTCGAGCGAGACGTAGATTGGGAAGTCCGCATGCACACTCCGCGTCGCGAGATCGGCGATGCGCAGCGCGGCGGTGTATTCGCGCAGCAGCACCTCCGGCTCGACCGCGCCGAGGTAATACCACGACCAGTGGCTCTGCACTTCATTGCCGATCACGAGTCCGCCGATGCGGCCGAATTTCGCATCCTCGCGCGTGTAGCGCTCCACGAGCCAGTGCACGATCGCGCGGTAGAAGAACACGCCCTCCGCCGTCGCCGTGTTGAACGCCGCGGGGCCGGCCGTAATCGTCTTTGGATCCGTGAGCGGATGCACGAGCGGCGACGTGCGCGGCGTGGTCGTCTGCACATAGTTCAGGAGGATGCCTGTCACGCGCATTTTCGCCGCGTTGAGCGCCTGCAAGTCGCGATCAAGCGCTGCGACCGCAGCCGGACGAAGCCCGATCTTTCTCCCCTCAAACTCGAAGCTGAGCTTGGGTTCCGCGCTCTGCCAATCGATCAGCCAGCCAATGTTGATGTTCTGGTTCGACTGCCCGAAGCCGAGCGCCTTGCCATCCTCCACGTCGAGTAGGCAGGCGATCCCTTTCTTGTTCGCGAGCGAGCCGAGGGGGTTCGTCCGCCGCGGGAGCGCGGAGAAATCCGTGACGCACTGCGGCGCGCCGAGTGCCTTCCCATCCGCGCGCAGCTCAAACTTCGCGAACAGCCGATCGCGCGCGCCATCGAAGCGCGGCACCGTTGCCTCCGAGCCTGCGCCGCTCCACAGCACGCGGCCTTCTCCCTCAGCCGCCGACGTGTGCAGCGGCAACTCACGCACTTCCACTGCGCCCACGCGTGCCGGCCACGTGAAGCGAAGCGAATCCGGCGTCACCGCGATCCGCAGCGGTGGTTCGTCAGCGCGCAGCAGCGGGCAAAGAAAGACAAGCGTAGTGAGCAGGCAGCGGAGAAAAGTCACTGATTGCGTCCTTATTGAATCTTCAAAACCCCCGAACCCCGGATGAACTTGGGTAAGTTCTCTGCATCGTAAGTTCCAGGAGGCTGTAGTCTGCCGTCGAGCGAGAGCTTGAAGATGCGCATATCGCCTTTGAAATTGAGAACTAATGTCCCACCTTCCGAAATGGAGACTTCGGTCTTGTCTCCGAGGCTGTGGACATTGGCCAGCAGCAGCGTGCCTTGTTTCACCGTGGTGGGGCCGGTGTAGGTGTTGTTCCCGGAGAGTGTCCAGGTACCGGTGCCGGTTTTGGTGATGGCGGTGGTGGCCTTGCCTTTGCGGTCATAGACGTTGTCGATGTTAAAGGCGATTTCGCCGGTGCCCGCGCTGGAGCCGGCGAGGATGATGGTTTTGTTTTCCGCATAGCCGGACATCACAAAAGGGCTGGTCAGCTTCAGCAGTCCCGTGCCGGATTGATCGAGCGTGATGGTGTCACCACCGCCGGGCAAATTCAGGGTGCGGTCCGTGGTTTCACCCTTGCCGGTATAGGCCAGGGTGCTGCCGCCACTGATCATGATCTCCCCGTCCGCATCGGTCTTGGGTGCGCCGAGGCTGCTGCTGGGTGCGCCTTTCGCCACACGGTTAAGCGACATCACGCTGATTGTTCCACCGGTCACGATCGTCTGGCCGGTGTAGGTATTGGCACCGGAGAGCTTGAGGGTTCCCGCACCGCATTTCTTCAGGTGGATGCTTCCGCCCCCCGGCCCCTTGGAATCCGCGATGGGGGCGGATAGTTCCTGCACACTCGTGGCACCGGTCGTATCCAGACCGAAGGTGGCACCGGCGAGCAGGCCGTTTTGATTGACGCCCGTGGCGAGGCTTCGGAGCATGGTCCCGGCCTGCTCCGTGGTGAATGAGCCCGGCGCACCCACATGCAGCCGCAGCTCGCCCGCCGCACCGTTGACCGTGATATTCGCGGGTGTCCAGCGCGCGGGTTCATTGTTGTAAAGCGAGGACTTTACTTCAAGGAGTCCCATTTCCACCCTCGTGGGTCCCGTGTAGGTATTGCGCCCGAAGAGTTTGAGCGCGCCGATCTTGGTGCCGTGGTCCACGCGATGCCCGGTCTGCGTGAGACCGCCGGGGCCGCTGATGCCGCCCTCCTTGTTATCGAACTCCACAAAGTCGGGAGAACTAACCAGCATGTTTCCTTTCAAGATCACCGGTCCGCTCCAGCGACCTCGGCCGCCGGAAAAGATGCGCCCGCCGTTCGCGGTCAGCGGATTCATCACCGGATCTCCGCCAATCCCAATCGCCCCATTATTGTTGATCGCCACCGGCCCAGTTCCCAGTCCCTGCTTCTGCACTGAGAGCGAACCGTCATTGACGACCGTTCCGCCGCTGTAGGTATTGGCCGGATTGCTGGCATGAAGTGAGTGCGGCCCGTCCTTGATCAACGCCCCGGTGCCGGAGATGACCCCCGGCAGAAAGACGCGGGTGTCATCGAGTTCGAGCCCGTCGATGGTGAGATCGGCATCAAGCCGGATGGGCGCTTTGATCGTGGCCTCCGAGCGGGCCTGGCTGTTCATGTAGGGCGGCATCGCCGAACCGCTCTTGGTGAAAACCAAGGTTCCATTGCCGATCCATGTCGGGAACGAGCCGGTGAAGTTGAGTTGATTGAGCACGAAATCCCCTGCGGCCTCTCTGGTGACCGTAAACCTGCCAGGTGCCGTGAAGTTCAGAATCGTGTCGGCATTGCCCTCAGCAGCAGGGCCTGCGGCATCGCCCAGATGGTTTTTCCATTTGCTGCCGTCGTCGAAGTTTCCACCGTCTTTCGCCGTCCATGTGAAATGCACCGGCACTGCGGATTGCACCGCTTTCACCGTATAATCCTTGGTGGAACCGTCCTGCGCGGTGATCTTGTAAACTTGTGGAGTGGAGAAATCCCTCACCGTTCCCGAAGCCGGAGCGGCGGTGGCAAATCGCGCCAGATCAAATACCGGAGCCAGAGCCTTCACATCGGCGGTCGGCGGAACGATCATCGTGATCGTGGTTCCGTTGATGGCCGTGGTGACCGCATCAGGCAACCGCAGCCGGTAGATTTCTTTCACCGTCCAAGGGGCCGTCAGCTCTTTGGGGAAGGAGTAGGTCTTGTGCGCCCGCTGCTTCGGGACATAAGGCTTGTCACCCTGCACCAACAGGGTTGGTCCCGGATTCGGCAGCTTTGCCCGGGTCGGCGGCAGCTTGGCCGCCTTTTCCACATCAATATACTCCACCAAGTCACGCATCGCGATCACCTTGTAATTGTTCTCTTTCAGGTAGGCGACCATGTCTTCAAACAGATCAGGATCGGTTCCAACGGGAGGGTGCTCCATATCCGGCACGCCGTGAAACGTGAGCACGACCACCTTGCCGGCCGTGGCCTGCTGAACTGCACTGATGAACCCCTCCATTTTCATCCCCACACCGCCCACGGCAAACGAAGGCACATCAAACGGGTTATCCACCGCGGGGCGATAAACGCGACCATGGCCACCCCTGGCGAAAGTGTATCCCCAACTGCTAAGGAGGGAATAGAACCGCGGATTCACAACATAGAATGGCCAGCAAAAGGTCGTGGACCTCGGAATCCGATTGGCGATCATTTCATCCTCCAGAGTCCACACGTAGGCCTGCATGCCGCCGACATCGGTCAACGACAACTGCCCATGTCC
>CAMAUI010000123.1 GCA_945861385.1 Prosthecobacter debontii
CACGCAAGCTGGCAGCTTGCGCCACATCGGACACGCAAGCTGGCAGCTTGCGCCACATCGGTCACGCAAGCTGGCAGCTTGCGCCACATCGGTCACGCAAGCTGGCAGCTTGCGCCGCACCGGTCACGCAAGCTGGCAGCTTGCGCCACATTGTTATTCGAGATTGATGCGGGCCGGGCGGATGGACGACTTTGCCGCGATGTTACTCCGGCTTCTGCTCGTGTCTCTCGCCGCCACCGCCTGCATCGCCCAGGATGCGGGCCGGCTGGATGTGCTTGTCTCCGCGCTCGGGAAAATCGGCGATCCAGCCGCGCAGGCCAGCATCCTCAAAGGGATGCGCGATTCGCTTCAAGGGCAGCGGGGCATTCCGGAGCCGAAGGGATGGGCGGCGGTTTACGCGAAGCTGAAGGAAAGTCCGGATGAATCCGTGCGTGCGCAGGCGCAGGCGCTCGCAGTGATCTTCGGCGGCGGCGCGGCGCTGGGCGAAATGCGCGCAAGACTTCTCGATGCCACGGCCCCGGCGGAGCAGCGACGGCAGGCTCTGGATTCGCTGGTGGCGCAGCGCGACCAGGGCGCGCTCGATGCGCTGTTGAAGCTCTCCGACCGAGCGGGGCCGTTGCAGGAACCGGCCATCCGCGGGCTCGCGGGGTTCGATGATCCGCGCGTGGCGACGACGCTCGTGGATGCCTTTGCGATGCTCGCCACCGCTGAGCGACGCGCCGCGATCCAGACGCTGCTCGCCCGAACCGCCGGGGCGAAGGCGTTCGTCGCCGCGGTGGATGCCGGGAAGATCGCACGGGCCGAACTCACCGCGCCGCTGGCACGCCAGATCGCCGGATTGAAGGACGCGGAACTTTCCGCGTGGCTCGCAAAGAATTGGGGCGCCGTCTCCGCGCCGAACGAGGACAAGCAAAAGCTGATCGCGAAATTCAAGGAGTTCACCAGCACCCAGGCGATCCTGCGCGCCGATGCAAACCACGGGCGCGCCCTTTTCGCGCAGGCGTGCGCGGTTTGTCACACGATGTTCGGCGCGGGCGGTCGCATCGGCCCGGAACTCACGGGCGGCTACGAGGACGTGGACTATCTTTTGAACAACATCCTCGATCCAAATGCGCTCATCGGAAAGGACTACCAGCAGACCTTCGTGAAGACGAAGGATGGCCGGACAGTCGCAGGCATCGTGACGCTGGACTCCGACAGCGCGATCTCGCTGAAGACCCTGACAGGCGACGTGATCACGGTGCAAAAGCCTGACGTCGCGAGCGCGGAGGTGAGCCCGCTGAGCATGATGCCAGAGGGGTTGCTTGCGACGATGGACGAGGAGAGTGTGCGCGATCTTTTCCTCTACCTCCGCCAAAAGCAGCAGGTGCCGATGCTCGTCACGGCGGTGAACGCGAACGACTTTTTCAGCGGCACCGACCTCCGCAACTGGCGCATGGCGTCCGGCGAGTGGCGCGCGGAGGGCGGGGAACTCGTGGTGCGCGGCGCGGCGGCAGCGGCAGCACTCACCAGTGAGATGGTGGCGGGGAATTACCGGCTCACTGCGCACGTGATGACGCGCGGCGAAAGCGCAGCGGCGGAATTCGTCCTCGCCGGCGGGCCCGGCGAAGCCGGATTCTCCGGCATCACGCTCAGCATCGGCGGCCCGTCGCGCGTGAATCTGTGGAGCTATCCCCCGGCGGGGAAGCCCGTGAGGATTGCCGGCACGCGCGCGCTGGCCGGCAATGCGTGGCATGCGATCGAGGTCACCCGCAGGCAGGGCAGACTGCTCGTCAGCATTGATGGGAAACCGGAGTTTGAAACGGTGGACAAGCGGGCGCAGGAGCGCGCATCGCCCTCGATCTCGTTTCACGGGGAAGGCGCGGAACTTCGTGTGAAGGGGCTGAAGATCGAGGCGCTGTAGGAGCCTGTTGAAAAAGGCTGATTCTCTTACTCTTTGTCGTGCTCATGCTCCCGGCGACTCCGCCTCTGAAACAGAGCAAGAGCACGAGCAAGACAAAGAGGTAAGAACGGCGCGACACCAGTATTTCAACAGGCTCCTGGCGCGTTTTCAGCGGGCTTGCAGCACAGCCCGTTCACCAGCCGGTGCGGGCGCGCGTCTTCCACTTCCACCAACTGAATCCCGCGAGTGTGGCGACAAGGAGTATCAGCGAGATGCCCCGCCACCCGATGTCTATGAACGGCGGCCTGGCAGGCGTGCCGATGGAAACGGTGAGCACGGCTCCGCCCCCGGAGTCCACCACACGCAGAGTGTGAAGCGTGCCGGGCTCAAGCCGGGAAATCTCCGCGCGCATTTTTTCGCCCGCATTTTTGAAGACCACGCGCGGCCCGTCCACCCATGATTCGCGGAGGGCGCGCTTGTCGTCGAGTGAGAGGGTTCGGCGCTTTAGGACAAGCCCTTTGGTTGCGCCAAAGTCCGCGGGCCATTCGATCACGGCGGTGGTTGGTGATGTTGCCCTGCCAAGCCGGCCGCGGGCATTTGGATGCTCGGCGGCCATTATGATGTTCGGCAGGTGCGTCGCAGGCGCCTCGACTGGCGTGGGATTCGGGGGGCGTACCGGGACTGACGCGGCGCCGGCTTCCTCCGCTTCCGCAACCTTGAACGAGACCGTCTGCTGAAGCGTCTGCCCTGCGCCCTCGATGGTAATTTTTCCGGTGAAATTTCCGGCCTTCGGATTCGGGACACTCACGGCGAGCGTCGCGGACTTTCCAGCGGCGACAAGTGTGCTGCCGCCCGATGCCTCCATCGGTGGGTCGGCGCGCACGATGACGTTTGCATCGTCCGCGCCGGAATTTGCCACCACCACTCCCGCCACGGCGGGCACACCGGCGATGGGTTCGCGGGGGAGTTCGACTTTGGTGATGCCCAACATCGCGCCCATCGCCACCGCGCGCACCGGCACCTCCGCGCTCCAGCGGTCGCTTGCGAGCTGCAGTTTCTCATCGAAAGCGCCCACGACGCCGGCCTCCGCAAACACCGGTACTTCCACGGTGCTCTTCGCGGGGACCGTCACCGTGGAGCCGGTGATCAGCCGCTTTCCCGCGGTGAGCCGCACACTGCGATCTTCGTCGGAACGATTGGAAATCTTCAGCACGCCTTTGCGCGTCCGGCTTCCGGGCGATGCCTCGAGTGCGAGTGTCGCAGGAGTGAAAGCGAGCGCCTCGGAAGCCTCGCCCGCCAGGGAGACCACTCGCAGCGGCTGCCTGGCGACGATGGCTTCGCCGCTTGCCGCACCCTCCTTCTCCGGTTCAAAGAGAATGCCCACACGCACAGTTTCACCCGCTTTCAGCCGGTAGCGGAAGGCGCCCTCGATGCGCCATGGTGGCGGCACCGTAACCTCGCCCTCAGCCGGGGCGCCGCCGACATTTTTGATCTCCAAACCCGCGCTGCTGCGCTGGCCGAGGATCACCGGCGGAAACTCCAGCTTCTCCGGCAGCGCAAGCCTCGCCGGTGGCATCTCGGGCTCCGAGATCGTGATCGAGACCACTCCCGGCGCTGAGATTCCCTCCGCGCTTTCAACCGCGTACGTGAAGCGGTCCGCTCCCGCTTTCTGCCCCGCTGTGTAGGACACCACCGCGGCGTTCAGTGCGGTGGTCCTGACATCGGAGAGCTTGCCGAGCTTCGGGCTGGAGCGGATGAGAAATTGCAATTGCTGGCCGCGCGCGCCGTGAATGCCAAGCTTCACGGGAACGGTCTCCCCGACGCGGAGATTGAGTTCCCGCGCCACGACCGGAGGCGGCGCCGCTCCAAGCGCGGGAGCGTCCTTTCGCTGCGCGGAAGCGCGCCCGATCACGAGACACGCGACGACCGCAAGGCATTGCGTGATCCTGGACAGGTGGAATGTAATCCTCGTGGCGTTCAATAAATTCAGGCTCTTCTATTGCGAACGGGGTCGCGAATGCAACGCACGTAACGATTATGTCATTGCCCGGTGAACCCCGCGCTTCCTACAACCCCCGCGCACATGAAACCCTCGCGCGCCGCTTTCACCGTTGCCGCCGGATGGCTCATCGCCTCCGCGCCGGATGGCGTTGCCCAGAACCAGCGGTTCACCCCCACGCCGATGAAGAAGGCGGCTGAGCTGGTGAAAAAGCAGGATGATCCTGTCATCAACAAAAAACTGGCGGACGTCATCAACCCGGACAATGCGCATGTGCGTGTGTCTCTCGCCCGGCAGCGCGCATTCCTGATGGTTGGCGAGGAGACCTATATTGATACGCCGATTTCCAGCGGCAAACGGGCGGGCATGACGCCGACCGGGAGCTTCAAGGTGACGGAAAAAGATCCCGACCATCGTTCGAGCATCTACGGAAACTTCGTGGACAAAAGCGGGCGCGTGGTGCGCGCCGGGGTGTCCCTCAAGGTGGATTCCGCGCCGAGCGGAACGCGCTACGTCGGGGCACCGATGAAGTGGTTCTGCCGTTTCAACGGGGCAATCGGCATGCACATCGGCGAACTGCCCGGCTACCCCGCCTCGCACGGCTGCGTGCGTCTGCCTGCGGAGATTGCGCCGCTGATTTACGCAAAGGTGAAGCTCGGCACCCCGGTCGAGGTCACCGCGGAATGACGCCGCATCACGGCGCGAGGCGAATCCGCCCGCCGTCCGTCGGCGTCAGGAAGTAGCCGGCGAAAATCCCCTCCTTTTGCAGCACGACGCCCCGGTAGTTGACGCGGCTGGCGCTGGCAGGGTCGCTGAAAGCTCCAGTCCATGTGCCATCCAGCGGGTTCACACTGCCACGAAGCGAGGGATCCACCGCTGCCGGATCGAGCGTGATGCGTCCGTTCAGCCCGACATTCACCGGCCACACAACCGCCGCTGCAAACTCACACGTGACGGTCGCGGCGCCAGCAGCGGCATCCAGCGCGGAAAGCACCCGGGCGCCAGTCGCCGGCCTGCGGTAACGCGAGCCGCTGAAGTCCGTGACAAGACCTGCCGCCCAGCCATCCGCGAACCTCCCGCTGACCGCGGCAGGCCGGAACCAGCGGAGCGATCCAGCCACATCGCTCGCCGCAAGGTCCTGCAGGGCGATCTCGCCAGTGAGCGCGCCGGCGCGCTGATAGAGTGGGCGGTAGATCGCCCACACTCCATCGTCGCGAAATTTCCCGGCGGCGGTGACGGGCGTGCCATCGGCGAGAATCCCCGTCAGCAGTACCGAACCATTTTTTGAAACGCTCATCCGCGCCCAGCCGTCGCCGCGAGGGCCGGCACCCGCGGGGACTGCGGCGGTGATGCGCGCGGTGTATCCGCCGATCCATGTTGCGGGGGCGTTGAGCAACGGAGGTTGCGGGGATTCTGCGCCGGTGAGCAGTGAGCGTGTCGCGATCGCTGTCAGCGGCGGCATCCCCTCCTCCGTCACCGTCGCACTGATGTGCGTCAGCGGTGACTCACTGGTATCCAATGCGAGTGCGATCCTCACCGCGGGCGTGACGCCCGGCAGCGTGAATTCCGCCAGTTGCACGCGCCCGAACGACCCGACCCCGGAGGCGTCGAATCTCCCGGTGAATCCCCGTTTCTTTCCACCGATGACGACACTGCCCGAGAATGCACCCGCTGAGTCCAGCGTCACGGTGATCAACCCTGCCCCGGCACTCGACGCTGGTGTTGCGTGGATAAGTCCGACGTATTTTCCACGCCCGCCAGGCCATGGGCTCGGGATGAAATTCGCGTTCAGCACGAGGATTTCCGGCATCGTGAATCCCAGTGTGCGCTCTGTGCTCGTGAGGTCGCCGGTCCATTCCCGGAAAAGAAAGCCGGGGGCCGGCTTCGCCGTCAGTGTGATCGCCTCGCCGACAATGCGCGGCGAAGTGCCGGCGGTTGCGCCAGCCACCGTGCCGCCACCCGCGGGGGAGATGTTCACGGTGAGGGATGCCGGGAGTGCGGTAGCGTCCACAGGCTTCACGGGAGCCCATTCACCCCGGTATTTTCCGAAGAAGACCGGCCTCACCCGAAGCGAGAGCACGGCTGGATCAGGCGGGGTGAATTGCAGCGCGGCGCCTCCGTTTTCGCTCGCAAGCGCACGCGCGGTGATTTCCTCCGCGACTGTCACGCGGATGTCGTCCAGATGCCAGCCGACGCCGTCGTCCACGGAAAGGAACACCGCCCCGCCACTGCGGTAATCGAACAGGAAACGGATGCGGACTGCGCGGCCCGCGTATGAGGCGAGCGAAACGCTCCGCTCCACAAAAGATCCCTCGCCCGCGGAGTCCGTTCCCGTCTGCGAGTAGATGCTCTTCCACGTGAGACCCTCGTCCACGGATACCTGCACGCGGGCCGTCTGCGCTGCAGTGGCCCAGCCAAGGCGGCTCTGCCAGCGGATCTGCGAGGCGGCGGATGGAACGATGACTCGATCCAGTTCCAGCGACTGCCGGCGGAAATCCGGATTCGCAAAATGGAATCCCTTCGCGCCGCTCTTGTGGACGGACGAAATGACTTCGTAGCTTCCGGAGATGTCCGCAAGGACATGATCGAGCCCCTCCTCCGCGCCCTCCACGGCATCGAGCGGCACCGGAGTTCCCGTCTCCCAGTCATAGCCCGTCGCACGCGGGACGGCAGCGCACGTGTAGTCATTCGGCAGGCCAAAAGTCGCCATGCCCGGGCCGCTGATCGTGGCGAGTTCCGTGTCCGCGCCGGTCTCCGCGGGATCGAACACCCGCACGGAATAGCTGAAGCTCCGCGTTTGCGCGCCGATTTTTACGCCGCCCACGGTCACCGCAGTCACCGTGTCCTGCGCGGGCGCGGCAGTCACCGGCACGTCGAGATCGCGATCCGCCGGGATCCACGCGATCGTGTTTTCGCCGAAACCCGAGGAGATCGGCTCGATGGTCTTTCCGAGCGGCTGGCCGTTCCGCGTCAGCGTGACGGTCGCATTGGAAAAGTCGGCGCCGGGGTAGCTGAATGACCACCTCGGAAAAACGACCTGGTACGGCACGTACCCGGGCGGCGGCCATGCCACGAACTCATCGCGCACCGCCGGGCGGGGACCGCCGAAATGCGCATCGAAAATCCACAACGCATTCGCTTCGCGCTTCCCATTCTGCGCCGGGACATCACCCGTGCCCATCGTCTGCGTCTGCGGGTAAAAAATCCATCGCCTGTGGCCGAGTTCGGCATTCTCCTCGCCGGGATCCTCGATGTAGCCGGTGATCGAACCCGGCCCATTGGCGCCGAGAAAAAGGTTCGACTGGCCCGCGGCCTCCGCGCCTGCCGCCGTGTAGAACAGCCAGTTCGCCGGCGGCGTGTGGCTGAGCTGGTCATTCGCGCTCATCATCAGCGCCGCCTGCTGGCACTTCGCGTGGAGCGTGTCGGAAAACGCGACATCCGCCGGCACGCCCGCCATTGCGCGGAACCAGTTCACCCGCACGCGCACAGCCTCGCGGAAGGCGGTGCCCGTCGTGCCCGCAACCCCGGCGGTCACGTCGCCGGTGAAAGCGATCGGCGCATTTTCGGAAAATGAATACACCGAATTGAAAAACACCCGGGCCTCCTCGCGATGCGTGGTGTCCACGGAGAGACCCGCACCGGGTGCCGGCAGCACAGCGCAAGCCGCCAATGCGACGCGCGCGATATGCAGAAGTGAGTGGCCTGGCATCGCGCTCAAACTATGAAAGGCTCCTGAACCGGCAAGGTCTCATTCCATTTTCGTAACATCTTGCATACCCGCCGTTGCACTCTTTCCCCATCCCGACTAAATCCCGCCGCGCACGATGATCGCCGCAGACCTGCTCCTATACGCCTACCGCAGCGGCACCTTCCCGATGGCGATGGACGACGGGGAAATTTCATGGTTCTCGCCGGACCCGCGCGCGATCATCCCGATTGACGATCGCTTTCACATCCCCCACGGCCTCGCACGCACGCTGAAAAGGAACCCCTTTGAAATCCGTATCAGCACGGCATTCGAGCCCGTGATGCGGGCCTGTGCAAAGCGGAGCGAAACGTGGATCAACGAGGAGATCCTCGACAGCTACCTCAACCTCCACCGCCTTGGCCACGCACACAGCGTCGAGAGCTGGCAGGACGGCAAACTCGCCGGCGGATTGTACGGCGTCTCCATCGGTGGCGCGTTCTTTGGCGAGAGCATGTTCCATGAGGTCACCGATGCCTCGAAAGTCGCGCTGCATGCGCTAGTCATGCGAATGCGCGAGCGCCGGTTCCAGCTTCTGGACACGCAATGGATCACCGGGCACCTGCAAACTTTCGGCGCCTATTCGCTCCCCCGTGCGAAGTACCTGAAACTGCTCGCCACCGCGGTGGCCGCGGACTGCGCGTTCGCTTAGCCGCGGAGCAACCGTGCCGTCACGGCTGTTCCATCGGCTTCCATCGCTCCAACCCGAGCTTGCTCGTTCCATCCGCGTATTTCTTCCACTCGAGCTGATCCACGTGGCCATCGAAAAACAGCACATTGATGACGTATCGTTTTTGATGGGTTCCATACAGGCCATCCGAGGTCTCCGGACGAATGGTGACATTCGAGGTCGAGAACGCAGTCGCAGAAAACTTGAGCTCCGTATCCGAAGTCGTGTCCACCGCAGGAGCAGCCATGATCAGCGACGAGGGCGAACCCGTCCACTTGCCGGTGAATGTCAGCGCGTCCGCCATCAACTCCGCATTCAGCCCGTAGCTGACTGGAACAGGATCCTCCAGCTTCTTCGGGCGTGCGCTGGTGGGTCTGTCAAACGGCGAACGGAACGCCCTCCAGTCCTGGACGTACTTTTTCTTGAGCTGCTTCGGCCACGTTTCATCGCCATCCGACGAAATGGAAAAGAACGAATCATCGTGATCGTTCAAATATCCGCGGATGCCCTGCCCTATACCCCGCAGATTGCTCGAATCCTCGGTGGCCCGGCCCTTTTCAATGACCTTCGCAATGGCCGGAAAGAGCAGCGCCGCGAGGATGGCGATGATCGCGATGACAACAAGGAGTTCGATCAGGGTGAATGCGTTTTTCGTTTTCATGCTGGTGAGCGGGACGCCTGAATCTAAGTGCGCGCTGCCGGATTGCACGCGCGTTTTCCGAAAAAAACGTCGAATTCACCATCCGGATCAAAGCGCAGGGTGCCCGCCGGGACGCAACCCGCTGGCGGCTACAACCCGAAGGGCTCGGCGTCCATGATCCATTCCGGCTTGATAGGGATTGGGTGTTCCCGGCGCGCGGGGAATCGCGCGACCCGCGTTCTGGGGAAAAGCGGCGGCATCATGCACACGAGGATTGCCTGCAGCGGTCGGTGAAGGCGGCGGGGATTGCCAAGCCGGTGACGCCGCATGTGCTGCGGCACAGCTTTGCCACGCACCTGCTGGAGCGCGGGTCGGACATCCGCACCGTGCAGGAGCTGCTCGGGCACAAGGATGTGGCGACGACGATGATCTACACCCATGTGCTCAATAACCCGGGGCTGAATATGGCGAGCCCGCTGGATGGGCTGTGAGGGGGGGTCCTGCTTCTTCATCGGAGTTTGCTTTCAGTTGTGGGCGTCAAGTTATTCATGGGGCTACCCCTCCGGGGTAGAGGCCCGCTGGTTTGTTTCCCGGGGGTTGGTTCGTGCCTCACCAACCCCCGGCTATTCACGGGGAACCGCTCCGCGGTTCGAAACTCCGCAGATCGCGCCGCCCTCGGCCTTGAGCGCGGGGCCAGAGTTCAGGGAACCGCTCCGCGGTTCGTGCTTTTCGTGGACACTCCATGATGCGGACGGGACCCAGCTCGCGTTCCTCAAAAATCCGCTCCGCGGTTCGTGCTTTTCGTGGACACTCCATGATCCTCACGGATCGATCCACCTCTCTATGGCGCGGCGGTCCAGGCGGTGAGGATGCTGTTGTCGTAGGAGAGGAAGATGCGGTCGAAGGTCAGGAAGGCGGATGGGCCGCCGGGCTGGAGGAGGCGGTTCGTGGCGATGGGCTCGCTCTGGTTTTCGAAGGCCCCCTCGGTGACTTCCCCGCTCCGGAGGTCGATGCTGAAGGCGCGTTGTTTTCCATCGCGGACGACGATTTTGAGCAGACGATCGGGGCCGATGCGGCAGAGGAATCCCGCTTGGTGGATGGGCGATTTTTCTTCGCCGGGGATGGTGAGCAGGCGCTTGGCTTTCAAGTCGATGATTTCGAGTCTGCCTTGCTGGGAGATGGCGTGGTCGCCGTCGAATTGGAAGTGGTTTACGCGGTCGTTCGGGACGGGGAACGGGAAGACGTAGGATGGATCGTCGGCGCGCCGCACGACGAGGGTTTCCGGGCCGTCGGGTTTTTCTTTGACGGCGAGGATGGTGTAGGGCCCGGCGACGCGATGGAGGTTGCCGGTTTCATAGACGGCGACGGCCTTGCCCGCGGCGTCGTAGCGATAGATGGAGGCCACACCCCGCACATGGCGGCGCGCCTCAAAGAAGGCGGGGAGGGATGCCACATGCTCGGGGATCCGGACCCTGACGGCTTCGGTAATGCTGCC
>CAMAUI010000124.1 GCA_945861385.1 Prosthecobacter debontii
GACCAACAGCTTCGGCAACATCACCAGCAACGCCGCCACCTTCAACATCCCCGACAGCGACAACGACGGAGCGCCGAACTACTGGGAAACCGCCAACGGCCTGAGCGTCAGCGTGGCCGACTCCGCGCTCGACAGCGACGGCGACGGCATGAACAACCTCGCCGAATTCCTCGCCAACACGAACCCGAAGAACGCGACCAGCCGCCTCGCGGTTGCGATCAGCCCCGCCGCCGGCATCGGCTCCACGCTGAGTTTCACCGCGCAGCCGTACCGCACGTACGGCATCCAATATCGCGACAGCCTCACGAGCGGCGCGTGGACGACCCAGCAAACCTACCCCGCCGCGACCAGCGCGCAGGCGATCAACTACACCGACCCATCCGCCCCCGCCGCCCGCTACTACCGCATCGTCACGCCGTAGGAAATATCGTCCGGTCATGCACGTCCAGGCTCGCGCACCACGGCGAAGCGCGCTACCTCGCTGGAATGGCCACTTACATTTACGAAACTGTCGCGGAGCCGGTCCGCCGTTTTGAAATCCAGCAGAGCATGAAGGATGAGGCGCTCACACAGCATCCGGAAACCGGGGAGCCAATCCGCCGCGTGATCACCGGCGGGCTTGGGGTCATGTCCACCGGCAACGCGCCGCGACACGCCGACATGCAGCGCCCTGCCAGCGGGTCATGCGGGACGGGCTGCGGCTGCCATTGAAAGTAGCCATCACGCTCCGCGTGATGAGACAGACCCGCGATTCTCGCGATCACCTCCCACATTCCCGGAAGGCTGGAACCTCGGAACACTGCACCATCACGCGGAGCGTGATGACTACTTTGGCAGAACGTTGCTGGACACACCCGCGCGCGCTCCCTTTCATCCGCGCGCTTTGGAAACCACGCCTGACAAATCCCGCAAGACCACTCTCGGCCTCGTCTTCCTGACGCTGTTCATTGACATGATCGGCTTCGGGATCGTGATTCCCGTGCTGCCGCTGTTTGCCGAGGATCCCACACGCTTCAACGCCACTAGCGGCCAGCTCGCCTGGGTTGTCGGCATCTATTCGCTGTTCCAATTCGTCTGCGCACCGCTCATCGGCAAACTCTCCGACCACTTTGGCCGCAAACCCGTCCTCGCCATCAGCATCCTCGGCACCGCCGCCGGCTTCGTCGTGTTGGGCGCTGCGACGACCGTCACCATGCTGCTCGTGGGGCGGATCATTGACGGCATCAGCGGCGGCAATATCTCCACCGCGATGGCGTGCATCGCCGACAGCACGACGAAGGAACAGCGCAGCCGCTCGATGGGGATGGTCGGCGCGGCGTTCGGCCTCGGTTTCGTCATCGGCCCGGCCCTCGGCGGATGGCTCAGCCGCTTCGGTGTCTCGGTCCCGTTTTATTTCGCCGCCGGCCTCGCGCTCCTGAACGCCATCCTCGTGATCGCCCGGCTGCCGGAGACACTGACTCCCGAGGTGCGGGCGCGGGCGCGCGAAAATGCGAGCATCGCCGAGGTGTTTCGCGGCCACGCGGGCACGGTCACCATCACGCTCCTCAGCCAGCTCGCGGGCATCACGGGCTTCTCGGTGATGACGGCGCTCTTCGCGATCTTCTGCGCCCGCCGATACGGCTACGATGCCGCGCATGTCGGCAATGTGTTCGCCTTCGTCGGCATCCTCGGCGCGCTCATGCAGGGCGGCGTCGTGCGGAGGCTGCTGCGCCGGCCGATCGAGAAACCGCTCGCCATCATCGGCACCGCGATTCTTGCCGCCAGCATGGCCGCCCTCGCGATCCTCCCGGCGGGAAATGGCGGCGGCGCACTTGCGCTGCTGCTCCTCGTCTGCGCCGGCATCTCGATCGGCAACAGCCTCTCGACGCCCACGCTCAACGGCCTCGCCTCGCGCGCGGTGGAGCCGCACTGCCAGGGCCGTCTCATGGGCCTGATGCAAAGCGCCGGTGCGCTCGGCCGGTTCCTCGGCCCGATGCTCGGCTTTTCGCTTGTGCATTTCGACCCGGACGCCACCCGCTACGGGCACACCGCGTTCCTCGCCTCCGCCGCGCTCCTCGCGCTCGACTGTGTGCTGCTCGCCTTCCTCCGTGTCCCGTTGCCGCAAGAGGCGCAGCCTCCCGCCGCAGCCTGACCCCTATGCGCCTGAACCGCTTTCTCGCCTCCGCAGGCCTCGGCTCCCGCCGCAGCGTGGAACAGCTCATCCTCGACGGCCGCGTGCGCATCAATGGCCGCGTCATCACCGATCTCGCCACGCAAGTCGGCCCGAAGGACGCCGTGAAAGTCGGCAGCAAACTCATCCAGAAGGAGCGCCCCCTTTACGCCGTGCTGAACAAACCAAAGGGCTACGTCTGCACCGCCGATGACGAGCGCGGGCGTCGCACGATCTTCGAGCTGCTCCCGTGCGACTGGCCGCTCGTCCATCACGTCGGGCGGCTCGACATGGAAAGCGAGGGCCTCATTTTCGTGACGAACGACGGCGACCTCACGCACCAGCTCACGCATCCGCGACACGAGGTGGAAAAGGAATACGAAGTGTGGCTCGACAGGAATTTTGACGCGGAGACGCATCGCGGGAAATTGCTGCGGGGATTCCGCATCGAGCCCGGCTTCGCCAAATGCGAGCGCGTGGAGGTGATGAACGCGCGGCATCTGCGTCTCATCCTGCGCCAGGGCCTCAAGCGGCAAATCCGCCACATGCTCTACAACGTCGGCGGCTACGAAGTGGAGCGGCTGGTCCGCGTGCGTTTCGGCCCGGTGAAAGTCGAGGGCGTCCCTCCCGGCAAATGGCGGTTTCTCTCGATGAAGGAAGTGGCTTCACTCCGCGGCGGGCCGCAAACGCCAAAGGCACGCAAGTAGCGCAGGCCGTTACCTCGCCCGCGTCAGCACCGCTTCCACGCTGTCGCTCTGGCCCGTGGCTGTGCTGAATTGCGTGATCGCGCGAATCAATGACCCGAGCGCGGCTCCCCGGCCGGGCGTTATCTTCAATTTCAACGAAACCGAGGATCCGGGCTCCACATCCGCGAACTCGAACGTCCCGTCGGCCACCGATGCGCTCACATCAGCGGTGCCCGAAAAGTAGCGCACGGAAAACCCGCCAGAATCCACCGCGCCGGACACAGTGATCGTCCGCGCGACGCTGTCTCGATTGACCGCGCTGAGTAGAAACGTGGCTGGCGTGTTCTGCGTGCCATTGGCCGCGAGCGTCTGCGTCGGTGGGAATTGGGGAGGGAAAACGAAGCTGTCCACCACGTCACGCCCGACCGGCGGATTTGTGCCCCGACGGATGATCGCATCCACCGCACCCGGCGGGAACTCATCGTCATCCACGATGTTCACCGTCGCCTTCTTCTGGGCGCTGAGCCGGTAACTGCTCGAAGGCAGCAGCGTGACTGTCACGTCCTCCTGGCCCTCGAAATTTGCATCGTCAATCGGCGTGACATCAATGAACGCGCGCGCCGTGTTCGCGGAAAGCGTCACCGTTCCCGTGATCTGCGTGTAGTCCGTGTTGTTTTGCGCCTTGCCCGTGATGGCATAAGCCACGTCGAGAATCCCGCCTGTCAGCGGCGAGCGCGTCACCTTGAACCTTCCCGCCCCGCCATTCTCCGTCGCGCGCGCAATGTCCGCGGTGATGGAAATCACGGGCGTCACGGGCTTGATATTCACGGCGAGCGGGATCGCGCTCCTGCCGCCAAACTCAGCCCGCACTTGCACGGACTTGGTCACAGTGACATCGCCGGCCGAGAGCACGCCGCTTGCGGAGATGGACGCCACTCCCGCGGCATTTGCGAGCGACCATGCCGGCGAGCACGGCTTGCTGGATGCGTCGGAAAAATTCGCGGTGGCCCTGAATGTCGCCTTTGTGAGTTCCGCCACGTTCACAGGGCCGATGATCGAGATGGACTGGAGCACGGGCGGACTGAAATTCGCGTCTCCGCCCGGCGTTCCAAAAACCGGGATGCCTCCGTTCGGTCCCGGCGTGTCCTCCTCGAGTTGCGGCGCCACTTTGAAAATCTCCAGGTCGTCAATCTGCGAGAAATTCTGGCCCGCCTGCTCCTGCAGCGATGCCTCCACGATCCATCCACCGCCTTGGAATCCCTCACCCGCCAGCTCCACCGCGGAGACCACGCCCGTCACATCCACTTCCGCGGTGCCATTCGCCGCCAGCGGGCCGATGTCCTGCACCGCGATGACATTCTGCCCCCGGTCCGGCACGAGGTTCTCGTCGCCAAAAGTCGGCCCCATCGTCGTCGGCGTGGAGGACTCCACGACCATCAGCCGCAGCGCCGCAGTCGCGCTGGCCCGGCGGTTGTCCACGCGGAGCGTTGCATTGAAAATGGTCGTCCCATCCGGCTGCGGCGTCTTCGTCAGCGACACCACTCCGGTGATCCCGGCAGTCGTATTGCTGGGCATCACGGTGATCGTGGCCGGCGCGGTGACCGCGGTGATCCAGTCGTCGTCCATCGCACGCGCCTCCGCCCGATAAAATCCGGTCGCGAGCGAAAACGCCTTGTTTGGGATTGCCGCTCCGTTGCTTGAAAATTGCGCCTCCCCGTTCAAGTCAATGCTCAGAAAACGCAACGCGCCCGTGCCCGCGGTGGCCGAAGCGTTCAGGCTGAAGCCCGTGAACTGATTGATCGGATTCGCGGGCACGCCATTGAGCACGGGAACCGCAGGCGCGTTCGGCTGCGTGCCAAGCGGCGAGTCGAAGAGGAACACATCATCTTTTCCATTCGTATCGCCCGGCACGATGAAACCCGATTTCGCGGTGAAAAGCATCCTGCTCCCATCGCCGGCGAGAACCGGCGCGGATGTCAGCCCCGAGAACTGCCGGTTGATGCTCTTCTCGCCCGAGGTCGCGAGATCACGCACGAATGGCGCAAGGTTCCCGCCATTCCCCTTCGAGAGGAAGCCGAGGAATTCGCCCCGCGGGCTGGCATGCACGGAGAGTTCCAGCGGCTCGCGGGCCGTAGAAACAAGCGCGAGCGCCACAGTGTTCCCGCTGATGTCCGCACGGTACACGCTGGTCCGTCCGTCCGTGTCCGCGGCCTTGAGCGGCCCGCTCGACAAAAAGAAAACCTTCCCCCCGTCGAACACCGCAGCCGGACTGCTGCTTGATTCGCTCTGCGGCTGCCCCCCGTCCGGGCGGCTGATCCACAACGCATTGTTCGATCCGCCGCCGCTTTCGTCGTTCATGTAAATGTCCCGCGCCCCGTTCGTGTCCGCGACATCCAGGGCATCGGACGATTCAAAAAACACCTGCCCGCCGTCGCCCGAGATTGCCAGCCGTCCGACATCGTCCGTGCTCAGGAGGGTGAATGAGGTGGCCTGCCCGATCGTATGCACGACGATTTTGCAGCCGCGATTCGCGGAGTTATTTGGCGAAGGCCGGAACACGAAAGCCACCTTTTTTCCATCCGCGCTGATGACCGCGTTGTCAGCAGGACGGTTGGAAATGCTCCCGCCCCCGAATGGAAACGACACCGTGAACGGCTCGATCCGCCCGTCGCGATCAAAAAACCGGGTCCTCGGCAGCGTGTCGAGCCCTCGGTAAACCACGAAGCGCCCGTCCGCACTGATGGAAGGCTGATCCCCTCCCCTCGAATCCGAGACGAGCCGCAGGTCGCCGGTCTGCGTGTCTTTCAAATAAACGTCCGTCTTGCTGTTCGTGTCACCCGGCAGGAATTTCGTCGTTGTCGCAAATGCCACCCAGCGCCCGTCCGCGCTCATCACACCGTCGAAACTGGCGCCGCCGCCCTGCCGCCCGCTTGCATCCACACTCGCCCGGCTGTTCGCGCAGCGCGCTGACGGGGACATCAGGAATACCACGGTCGTCAGTGTGAGAATGTTCCGGGCGGCAAAAATCAGGCGCTTCATGGTCCGCGAAGACTACCGCCGGGCTGCCATGGCGCAAGCTGCGCGCAAACTACTTCTCGTCCATCGGCACCGGCCAGCGCGCATCCCCGGCCTCGATACGCGCGAGGTAAAGGCGTGATGCTTTGTCCTCGCCCCGGGTCGCCAGCACCCGATCGAATCCGCGCTTTGCCCCTGCCGGATCACCGCTCGAAAACGCGCGCACCGCCGCCTCGAATTCCGCCACCCATTCCGGCGCAGCGCCCTCGCCGATCAGTTCGTGCAGGTCGAGCCCCGTCGTCTTCCCCTTCATCAGAAATGTCCCGAGCCAGCGCGTGACAACCGTGTCGCCGAGCCGCTCGCGGAGCGCGCCCGAGAGCAGAAGGTCGGTGCCAAAGAATTTGTTCATCCCCTCCAGCCGGGCCGCAGTGTTCACCGTGTCGCCGATCACCGTGAAATCCATGCGCTTTCTCGATCCGAGATTCCCTGCGAGCACCCTGCCCAGGTGCAGCCCCACGCGCGTCCGCAGCGTGATCTCGCGGTCTCCCAGTTTCACCGTGATCCGCGCCGCCTCACGCAGTTTCAGCGCGGCGCGCGCCGCGAGCTGCGGGTGATTCGGCTGCGCGATCGGCGTGTTCCAGACCGCGAGCACCGCATCGCCGATGTACTTTGGAATAAAGCCGTCATTATCGAGCACGTACGCCGTCGTCAGCTCGAAGTAATCAATCAACACCTCCGAGAGCGCCCGCGGCTCCAGCGTTTCCGAGAGCGTCGTGAACCCCTCCAGATCCGTGAACATCACCGTCGCCTCGACCTCATCGCCGCCCGGTTCCAGCGAGATGTCCTCATCCGCAATCCGGTCCGCCATCTTCGGCGAAGTGTAGCGCGAGAAAGCGGTGCGAAGCTGCTTGCGATGACGTTCCCCGAGGTAAAATCGCGCAGCCACCGCCCAGCCGAGCACAAGCGGCAACTGCACGAGAACCGGAATCGTCCACGCGAACCATTCCCGCTTTCCGACGAGCCGCCACTCCGCGAAAAGCAGCACAAGCACCGCGGCCGCGAGCGATGCCAGCAGCGCGCGACTCGGGCGCAGCAGCGGCAGCAGCCCCCCGGCGAGCACGCCGAAACAAAGCGCGAGCCAAAGCTCCACGCCACGCGGCACTCGCACAAGCCAGTCTCCGCGCATCAGGCACACGAAGTTCAGAGCGTGTATCTCCACCCCGGTGAAAAATATATTCCTCGTCGTCTGCGTGAACGGGCCGGCGAACGTGTCCTTGCCCGCATGAACGCGGCCCACCGTCGAGCGCCCCCCGACGAAGACGACCCGGTCCTTGAAAAAGCCGGCGGGCGTTCCAGCGGGGTCGAGCACCCGCGACATCGAGAGGTTCGCCATTTCGCCCGGTGCCACGGGATATTGCAGCCACCGTTCCCCCTCGCGCGAAACCTCGTCGTCCTCCAGCGGTGCGCCCAGCGCCACAGCCATCCGCCACGTCGCCGATGGGATCCGCCCGTGCCCGTGAAACATCCGCCGCACGCCGTAATCTGGATCCACCGGGCGGAACGCGAGATGCCCCCAGCCCGCCGCCACCCGCCGCAAGGTCGCATTCGGCGCAACGACGCGGTTTGTCTCCGCGCCCGATTCGTTCACCACGAACTCGAGCGCCGCGCCGAGAAACACTTTGCCATGATCCTTGATCGCCGCCGCGAATTCCTCATCCGAACCCGGATCGGATGCGGGTGTGTCGAAGACCACGTCGAAGAAAATGGCGCGTGCGCCTTCAGCCTTCAGCCTCCGCACAAGCTGCGCATGCACCGCCCGGTCGAACATCTCGTCAAAATAAACCACGCACACCTCATTCGCCGGCACACGTCCGCGCACCCGGAACGGAACGTCATACGCAAACCGCGCGAGATCCTCCGAGACCGCGCCAAAAGCCCGCCCAAGCGGCGGGTCGGGACGGGCGAGCGACTCACCCGCGCCGCGCGACGCATCGCTCATCAGCCATCCGAGCCATCCGAAAACCACGGCTCCGAGCACACACGCGCCGATGAGCGAAATGCGGCGGCGAGCCTTGCGCGTCACCCGGGCGGCCCTGGAGCGTACGTCCGCCATCGCTCAGAACGTGAACTTTGCGCGAACGACCACCGTCTGGTCGCGCGGCAGTTCGCGGTACTCGTTGAGCGGTTCGAGTTGGTAATCCGTGCCGGTGATATTCAACAGGCCGACGCTGATCTCGTGCTGATTGCGGTGGAAACGCCAGCCCGCCCATGCGTTGAAGTGCCAGAAGCTGTCGCCGGGTCGCGGGTCATTCCGCGGATGCGCGGTGTCGCGTGCAAACCCGTCATTTTCCTGGCTCATCCACAGCGCCTCCGCCCGCGCGAAGAATCCGCACGGGTGATTGTACACGGCGTACACTGACAGCTCCTGCAGCACCGACGACCGTACAGTGTCCGCCGCGTCATAGAGAGAACGCGGCACGTCATGAAACTGTTCGCGCAGTTCCGCATCCGCGATGCGATAACGCGCGCCAATGGCCAGCCGGTCGCCGACGAGTTGGTTCACCGTCGCCGTCAGTGCCTGCTCGCGATACTCGAAGCGTTCACGGATTTCCGACGGGAGCACCCCCGCCAGTTGAAAATCGCCCTCGTTTTTCAGAAAATCGAAAACCCCGCGCGTCCGATCCAGATCCTGCTCCAGCAAATCCCAGCCGACCGCCCAGTAAGTGCCCGTCGGCAGTTTCTGCTCGAGGCTCAGGCCCCACGTCTTGTAGCGCGAGCCCGCGACCGAACCGATGATGCTCTCCGGAATGATCGTGCGATACGCCTGATTGAATCCCGCCACCTGTGTCGGCTCCAGCCGCACACTCTCATCGAAACTCACGCCGCTGATCGCCTCCGAGTACGCGCCGCGCAGCGTGATCGTGCGCGTCGGCTGCAGGATGAACCCGGCCTTCGGCGACCACTGCTCCATACTCGCTTCGCGCTCATTGATCGGCGGCTGCCGGAAGTTGTCCGGGTAATGCAGCCGGTCGTAAGTCACGCCGCCTGTGAGCGTGAGCCATGGCACCACACGCCATGTGTCGTAGGCGTAAATGTTGATGCGCTCGAATGAGACCGACGCATCCTGCCGCGCGGGCGGATCGAGGAAGAGCCCTCGCAATTTCGGAGCCAATCCGTCGAGCCGTACATGGGTTTCAAAATTACCAGCCTGATACAGCCCGCCGAAAACCGCCGCGTGCGGCCCGAGCGTGAAAATCTGCTGAAGCTCGCCGCCAAAAATCTCGAAGTTCGCACGGTAGTCGAGATGTTCGAGTTCCGTGAGGTCTTGGCGCTCCAGCGTCCCGCGGGCGCGCAATGGCGACAACGCACCGACAAGCGCGTCGCTTGCAAGCGGGCGTGCCGGGTCGAGGCCGCGCTTGTCGAAGTCCGCGGGGAAAAGCGAGGTGATGTTTCGGGTGAGGACGAGGCTGTTGATCCCATCCACCGTGAGCACCTGGTCATTCGCGAGCCGGCTGAGCAGCAGCAGCGTGTGATTCCCCGGCGACCATTCGTGATGCGCCCCGAGCAGGATCAGCGCAGGATCCTGCAGCTCGCGGAAATCCAGTGTCTGCGCCGCGCGATTTCCCGGTCGCGACACCTCCCGCTGGTCGTATCGCTGGAAGACATCGCCATTTTGAAGGTCGCCAAACTTCGTTTGCAGAAAAAGCGTGTCGTGCGGCCCGAGCTGAAGTTTCACCGTCGCATAAGCCTCGGTGCGGCTGATCCCCGAGTTCGGACGCAGGCCGTTGTCGTAAAAATACTGCGCATCCAGCGAGTAGCTGAGGTTTCCAAACGTGCCGAACTGCGAGGCCGTCTCGCGCAATTCACCCGTGCTGAACGCCTCCGTGACCGTGCTCAGGCCGAAGCCGTCGCGCTCGAAGAGCTTCGAGTATTCCTGCTGCGACACGTATTGCGATAGCGGCCCGCCGCCGACCGGCGAGAGCAGGTTCGCGAGCAGGCGTTCGTTGAACCACGCAGTCTCGTATCGCAGGTTGATCCGGCGCGGATCGCGCAGCGCGTCATAGCTGTCCGAGAGGAACAAATGCGCCGGCGCGCTGGCGTAATCCGCATTCACCGCCCGCACCGCCTCGCGGACGCCC
>CAMAUI010000125.1 GCA_945861385.1 Prosthecobacter debontii
CAATAACGTGATGGCAAAAGTGGAAGCCATCCAGGCCGGCGCGGAGGAAGGCCTCATGCTGAACGACCAGGGCCTCGTCGCGGAATGCACGGGCGACAATGTATTCGTCGTCCGCGACGGCGTGGTGACGACCCCCCCGCTCAGCGCCGGCGCGCTCGATGGAATCACCCGCCGCGCGGTCATCGAGATTTGCGCGGAGCTCGGCATCCCGCTTCGGGAGCGTGACATGACGCGGAATGACATTTTCACCGCGGACGAATGCTTTCTCAGCGGCACTGCCGCCGAGGTCATCGCAGCGGTGAAGCTGGACCAGCGGATCATCGGCGACGGCAAGCCTGGCGCGATCACACAGCGGGTCATCGCGGGTTTCCGGAAGCTCACGCAAACCACGGGGACGCCGGTCATCTACTGAGCCGGGGAAAATACTACGCACACACAATAACTGTTTGCCCGCGCGTCCGGTCCCGGCGACACTCTGCCCAATGCCCGCGACCACCGCTGAAATCTTCGACCGCCTGCTTGCCGACGGGGATGAAACCACCGCAGGGAATTATTTTGTCGCCAATTACCCGCCCTTTTCATTCTGGCAGCCACAGCTCGCCGGACGCGTGCGCGAAGTCATCCAGACTCCCCCGCCAGCCGGCACTCCGCTGGGCGTCTATTTCCACATCCCGTTTTGCCGGAAGCGATGCCACTTCTGCTACTTCCGCGTCTATACCGACAAGAACGCCGACGACATCAAGGGCTACATCGAGACCGGGATGCGGGAGCTTGAGATGTATGCGCGCACCCCGCGCATCACGGGTCGCAGGCCGAAGTTCGTGTATTTCGGCGGCGGCACACCGAGCTACCTGAGCGTCGCGCAGCTTTCGAATCTCACCGACCGCATGAAGGCCCTCCTGCCGTGGGATGAGGCGGAGGAAGTCGCATTCGAGGCCGAGCCGGGAACGCTCACGGAGGCAAAGCTCCAGGCCATCCGCGACATCGGCGTCACTCGGCTGTCGCTGGGCGTGGAGAATTTCGACAAACACATCCTCGAGGTGAATGGCCGCGCGCATCGCGAGGATGAGATTTACCGCGCATACAGTTTTTCCCGCGGCATTGGCTTCCCGCAGATCAACATTGATCTCATCGCCGGCATGGTCGAGGAGACGGACGAAAACTGGCGGCGCAACATCGCAAAGCTCATCGAGCTTCAGCCGGACTCCGTCACCATCTACCAGATGGAAATCCCCTACAACACGACCATCTTCAAGGAGATGAAAGATGCGGGGAAACTCGTCGCACCCGTCGCTGACTGGCACACGAAGCGCCGCTGGGTGAACGAGGCATTCACCGCGCTGGAGGAAAACGGATACACCGTCACCAGCGCCACCACCGCCGTGCGCGACCCGCTGCGCACGAAGTTCGTCTATCGCGACGAGCTGTGGAAAGGCGCGGATCTGCTCGGCCTCGGCGTCGCAAGCTTCAGCCACCTCGGCGGCGTGCATTTTCAAAACCTCCCCGATTTCGAGAGCTACACCGCCGCCGTCGCCCGCGGCGAACTGCCCATCGGGCGCGCGCTCGAGACGACCGTCGAGGAACGGCTCATCCGCGAGTTGATCCTCCAGCTCAAGCTCGGCCGCGTGTCGAAGAGCTACTTCACGGAAAAATTCGGCGCCGACATCACGACCCGCTTCGACGCGCAATTCTCCGAGCTAAAACGACGCGGGCTCCTCTCCGAGCAGGGCGACTGGCTCATGCTGGACCGCACAGCGCTGCTCAAAATTGACATCATCCTCCACGCCTTCTTCCTCCCGCAGCACCAGAACGCACGGTACTCGTAGCCCCAACGCGCCTTCCGCCGCCAGCGGCACGCGCCGCGTCACTTTCCCACACCCCACACGTCCGCGAGCAGCGCCGCGATGCCGGGATCGTGCGCTTTCAGCTCATCGCGGACAAAGGGGAAAATGTCGTTGCGGGAGAAGAAGGCCTCGGTCGTCTCGGCGAAATACTCCTTGTGATTGCTGATCGTGTACGCGCGGCCCGTGTGCTCGCGGCCGTCGCCGTTCCGAATCTTCACCGCTTCGTATTTGCCGGACGCCTTCGCCTTTTCGTACGCGGCCATGATGCGCGGCTCGCCGAAACCGAGGATGCGGTCGTGGAAGGCGTGCGCCAGTTCGTGCAGCGCGAAGTTCGGCATCCGCCGCACCTCGGCCTCGAAGACGCGGATGTTCGTAAACTCCACCGCCTTCGCCATCGCGGGATCGCGCCCGTTCACGCGCAGCCAGGCCGCCTCCGGGTGGTACTCGGCCCGCGCGCCGGTGCCGGGATACTCGGGGGAAAAGAAAAGCGGCACCTCGCGCAGCTTCGCCACCGCGGGGCCGGGGACGACGCGCACGATTTCGTCGAGCATCGCCGTGAGCAGTTCCAGGGCGCGCCCGGTCGCGGCGGGGTCCCTGGCGAGCAGCTCGCTTTTCACATGCACCTTCCATCCGGCGATCACACGCGTGTCGTGCGAGTTTGCGAGGCGCTCCCGCTCCTGGGCCTTTTCGCGGATGCGCTGCTTGAGGTTCACGAGCCGCGCGGGCCATGCGAATTTCGGCGCCTTCGCCGGGTCGTAGCCGGCCATGTGACCGGTGAGGCGCGTGGCGGGCTTTGTGTATCTCAGCTCGGTGTCGCCGAAGACCTCCCGGCACATCGCGGCGAGCCCCGGATCGTATTCGAGAAGCTCGGCGCGCGTGTTCACGTGATTGTGGTCGTGGTCGTTCTCACGGTTGTTGTCGAACCACGACTGCACACCCTCGGCAAAATACTCGTGGTGATTGCCCGCCGCGTATTTGCCCTTCCAAAGCCCGGCCTTCATCGCGGCGTCGTATGCCGCCTTGAGCCGCGGGTCGAAAGTCGCGTCTGTATTCACAAGGCCGCGCAGGTGCATATTGTGGGAGAATTCGTGGATGAGGATGCTCTCCGCCGCGTAGGGGTCGCCGGGAAAGCCGAGCAGATTTTCCTCCGCGCACGAGCAGTAGGGATCGCTTGTGCTCCCGCCCAGGCCGCGCGCACGGGTGTCCCAGAAGTCCTTTGCCGATGAGCCCGCGAAGCTTTTTTCCGGCACGGCACCATCCGCGAGGCGCGCGAACTCGGGGAGGTCAGTGGTGAATTCGTCGTGCGCCATGATGCAGAGCCGCGAGCCGCTTTTGATCATCGCCGAGCGCACATCGGGCCGCTTCGCGAGCATGAGGTCCACGAGGAAAACCGCCTCCTTCAGCGCGAAGGGACTCACCTTCGCCGAGGCGACGATGGGGAGTCCGCCGGCACTCGCGCGCTGGGTGTAAAACGCCGGGATGCCATCGCGATCGCCCGGCGCAAAGCGGAACGCCTGCACTGGCACTTCGCACGTGACCGTGGCTTCGCTCCCGCCGCCGCGCCCGACGACGACAAAGCGGCGCCCCGGCGTGGTGGTGATGGTGAGATCGCGCCCCGCCTCAACAGTGCCCCTCTGCACGCGCCCGGTATCGCCCTGGATCTCGAAAACTTCTGCGGCTTGATCGCTGGCATTGAGAATTTGCAGCCGATGGCGCTGCGGTGCCTCAGCGGCGGCGCAAGCGAGCACGGCGATGAACGGGATGAGCAATTTCATGCGCCGACTCTGCGTGCTGCCGCGCAGGAAGGCCAACCCATTCCCGGCAACCGCCGCCGCTGGGTCAGCCCTGCCCTTCGCTCACCGTCCAGCCGCCGTCCACCGTGAGGACTTGTGCGGTGCAAAAGCGGGAGGCATCGCTGAGGAACCAGACGACTGCGCCGTCGAGATCCCCGGGGTCGCCGACACGACCGCCACCGAGAGGCTGCTTGGATTTCACGTATTTTAGAACCTCCGCCTTGCTGAACGCGCGCTCCGACATCGGAGTCTGCACGAGCGCGGGGGCGATCACGTTTGCGCGGATGTCGTGAGGCGCGTAGCAGGCTGCGATGCTTTTTGTGAAGCCGATGATCGCGGACTTCGCGGCGGCGTAGGCGTGCGTGGCAAAGTGCCGCGGGGCCGGTGAAAAACCAAGGACACTGCCCATGTTGAGGAGCGTGCCGCCGGTTTTTTGTTTCAGAAATTGGCGGACTGCGGCGCGGTTGGACATCATCAGCGAGGTGAGATTCAGATCCAGCGTGAGGCGCCATGCGTCATCGGAAAGCTCGTGCAGCGGGCCGTCGCCATACTTCCTGCCGCTGCCGCCAGCGACGTGGTAGAGGCCGTGGAAGCCGCCAAACGCCGCGAGCGCCTCTCCGATCGCGCGCTCGCTCGTGTCGGGTTCCCTCGCGTCGCCGGTGAATGCGAGCGCCTTGTCGCCGAGCACCATCTCCGCCGCGGCGGTCGTCCCGGGGTCATTGCCGACCGCGACGACGACCGCGCCAGCGGCGATGCAGGCCTTGGACGCCGACAGGCCGAGGCCCGTGGTTCCGCCGATGATCACGAGGCACTTTCCGTTCAGTGGGCCGTTCATGCGGCGATGCTAGCACCGCGCGCGTGGAGGATGCAATCCGTGTGAAATGGGCCGCAGTTGCAACCGCTTTTCGGAGCCGGGGAAAATGCCCGGTGAATAATGCTTTCAAATCCCACATCTGCGCTAGGTTGGGGTCATGTCAGAGAAGCTGGAAATTGATCCGAAGGCAGCAGCCACGCCATCCGTCACCGCGGCGGCGGTGATGGCGACGCTGCGTACGATGCGGCAGTTGTTCATCCTCGTCATCGGCCTGACTGTCATTTTGCTTGGCGTTGCGATGATCCTGCTGCCGGGTCCGGGGGCGCTGACGATTATTCTCGGGCTGGCGATTCTCGGCATCGAGTTCGCGTGGGCGCGGAGGTGGATGGCGAAAATCAAATCCTATCTGCCGAGCCGGAAGAATGGGGTGGCACCGACAGCAGCGCCTCTGCCGAGCGCAGGACAGTTGCCACAGGGATCCGTTCCATCGGCGCACCTGCCATCTTCGGGAGAAAATTCGTAAGCGGCGCATCGGGCTGTGCGGCGCTGATGACCACGGAGCGTTCATGGCGCGGACGCCAGTGGAATGGGTTGGTCGGGCCAAAGAGCGCGATCTGCGGCTGTTGAAAGGCGGCAGCCAGATGCACGACTGCGGTGTCGCAACTCACGATGAGCCGCGCCTTTTCCACAAGCGCGGCGAGCGTCGGCAGGTCGGGTGGAAAAAGAGTGGCTGTCCTGCCGGTCAGGCCGCCACACGCGCGTTCGATCGCGGCGGCGTGGGCTTTTTCAAAAGCATCCGGCCCGCAGGTGATGACGACTGCCTGCCCCAGTTCATGCAGTTTTCCGATGACCGCGGCCCATCGCTCTGCAAGCCAGTATTTTTCCGGCCGCGCGGTGCCGGGATGCAGAAGCACATAGCCACCATGGATGGCGCCAGCCGCTGCGAGCGCGGTGGCCCTGTCCCGGGCGTCGGGCGGGAGATCGAGCGATGGCTGGTTCCCGGCGCCTCGCTCGAATCCCAGCGGGCGCAGCAGGTCGGAGTAGTGGTCGCAGGTGTGCGCGAGGCGGACGGGCGAATCCACAAATGCGTGGTATGCGAGGCGGCGGAGCAGCCGTTTGCGCACCCACTGGAAAGTGATCCGCCTTGGCGTGCGCGAAATCCACCCGAGCAGCGCGGAGCGGTCGCTTCCGGTGAAGTCGAGGCATACATCCCACGCGCGTTCGCGGATCCGCCGCCACAGCGCGCGATTGCCGCCCTTTTTTGAATATACGAGCCGCTCATCCACGCCGCCAATCGCGGGCAGGAGCGAGGCGCAGGAACTGTCCACGACGAGCGTCACGCGGGCGCCGCGGGACTTGAGTTGCGCAAGCGCCGGCGTGGTGAGGACGAGGTCACCGATGCGCTTGAGCTGGATCGCGAGGACGTTCATTGCCGGGCTGCCGCATACTCATACGCCGAGAGAAGCCGTTTGCGAAAGTGTTCCCACGTGAATTCATCGAGCACCCGTTGCCGGCCGGCCGCGCCGAGGCGCGCGCAAAATTCACGGTCGCCGTGCAGCCGCGCGATGGCCGCGGCAAGCGCATCGGGATCATTGGGCGGGATGATGAGGCCGTTGCGCCCGTGCTGCACCACATCGCCGGCCTCTCGCGTGGTGATCTGCGGCAGCCCGCAAGCCGCGGCCTCGTAGGTGCATTTCGCGCTGCCCTCGCATTCGCTCGGGAAAACATGGACGGCTGCGGCGCGATATTCCTCCGCCACGTTTTGGACGAAGCCGCGCACAATCACATCCGCGCCGGCGCACTCGCGGAGCACCGGCTCGATCTCAGGATGCACAGTGCCGACGAGCACCAGCTCGGCATCGCGCAGTGCGAGCTTCCGCCATACGCGGAGAAGGTGATGCACGCCCTTGCGCTCGATCAGCGCCCCGACGAATACCGCGCGGAACTTCCCCGGTGGCGCGGGCGCGGGGGCGAACTGTGTTACGTCCACTCCGCGCTGGTGACGGAAAAGTTTTTCCTTCGCGATGCCCGCCGCGAGAAAGGTTTCCTCCGCCTTTTCGCTCAGCACGAGGATGGTACCGGCGAGTGCGTACTCCTCGATCATTTGCTGGCGCGTGATGAGAAGCCGCTGCTTCCATCCCTTCCACCCGCGAAGGGCCGCGGCTTCGCGCTCGCTCTTCGTGAGGCGCGGGGGTTTGTCCCTTCCCTTGTGGCGGTGCCATGTCGGAATTTCGATCACCGATGGGATCCCGCGCTCCCGCGCGATGCGAAGGGTCCGGACGCTTTCGCCGCTCCAGCCGTGGAAGAGGCCCCATTTGCCGCGACTGATCCGGTTCGCCGCCGCGCGGTCGAGGGCGTGCTTTTTCGCCGCGTAATAAAATTCGCTGCCCAAGCCGCTGAGCAGACGCACCGGATGCCAGCGGAGTGATGCGATCCGCGCGGCTGGCAGCTCGCTGCGGTTGGCAAAAGCCAGTGCCCGCCAGTCAAGCCCGGCGGCATCGTGCGCACGGAGCGATTCCAGCGACACGGCATCAAGGCCCGCCCCGCCGATGCGGGCGCTGGTCGCGTAGAGAATTGGCTGCGGAAGCGGCACCCGTGCAAACTCCACCCGCGGGCGTGCCGGACACAATTCCAAACCTCACCGGTTTGGACGCTCGCAATGGGCCGGGCGCGGTCGTAAAAGCGACCGCAATGAAACTCGGCCTCGTTCGTCGCGGATACTCGGGCACTGGCGGTGCGGAGGCTTACCTGCGCCGATTTGCCGATGCGGCCCGCGCGGCAGGGCACGAAGTGGTGCTCTTCGGCTCGCCGGAATGGGAGGCGGCGGCATGGCAGGGCGGGAAGGTGATCGTCCCGGGCGGAAATCCGCGCGCGTTTGCCGACATGCTGAGAAAGATCCAGCCGCGCACGCGCTGTGATTTTCTTTTTTCCCTCGAGCGTGTGTGGGAGTGCGACGCCTATCGCGCCGGCGATGGCGTCCATGCGTCGTGGCTGGAGCGGCGGGGAAAATACGAGGCACGCTGGAAATCCATGCTCCGCGGAATCAACCCGAAGCACACGGGCCTGCTGGAGATCGAGCGTGCGCTGTTCACCGGGGGCACCCGCTGTGTGATCGCGAATTCGCAGATGGTGAAGGACGAGATCATCACGCGATACGGAATGTCCGCGGAGAACATCCACGTCATCCGCAACGGCGTACCGGCGTGGGAGGATGAGCCGGGGTTGCGCGGGCGGATGCGGACGGAGCTGGGTGTTGACGGATGCGATTACGTGCTGCTTTTCGCCGGCACTGGATGGGTGCGGAAGGGGCTGGGCTTTGCGATCAAGGCGGTGAACGAACTTCCCGGCGCAACGCTGCTCGTGGCAGGCAAGGGCAGGCGGGAAAAAATGCCCGCGAGCGACCGCGTGCGGTATCTCGGCCCTGTTTCACCGCGGAACATGCGGGAGATGCTTGCGGCGGCGGATGTGTTTGTGCTGCCGACCATTTACGAGCCTTTCTCGAATGCATGTCTCGAGGCGCTCGCCGCGGGCCTGCCGGTGGTGACCACGAAGGCGAATGGTTTTGCCGAGATCATCGAACCGGGCGTGGAAGGGGAGGTCATCGCCGAACCGGGCGACATTGCCGCCCTGCGCGATGCGCTCGCCGCATGGGCTGATCCCGGAAAACGTGAAGCGGTGCGCAGCAGGCTGCGGGAGAAAGGCTCGCAGTATTCAGTCGAGGCGAACGCGCGCAGGACGATCGAAGTGATCGAACGTGAGGCGGGCCAGGGGTAGTCAATTTTGCACGAAGTCCCCGGACTCGACCCGTGAGAGGCTGAATGGGGTGACGGTCACTCTCGCGCCAATGGAGACGTGGTCGAAAAGGTGCGCGACATGGTGCGATTTCATTCGGATGCAGCCGTAGCTCGCGGGGCGCCCGATCGTGCGTTCCTCCGGCGTGCCGTGAATATAAATGCGGCGGGCGGCAGCGTTGCTGTTCGCCGGTTCGGTACCGTCGAGGCAGATGATCCGGGTGACGATCGGGTCGCGCCCGGGCGCATTCGGGCGGAGGATTTCGCCTGTCCGCTGAAGTCCCTTGAAGACAGTGCCGAGTGGTGCGCCAGCACCGACCTTCCGCGTGATTGCGAGAGTGCCAAGCGGTGTCTTGTAGCTACGCGCGTCGCTGCCAATGCCAAATTTTGACGTGGAAACCGGGTAGCTCGCAACGCGGCGGCCATTTTGAAAAAGGAACAACCGTTGATCGGGCACGCTGACGACGACCTCGGTTTCCGCGTGCGCCACTGCGATGACCGCTGCGAGGGCGGCAAGGATGGAAGCGAGCCGTTTCATTGTCTGTTTTTGGCACGGTTGCAGGATGCGTGCCCTCCTCGTGCCGGGCACCCTTTCCAGATCGAAATGAAGCAGCCTTTGGCTTGGAACGCCGGGCTATGGCTGGGCGGGCGCGACGACGCGGTAGAATCGCGCCGCCGGTGCGGCTGGATCAGTCACGGTCACGGTGCCGGCGGCGGGCTGCGCGGGGATGTCGGCAAATTTCAGCCACGCGCCGGTGGCCAGATCATCGCGAAATTGCACGGTGTAGGTGCGGCCGGGCTGGGCTGTGAATGAAATGTGGATGCCGCCCTCACTTTTCTCGACGCTGCCGATGCGGAAGACGCTCGTGGGATCGCGGGGATCAGTGCCAGCAACGAATTCGGCTGCGTTCGACTGGCTGTCTGTATCGGCGTCGAGCGCGGAATCGTCGCTGGAAGGGTCGAGCGAGTTGGCGGTTTCCCAATCGTCCGGCAGGCTGTCCCCATCGGTGTCGGCCGTATTCGCGGAGCCGGGTGTGGGCGCAAGTGTGAGCCAGTTGACGGCGTCATTTCCATAAGAACGCACAGGCTGCCGCACAAGCGCATGGCCGTCGCCGCTCGCAGGCGGCCACGGCAAATCCTCGGAAAAATTCACGCGATCAATGCTGAGAAAGTCAGCAATGCCGGTCGGGCGCTTCAACTCTGCCTGCTCGCCGTCGTTATCCAGAATGCCATCCCAGGGCCCGAGCACCGGAACCGGTGGCGGAATGCTGTGCGCCGCGCGGAACGCCGCCGGGTCACCGCCGGTGAGAACGGCGTAACCGTGCGCTGCGAGCGTGGTGCCCGCGGGAATCGTGAACTCGATGCCGCCCGTGATCCGCCATCCGTCGAGCGCGACGGGCGAGCCGGTGAGGTTGCGCAACTCAATGAATTCCGCGCCGTCGGCAGGCGGGTGGTAGAGGATCTCGCTGATGACGACCGGACCAATGCGCGGCGGGGCGTTGTCGGCGTCGAATGTCGGGACGGCGAGAATGGGAAAGTCGGTGTTGCCGTCACCGCGGAGGTACCGGCCAAAACTCACGCCATTCTCCGCCGCGCCGAAATCCACGTGCTCGCGATAGCCGCCCGGCTCCCC
>CAMAUI010000126.1 GCA_945861385.1 Prosthecobacter debontii
CTACAGCATCCAGTTCCGCGAAAGCCTCACCATCGGCGATTGGGTGACCCTCTTCAGCTATCCCGCCACCACCACCGCACAGACCATCATCTACACCGACCCCACCGCCCCACCCACCCGCTTCTACCGCATCGTCACCCCGTAGCGCCAGGGCATCGGCGGCGAGAATGTCTATTGCTCCGGCACCAGCACGCAGCGGAAGCCGAAGATCACATCGCGCTCCTCCCGCGAAACCACGTCGCGATAGCCAAGCCGCAGTTCCTCCTGCTTCGACGTGCCCCACGAGCCGCCGCGCAAAACGCCCCAGACTTTCCGCTGCTCCCCGCCGCTGTAGCTGTCGTGGATCCACTGCCACACATTGCCGTGCATGTCGAAAATTCCGGCCTGGTTCGGCGGGAAACTGCCCACCGGCGACGTCTGCGGAAAACCATCGTTGTACCCGCTGATGTGGTTCGTCCTCCTGGCACCCTGCACAATCTGCCGGTAACTCGTGTCCGCAAAATTCCCGGACTTCTCCGGCGGCGGCCATGCCCGGCCCCATGCAAAATGTCGCACCTGCCCGTCGCGCGCTTCCGGCGTCGCGCCGCTTTCCACCGGCATTCCCGCAGCCATGCTCCACTCCGCATCCGTCGGCAGCCGGTAAAACTGGCCCTCGCCAAGCTTCCCCGCCTCGCGCTCGTGCCGCGTCAGCCATTCGCAGAACGCATTCGCATCCTCCCAATTCACCCGCACCGCCGGATGATTATCATCCTGCGGAAAACCCACCACCAGCCGCGCGCGGCCCGCATCCTTGCAAAACGCCGTATAGTCGCCCACACGGACCGGCCAGATTCCCACCAGGATTTCCCCGACCGGCACAAACTTCATGCGCAGCGAATTCTCCCACACCTGTCCTTTGCGCGGACCCGGACGCGCATCGAACCGGGCGGATGCGAACACCTGCTTCCCCACTTCCACGGTGGCCCTCACCTCCACAGGCTCGAAGCCCTCCAGCTTCAGCCTGTAGCTGACCTCGCCCGGCCCAAGACTCTCGATCAGCAGCGGCGTCTCGCCGAGTCGCTCATCGCCGGCAAACACTTCCGCACCCGCCGGCGCACTGGTGATTTTCACGCTCCCCGGCACGAAGGCGAACGCCACGCCGACGGGATCTCCCGCCGCCGCCGTCACCTTCCGCGCCTGCTCCGGCCACGACTTGTAGCGTGCCGAGAGGTCATGCGCGCCCTCGACCAGTTCCACCTCGCACGGCGCTTTCCCGACCTCCCTCCCATCGGCAAAAACCGCCGCACCGGCCGGCGTGCTCGTCACCAGAAATTTTCCCGATGCAAATTCCAGCCGCACGGGCACCGGATCGCCGCGCATCACCGTGAACGCGCTCCTCTTCTCCCGGCCCCGGTGCCGCATCAGCACCTCGTAGTCCCCGGTGGGGAGCCCTTCGCAGGCCGCAGGCGCGCGCCCGGTCTTCACCACCGCATCACCATCACGAATCTCGAACTCGCAGCCCGGCGGAACCGACTCCACCTGCACCGCTCCCATGCTTCGCCTCAGCGACACCCGCGGCAGCCGCGCCTCCTCATTCGCGCGCACCGTGAACTTCACATCCTCATGCTCATGCAGCGGCGAGATAAAATGCGCCGTATGCTCCCCGCCCGGCACGCCATCGAGCCGGGCCGGTGTCTCAAACCAGCGGCCTTCCATGCTCTCGATGCGCACCTTCACCCCCGGCGGATCAGTCTCGATATACACGCTCCCTTTGCCAGCGACGGCCGCCGGCTCGTGCCTCCACCATGCGAACGCACCCGCGCATGCCAGCAGCAGCGCCGCGAATGGCAGCCAGCTCCGCCTCCGCTTCGTCCGCGCCAGCGGACGCCCCGCCCGCACGCGCAGCAAATCCTCGCGCATCTCCGTCGCCGTGCCATACCGCTCCCGCGCGTCCAGCGCGCACGCGCGAAGCAGCACCTCGTTGAGCCGCAGCAGCAGCGCACGGTCCGGAAACTCATTCAGCGAAGTGCTCACCGCCGGGAACTCCATCCGGTCCTTCCCCATCGCCATTTCGTAAAGCACCTTCCCAAAGCTGTAGATGTCAGCCTTCTCCGACCCCGGGCCCTCCGGCGGCACATAGCCCTCGGTGCCCACGAACGAATTCTGCCCCATCGCCGACACCAGCCCGATGTCCGCCACCTTCGGCACACCACCGACAAAAATAATGTTCGCAGGCTTGATGTCGCGATGCACCAGCCCATGCCGGTGCAGCGCCGCCAGCGCATTCGCCAGCGACAGCGCCAGCGTGATCGCCTCATCCGCAGGCAGCCGTCCCACGCGCTGAAGCTCGCTCCGCAGCGTCTTTGGCACATACGCCGCCGCATCGAACTCCGCACGCCGCACCACATCATCCGCCAACTCCATCACATAATAGAAAAACGCGTCATCATCGCTGCGCCCCACGTGCAGGATGTCCACGAACCCCTCGTGCTCGCGCGACAGCGGCTCGAATTTCGCCATCCCCTCGAACTCCCGCTCGAACGCGCGCTCGTCCTCAAACCTCCGCCGGTCCACGATCTTCACCGCCCGCCAGGCCCCGGTCAGCGAGCGTGCGAGCCAGATCTCACCGTAGCTTCCCCGCCCGATCGCGCGCACCACCGCATGATGCGGCACATGCGGCGGCTGCCTCGCGCTGGTCGTGGTGGATTCTGACACGGCCCGAGCATGGCACACCGTCCCCGCAATTCAAACCCTGCGCTCCGGTGCCACGGCTGTACACTCACCATGCACACTTCGTCGCCGACCGGCAGGCACCGGGCTTGAATCTCCACCACCCCATCATCCGGGCCGTCCTACCGCGGCAAAAAGCTGTGCCCAGCCTGACATGGCACCTTCAGAATTCACAGGAAGGCGTCGCGGATGCTGTCTATCGGCATCATGGGCGCGTGGCAAAAAATGGCAAATCCCGCGCTGATTCGCGCGCGGAATCCAACGAGTTTAATTTCCTCGCCGACGTGGAAATCGGTTTCTTTGGATTCGCGGTGCGAAGGCGCGCGGACAGGGTGCCGCCGGCGGGACTCGAACCCACACTCCGGAAACCCGGAAAGGGATTTTAAGTCCCTTGCGTCTGCCATTTCGCCACGGCGGCAACTGCTGATTACCAGCCCACGGATCCCCACGTTAGGAAGTCGGCGGGGATCGGGCTACTTGAAATTGCACGCGGCTTTGAGGCCCGCAGTTGGTGGCAATGACGACCAGTGGTTGCGCCCAGGACACCTCGGCGAAGCCCGGCCACGGAGGGCGGGCATGCCTCGGGGCGACAGTCTTGCACCCTCCCCTTCGCCCTTGCCACCGGATGCCCGCCCGCACATCTTCCGCGCCCTTTCCGACACCTATGAGCCAGACCAAAGAAATCCCGTTGATGGAAAAAATCGTGAGCCTGTGCAAACGGCGCGGCTTCATCTTCCAAAGCTCGGAAATCTACGGCGGCATCAACGGCTTCTGGGACTACGGCCCGCTCGGCGCGGAACTGAAGCGCAACCTGCGCGACACGTGGTGGCGCGCGATGATGCGCGAGCGAGAGGACGTGGTGCCTCTCGATGCGAGCATCATCATGCACCCGGCGATCTGGAAGGCGTCTGGGCACGTGGATACTTTCGCTGATCCGATGGCGGACTGCCTCGTGACGAAGAAACGCTTCCGCGCGGACCATGTGGAGCCGCAGTCGGGCGTGGCGTATCGCTGGAGCGGCGCTAAAGGCATTGAGAGTGACGAAACCATCAGCAAGGTTTTCCACGCTGAAGTTGCCCCAATGCTTGGCGAACTCGGTGTGTCTTGGCCACAGTTCTGGTCGGAGCTTGTGAAAAAGCGAGAAGACCGAGGCAATTGGGAAAGTGCGTTCCACGCTACTTGCGAACGATGGCCGGCAATAGATCAAGCGTGCAAAGGCAGAATTACGGATCTGCTTTCAACAGAGTGCTCAATTCCGTTCAGCGTGCTGTTGCCAGCAGGCAAGCCACCAGAGAGCGCGCGCAAAGTCGGCGTCCAATTTTACACCTCACGCGGCATCGTGAATCCAGTGCTGCTCGGCGAAACGACTGAGAAGATCGAAAACTCCCGCGGCTTCAACCCAGAGAACGGCGCGCAGCTCACGGAGCCGAAGCCGTTCAACTTAATGTATAAGACCTACAACGGAGCGACGGCGACCGAAGCGGACGTTGCATTCCTCCGCCCCGAGACCGCGCAGGCGATCTTCGTGCAGTTCAAGAACGTCGTGGACAGCACGCGCGTGAAAGTGCCGTTCGGCATCGGCCAGATCGGCAAGGCATTTCGCAATGAAGTCACGCCGCGCAATTTCACCTTCCGCTCGCGCGAATTCGAGCAGATGGAGCTGGAATTTTTCATCCCGCCGGACGAGGCCGTGCGGCTCATCCACGGCAGCGTCGCCGCATGGAGCGAGGGCGCGGACCTTTCCACGCCGCAGCCGAATTGGGGCTGGGAAATGTGGCATCGCTATTGGGTCGCGCAGCGCACGGCCTACTACGCGGGCATCGGCCTCGGCGCGGATGTGCTCGATTACCACTGGCAAAAGAAAGAGGAGCTGGCGCACTACGCGCGCGCGTGCGTGGACATCCTGTTCAAGTTTCCGTTTGGCACCGAGGAACTCGAGGGCATCGCCGCACGCAGCGACTTCGATTTGCAGCAGCACCAAAAGCACAGTGGCAAGCCGCTGGAGGTCTTCGACGAGGAACTCCGCGCCGCCGCTGCGAGGCTCACAGACGAGCAGCGCGCCGCCTTCATCGCCGAGGTGCAGGAGGACTGGAATGATCACAACAAGTCCCGCGAGGACGCCGCGCTTTTCTGCGAGCGGCTGCTCAAGGGCTTCTACGTCCCGCATGTCATCGAGCCGAGCGCCGGCTTGGATCGCCTCGCTCTCGCCGTCATCGCGAATGCATTCACCGAAGTGGAAAAGACGGACGCGAAGGGCAACAAGGAGACGCTCACCATCATGCGATTCCACCCGCGCATCGCGCCGAAAAAAGTCGCTGTCTTCCCGTTGCTGAAGAACAAGCCGGAACTCGTGGCGAAGGCGCGGGCGATCTATGATGCGCTCAAGCTCCATCTCGCCGCCGATTACGACGAAGGCGGCAGCATCGGCAAACGCTACGCGCGGCAGGATGAGGCCGGCACGCCGTTCTGCGTCACCGTGGATTTCGACACGCTCGGTGAAAAGGGCCCCGAACTCCGCGATACCGTCACCCTCCGCCACCGCGATGACGGTTCGCAGGAGCGCGTGAAAATCAGCGATCTTCCCGGCAGGCTGCTGCCGCTGGTTTCGTAGCGCGCATCCCGTATCTGCCGTAATTTCGGCGGTGGCTTATTGGCTGACAGCCTTGGGATTCTCCTCTTGGATGAACCCGCATCGCCAAGTCCTGCGCCTGGAGTGAAAGACTGTCGCACGTCTTCACCGCTGCGATTGAACGCTCACAGAAATTCGCCTTGTCGCTCACAGTGCCGCTTTCATCGGCGTCACTCGCCGCGCGTTTCTTCAAAGCCGGAGCTTTGAAGAATTTCTGATCAATGAAAGTGCCCAGAGACTTTGTCGCGTCGCCTTCCTGCTTCGGCATTTGCAAACTGTCCGGCGATTCACCGCAGGCTTCCAGCACCGAGCAAAGACATGCGGGTGTCAGTAGGTTTTCGATTTCCTTTGTCGGCAGGAGGAGGAATCTCTCCCCAAGCTTTTCGCTCAATTTTCCGCATTTGGAGTGCGCCAGCCCTCTGGCGCTTTGGGAGGAGCGGAGCGACGCGGTGGGAAGAACAGTGCGTTGCCGAGCTTGGTCAATGAGCAGGCGGGAGGGAAGAGCCGGGCGCGCCGCACGGTTGGCGGGTTTTACGAGTTCAGCGCTTTCTTCAACTCCTGGAGGAGGGCGGTGTTCGTGGTCACTTCAGCCGGCGGGAGGGATTTTTTGTTTTGGGCGAGTTCCTCCAGATCTTTGTCGCAGTCCTTGTTCCACTTTTCCAGCCCGGAGACGAGTGCGTTTGCCCAAGTGGCTTGGGCGCGCATCTTGGGGCAGGTGGCGCAGAGTTGGGCGGCATTGGGCTTCTGGCGGGGCAGGAAGCCGTAGGATGCGGTGAAGCCAGCGCGTCCTTCCGAGATCATTTTCGCGAGTCGCACCAGGCCGGAATGATTTTTCTTGAGGGGCTCGTACTTGTCCCAAAACGCCTTTGCAGCGGCCTTGGCTTCCCTTCGCTGGGCGGATGCGCTGGTTCCCGCGGCATCGAGCTCGGCGGCAAGCGCAAACCCGGTGGCCATAAGCAGGAGGATGCGAATGGGGAAGGCGTATGAGTGTGGCGAGGGTTTCGGCGTCGAGTTGCATGCGGTGTGGGTGAAGCGTGCTTTCATGGTGTGCTGAGAATCAGTTTTGCCGGGCGTTTCAAGTCATTTTTATCCACACATGGCTCTTGAGAGGCCGGAAGCTGGAGCGTCGCTCGACCCTCGCGCGGTTGCGGAATACTCATGGACGACGGCTTGGTAATAAGTGATCGGGGCTCCCACTGATGGAAGACTTCTGCATCGGCGGTGCCGCTCTGCCCCCGGCTACGCAGGGCGCTGACGCTACGTGTCATGCAATCCGGATATTTCCAGGAGATGGTATCATGCCGACGGTGCGCCGGCCTGGCGGATTACCACGAATCAAATCGGCAATTCGATGTGGGGCATTTCGCCCCCGGCTGGAGGGGTGCCGCGCCGATTCACGACCACGGCGATCGTGGCGATCACGGCGAGGATCGCGAAGATGAGCAGGCTGATCTTGATCCAGCTCTTCGGATACTTGCCGGCGATCGCGCCCGTGTAGCCGTTGACGATGACCTGATGCGTCTGCCGCCCGTAATTGTAAGCAAGCATCCACACGGGCACGAGGATGTGCTTGAAAGTCTGCGCGGAGAAATCCGCGGCCACCTGCAGGTCGCGGTGCGTGTCGCCGGGGACCTGCCCGGCGCAAAGGGTGCGCGTCTTTGCCTCCATGACCTCGCGCGCGTGTCCGGCGGCAGCGACGAGATCAATCTGATACTGCTCGACCGTCCATCCGCTGAGAAACCCCGCGTCGTACGGCTTGAGATCCGAAGTCGTCGGGAACGGCTCCACTTTTCGCAGCAGTTCGATGTCCGCGCCGCGTGTGGCGGGCACGAGTTCATCATTGAAAAAATGATCGAGATGCCCGCTCGACGGGTACCAGCGGGTCTTCCGCACCTGCCGTGTCTGCCGGCGGCCCTGTGAATCGGTGTACGATTCCGTCTCGTAGTAGTAATCGCCGGACATCGCGGTCCAGTCCGCGGCCACCTGCGCGTCGAACGTCCAGTAGGGGATGTAAATCCCGTGGACGGTGTCCGTGAGTGCGCGCTTGCCGAGGTTGTTTGGCGCGAACCACCGGCTGCCATACCACGCGCGGATCGCGTCCCGGACGGCTGGTTCGTCGAGCTTGAATTCCAGCACGGACTCCGGGCGGATCGGGCGTGACTGTTCCTCGACCGGGATAATTGCGGCGCTGCCGCAAAAGTCGCACCGTTGTGCGGCGCGCGAGGGCTCGAAGACCGTGATCGCCTGGCAACTCTGGCATTTCACCGACTGCCGTTCCGTGGCCCAGCCGCGCTGATCGTCGCCGATGCTGCGCAGCGCGGTGACGAGGCAGTTCTCCGCGAACTCTCCGCCGGCTTCGGCGGGTTGCATCGGGGAATTGGTGCCGCAGAACGCGCAAACGAGCAGTTGCTTCGCGGGATTCCATGTGGCCTCCGCGCCGCAGCCGGGGCAGTTGAATTTGCTTCGTGCCGCGACCTCGCTCACGGCAGCGCAACGCCGGCAAGCTTCACTGGCACGGAGACGACGGATATTTCCGTGATCAGGAAAATCTTTGCCAACACCCCGGCGGGCGCTTTTTCACGCAGCGTCACGGTCATGTCCTTCTTCCCGAAGAACCCGCTCGACATGGTTCCGCTCCGTTCGAGCGGCTTGCCGTCCGCCGTGCAAAATTCGACGGTTGCGACTTTCTTGTTCGGATCGCTGATCGTGTAGCCCACCTCGTCGTCCTTCGCCGCCTTCATCGTGATGGTCGCGCCAGCGGCTTTCAGCGATTCACTGGCGAGCGGTTTTCCGGCCTCCTTGGCGATGTCCACGGTGACGAGCGCTTTCGGGTCCTTCGAGGGAATCAGCAATTCCAGGGACGCATCCACCGTGAACGTCTTTGCCGCGCGCGCGGGATTCTCCAGCTCGATCTTGAGTTGAAACTCCGGCTCCTTCTTTTTCTCGTCATCCCCGAACCCGCCGAACGCCTTCTGTGGTGTGTCGAAGCCGCCATCATTGAACCCACCCTCTTTTGCCTTGATGGCTTTTCCGGTGTCGTCCTTCGCTTCCTTGACGATGATGCGGATGCCTTTGCAGTCGGCCAGTTCCGGGCCGGAGATTTTCAAATCCACGTCCATCCCGGCGAAAAATTTCCCGGTCGTGCGCTTGTCGGTGAGGTCCCCGACGGTCACTTTTACGTCGGCGAGTGCGAGAAGGCTGGTGGAGAGGATGAGTGAGGTGATGAGTTTCATGGTGGTGTGTTCTTTCAGTGTTTGGACATCGGGTGTGGAGGCTCAGTGCGACAGGAATGCGTTCAGCGCGTCCTGCGAGACGCGCCATTGAGCGCCGATCTTTTTGCCTTTCAGTTCGCCGGTATCGAGCGTGGCGATCACGTCGGCCTCGGTGACGCCGAGCTGCTGCGCGACTTGAGCGGGGCTCAGCAATTGCGTTCCTGCTGCTGCAGGGGCAGGTGCCGCCGGGGGTGTGGACTGGGGGCCGAGCATTCCGCCGGGCTGATTCATCATCTGCTGCGCCATGCCGAAACCCATCGCGATCTCCGCCGCCGCTCCGCCGGGGCCGCCGCCGCCCGTGGCCATTCCCTGCGCCATCTGGTACTTCACGTAGTCGTTGAGATTGCCGACCGCAGCCATCGAGCTGCGCTTGTCTATCGCCTGCTCGACCTCGGGCGGGACGCTCACATTTTCCAGGATGAAGCTGGCAAACTCGATGCCGTATTTCGGCACGCATGCGGCGTTGAGCAACGGAAGGAGCGCCTCGCCCACCTCGCTGTAGCGCGCAGCGAGGTCGAGCACCGGCACCTTCGCCTTTGCAATCGCCTCGCTAAAAAGACTCACGATGCGCGAGCGCATCGTGTCCGCGAACTCGTCGAGCCGGAAATGATGATCGCTCCCCGCGACCTCCTTCAGGAACACCTTCGGCTCCACGATCCTGAAATCGAAAGTCCCGAACGCCCTGGCGCGCACGATTCCGAAATCCGCGTCGCGAAGCATCACCGGGTTGCTCGTCCCCCATTTGTTGCCGGTGAAAAGGCGCGTGTTGAGGTAATAGACATCGCACTTGAACGGTGAATCGAAGCCGTATTTCCAGCCGGCGATCGTCGAGAGCACCGGGATGTTTTGCGTCGCCAGCGTGTGTTTGCCGGGCGCGAACGTGTCCGCAAACTGTCCGAGATAGACGAACTGAGCCATCTGAGACTCCCGGACGATGAGCTGCGCGCCGTTCTTGATTTCCTTGTCCTCGTCCGGCCAGCGGAAAGACAGGGTGTCGCGCGAATCGTCCGTCCATTCGATGATCTCGATCAGTTCTCCGCGGATGAAATCCATGAGTCCCATGGTGTGTGTTTCCTTTCTTTTTGGTTGTGGGTGTGTGTGGAAAGAAGCGAACTGCGCAAGCGGTATCATCCGCCGCGAAAAGGGCAAGCATCGCGGCGGTGGCAATTCACGCCGGCGTGCTGGTGGCGCGGCCTCAGCGCGCGGG
>CAMAUI010000127.1 GCA_945861385.1 Prosthecobacter debontii
CTGCCGCACGCGCCTGCACCTCCTCCATCCGGCGGAGTTCGGATGCGAGCAGGTCGGAGATCTGCGAGACCTGCGCGTCAATCTCACGCAACTGCGACTCCGCCGCGCCGAATTTTTCCTCCGCGCCGGCGATGTCTGCGCGATACCGCTGGATCAGCGATTCAAATTCAGTCGTGCGCTCCGCATTGAAGGCGAGCCGGCTTTCGTGAGTGCTGATGCGCTGCCGCAAATCCTGCACGCCCTGCCGGGCTGCGACGAGGCGGCCTTCCATCTCCTCGAGCGAAGCGCGTTGCGCGTGGGCGTTGCCCTCCTCCTCAGCCACCCGCAGCTCCAGTTCGTACTGCCTGGTGGAGAGCGAGGCGATCTCCTCCTGTGCCGATAGGCGCGACGCCTCGAGTTCGTCCCACTGGCGCTTTGTGTTGTGAGTTTCCAGCATGCGGAGATCCCCGAGCATCGCCTGGTAACGCCGCGCCTTCGCGGCCTGGCGCTGCATGCTGCCGATCTGCCGTTTCACTTCCTTGATGATGTCAGCAAGCCGGATGAGGTTCGCCTCCGTCGCCTCGAGCTTGCGCAGCGCCTCCCTGCGCTGGTGCTTGTATTTCGTGATGCCCGCGGCCTCCTCGAAAATCGCCCGCCGGTCCTCGGGCCTCGACGAGAGGATCAGGTCAATTTTTCCCTGCTCCATGATCGAGTACGCGGAGCGCCCGATGCCCGTGTCCATGAAAAGATTGTGGATGTCTTTCAGCCGGCAGGGCGTGCCGTTGAGCAAGTATTCCGAGCCGCCCTCGCGAAAGACGCGGCGGGTGATTTTCACCTCGTGCCAGTCGAGGCCGAGTTGTTCCTCGCATTCGCTGAACGTCATCGAGACCTCCGCCATTCCCAGCGCGGCGCGGCTGTCGGTGCCGGAGAAAATCACATCCGTCATTTCGCCGCCGCGCAGAGCCTTGGCGGACTGTTCGCCGAGCACCCAGCGGATGCTGTCGAGCACATTGGATTTGCCGCAGCCGTTCGGGCCGACGACGCATGTCACGCCGCGGTCGAAATTGAGCACGGTTTTTGGGGCGAATGACTTGAAGCCGAGGATTTCGAGACTCTTGAGATACATGGCGGTTGGTGCGGTGGTTCTTAAAAGGACGCGAGTATTGTGAAAAGTGGCCGGGTGGGGGGCAAGCACTATTACTTGTGGTGGCAAAGAAAAGTTGACCGCAATATCGAGTGGATTCAGCCGTCTGGAATGTTGGATGGAACCGCCCCCCGGACAGCCAACCTCGCAGATCTCCCGTCATGAACGCCTCGCGCAGCTTCAACGCCACCGGCGGCACCACCGCCGTCGTCAGCCTCAGCGACAAGAGCAACGCCATCCTCTACACCGGGCTGCCGTAGCCGCGGAAAGCCTGACTTCGAGAGTGAGGAGTTTCAGAATAGGGAAAGGGGCCTGGGACGGGGTGCGACTACCGCAGCCCCCGGCGCTTGCCGCGAGGGCGATCCGGATTGCCTTTGGCTCCGGTGTGGTCGCCGCCCCAGAGCGGCTGGGTGAGGGTCGCGTTCCATTCGTCCCATTTGGCTTGGAGTTCCTTCGCTTTGTCGGGCTCAGTGGCGGCGAGGTCTTTGGTTTCGCCGAGGTCGGTGGCGAGGTTGTAGAGCTTCGCGGCGGATACGCCGGAGGTGCCAAGGTCGGCGTGGTTGTCGTAGCGGACGAGTTTCCAGTCGCCCATGCGGATGGCCATCTGCGCGCCGAAACGCCAATAGAGCGCGTCGTGCGGGGCGCCCGTTTTTTCGCCGCTGAGAAACGGCAGCAGGTTCACGCCGTCGAACTTCCAGTCCGTTTTCGCGGTGTATTCGGCGGCGGCCAGCGCGGTGCGGTGAAGATCCATCTGGATCACCGGCTGGTCGAATACGCCGGGCTTGATGCGCCCCGGCCAGGACATCACGAAGGGCACGCGGATGCCGCCTTCGAGGGTGGTGCGCTTCGATCCGCGCAGTGGTTCGTTGCGCGAGCCGTTGGTGGTGGTGCCTGGCATGACCGGGCCGCCGTTGTCGCTGATGAAAAAGACGAGCGTGTCCTTTTCCACGCCGCTCTCGGCGAGCTTCGCACGCACGCGGCCGATGGCTTCGTCCATGGCCAGCATCATGGCGGCGTAGGTCCGGCGCTTTTCGTCGGCGATGCCGCCGAACTTCGCCAGCCGGTCATCGGTCGCGTGCATGGGTGTGTGGACGGCGTTGAACGCGAGGTAGAGGAACCACGGCTCCGCCTTGTGCCGCTCGATGAAGGCGACCGCCTCGCGGCCAAAGGCATCCGTGAGGTAGGCGGCTTCTTTCACCCGCTCGGTGCCGCGCAGGATGGACTTCGACTCAAAGTAGCTGTGCCCGCCGCCGAGAAAGCCGAAGAACTCGTCGAACCCGCGCTTCTGAGGGTGCATCTCCGCGGCGTCGCCGAGGTGCCATTTCCCCACGAGGCCGGTGGCGTAGCCGGCTCCCTTGAGGCGCCGGGCAAGCGTTTCTTCGGTGACCGGCAGGCCCTGGGCACCGCCGCCAGGATTGAACTCATGTCCAAACCGCTGCTGATACCGCCCCGTGAGCAGCGCCGCGCGCGTGGGCGAGCAATACGGCCCGGACACGTAGCCATTCGTGAAGCGCACGCCCGACGCCGCGAACGCGTCGAGCTGCGGCGTGGGGATTTCCTTTGAGCCGTGGAAACCCACGTCGGCATAACCAATGTCGTCGCCGACGATGAGGAGGATGTTCGGCTTGGCCCTGGCCTTTTCACCAAAGGACGAACTGACCGGGATGAGCAGAGCAGCGAGAAGGATCGGGAGGATGCCGGAGATTTTCATGGCGCGAACTTGCCGGGCGCGGCGCGCACAAGTCACGCTTCTTCTCCACAATCCCGCGCTACCGCAGCCCACGGCGGAGGCCGCCGCTGTAGCCGGTGGGTTCGAGAAAGACCGCACCGGCCTCCGCGCCTTTGCGGGAGACGTTGTTTTCGCCGAAGACCACGAGCGGTTTGTTCGGCCCGTTCTCGCCGGGACCCGGCGCCTGCGTCCCCGGAAACCATCGTGCCTTGGAGCCTTGGTGGTTTTCAACTCACCCCCGGTTTGAGCCACCAAGCCACGGAGACACCAAGTAGAGCAATCCGCTCCTGATTTCCTAATTTGGAAGCCAGGAAGGCAGGAAGCTCTTGCCTGCGGATAGACACGAATTTCACGGATGAACACGGATTTCGCCTTTCAACCCGGCGAGGCCGCTGCCATCCTGCGCCCGTCTCCCGGAGCACCGGGCTTTTTCAATGGCCAGAACCGCACGCAAACCCAACGGATCCAAAGACTCCACCGCCGCCACCGGCTTTGAGGCCACCGCCCTGCGCGACAGCGCAACCCGTCAACGCGCAGCGAAACTGCGGAGCCCGCAGGGCAACCGATGGCTCACCGCCGACAACGGGGCGAGTTGAAATCGCTATTCACGCTCCGTTGGGCTTTGAATTAGCCACCAAATCCTTTACCTTTTCAAATTATGTCAGCGACCAATTTCAACACCAAGAACGATACCTATCGCAAGCTGATGGGCATCTGGCGCATTGACCAGCTCTCCTGAGCCGCATGACCAAAAAGCAAAAACTGGAACTGACGTGGATTGGGAAGGAGAACCGGCCCCGACTGGAGCCGCGTATCCTGCTCGAAGACCCAGCGAAATCGTATCACGCCAAGCATCGCGTTACGGACAACGACCTGTTCGATACAGCCTCAAGGTGGAAAACCTGCCCAAGGCTCCGCCCCCGCCGCCCAAAACGGACAAACGCAGCCAGCAATCGCTCTTTGAAACGGAGGTGGGCAAGTGAATCCCAAGGTCATCGCCATCGCCGGTCGCCTGAGTCTCCGGCCTCCACAACGCCGCTCGCTGGAAACCCGACCTTCGATACCGCGCAGGCCATCGCCGTGATGCTGGAGAAACACGGCATCGCCTGCGACCGGGCAAATGTCGAATGACGAATTCGGAATGACGAACTGACTGTACTTCGGACTTCGCAGTTGCTTCGCTGCGCTCACCCCTTCGGGGCAGCACCCGCTTTGCGGTGCTGGCTGTTTGCTTTCACTTCGTTCACCCTTCGGGCATCGGGCAGGTGTTCGCTCACTCCCTTCCGGTAGGCCGCGCTCATGTCGATGGCGGCCATTTGCACCTGCCCGGCCCTGGCTCCATGCGCGGCCATCGCCTCCACGAACTCGCCCACGCTCGCCGCGCTTCGCTCCGGAGTCATGAACAGAAGCCGTGCCGGCTGCTCCTGGTCCGGATCGATTTCCACGACCACCGTCGCGTAACGATGCCCTTTGCGCGTGGCCGTCTCGTCGATGGCCACGGCCTGCACACCGCTCCAATCCTGCCGCCCGTGGGCTTCGCTCACGTAATGCCGCACCACTCGCCACAGGCGCGTGTCGTGTTCGGCCACCAGTTCCGCCACCGCCGCCACGGGCATCTCCCGCGCAAGCGCCATCACGAAGGCTTCAAACATCACCGTAAAACCGCTCTCCGCCCTCGCCCAAGGCACGGCGACCTGCCTCACCCCGTGCTCGGGACACTCCACCCGCGGCACGCGTGCGCTCAAATACGTGAAGTGTTGCCAGAAGTTCAAATGCCGCCATCGCTTGACCTCGTGATCGTAGAGCGCGCAGGGCTTCCCGCAGTTCGGGCACGGCATTCGCGACCCCGCCTCCACCTCGATGTCCACATACAGGAACTTGCTCCCTCCACCGCCCTCCTCCAGACCGCTGCGCACCACTTTCCACGGCGCGTTCAACCCCAATCCCAACTCGAAAAGCGTGTTTTGATTCATCCACCCCCTTACCATCTTCCTCCTTCCTCTCCATCTTTTCTACCCATTCAATCCAGCGAAGCGCCGTAATATGGCTTCGCAACGGCCTTGAGCTGGCCCTGGTTGATGGCGGCAAAATCTTTTTGCGTCGCGGTGCCGGCGGCGAGCTGGCGCGGGCCGGTGCCGGTGATGCTGTATTCCTCCGGCTCCGCGGGCACATCGCCATTCATCACGCGGCGAAAGATTTTCCCGCTGCCCGTGCCATCCGCCGGGTTGAAATCAACGACGACCCACTGCGATGCCTGCTTCATGAGTTTCCATCCGGTGCCGGCCTGGTTGTCGGGGCCGATGGACACCGAACCCGCACCCTCCGCCCAGCAAAGATTGCCCAGCGCGACCGCACCTTCCGCAGCAGGCGCCGTCCACGTATATTCCCCGATGGCCACTGAAGCGCGCCCCCGCGCAGCGGAATCCCAGCCCATCGCCACCGCGCCCTCGCCGGAACTCTGCGCACCGTAACCGATGGCCGTGGAGCCTTTCGCATACGCCTGGAGCAAGCGGCCATTCTCCTGATTCGTCGCACCGAGGGCCACGGCACCGAGGCCGAGTGCCTGTGTGCCTTTGCCAAGCGAGATGGCGTGGTCGCCCGTCGCGATGGAAGCCGTGCCGAAGACAAGCGTCGTCACCCCCGATCCGCTCTTGCGCAGATAGCGTGCATCGTAGCGTGCGTCACTGCCGGCTTGTGAAAGCACGGGCGAGCCGCTCAATGTGAGACTGTCCGCACTGATGTTGTATGCGTAGAAGCCTCCGTAAACATTCATCGAGACAGACCCTCCATCCCACCAGCCAAGCTCCATGAGCGAGTTCCAATTCTCATCGTACCAGGCCACGTATCCATCCCCATTCACAGAGCCGAACAAAGTCTCGTGAGCCGCAATTCCGTTGTAATCCCGAACGCCAATGGACTGCACCGGCGCGACTGACGGCAAAGCAGCGAATACCACTCCCTCAGTCGGGACGATGCAGTTGGCGCGGCGCGATCCGTCCGGAACACAGGCTTCCAGCCTGTGCGGTGGGCAGGCCACGATCCGCACCATTCGGTGCATGGGCCAGCGGGCTGGAAGCCCACTGTCCGCACAGGCTGGAAGCCTGTGTTCCACTTCGCCGCGCTCCCGCAACTGCATCGTTCCGGCTCAGTCGGGTGACCTCCTCCGTCGTCATTGCAAGCCGCGTCATCCGCACCCCGCTTCAACTGGCGTATTTTGCGAATACGCGGTTTGCTTCCTCGAGGTTTTCCTTGCTGCCGACATCGAACCACTTCCCGGGCACCTGCCATGCGTGGACGGGCATCTGAGGGCATAGCCACTGGACAAAACGGCCGGGCTGGTCGGGGTTGTTCCCGGCGGCGAGATACTCGCCGATCTTCGGGACGACGTGCGCCGGGTAGTAGTAAAGGGCAATGCCGATGAGTGTGCCAGGGGGGTTGGGGTGCTTCTCGATGAACTGCCCGATCACGCCATCGGCGTTCACTGTGACGGTGCTGTACTTGCGTGCTTCATCGGCGGAACCGACATCGTACACGCCGAGGACAGGCGCGGCCTTCTTCCGTGCGAGCGCGGCGAATCCCTCGAGGCTTTCGGAAAAAAGGTTGTCGCCCGCGACGACGAGCAGGTCTTCCCCGGCGATGCGGTGCTTCTGGATGACGTGATTCATGTCGCCGATCGCGCCAAGTTTGTCGGCGTCGCTCGTCGAGCCGTCATTCACGATGACAAACGGGATCTTCGCGTGCGAGGCGTTGTAAGCTGCGGCCCAGGCCTCGAAGTCGGCGGCGAACTTCGAGTTCGTCACGACGAACACTTTTGAAATGCCGGGGATTGGCGCGAGGTTGTCCATGACCCATTCCATCATGGGCTTTCCTGCGACAGTCAGCAGCGGTTTCGCTTTTGTCTGGGTGAGTGGATAAAGTCGTGTCGCGTAGCCCGCGGCGAGGATGAGGATGTTCATTCGCCGGGGCTTTTATGCAGAAGTGTCGCGGAAGTGCCAGCAGACAATGCGGGGCATCCGTCACCCACCGGGATTTTTCGCCCGCGCGATGGCGGCCATCATGCCGAGTGCCTTGTTCACGGTCTCGACGTATTCGCTTTCGGGCGTGCTGTCGGCGACCACTCCGGCGCCGGCCTGGACGTAGGCTCTACCATCCTTCAAAACGACTGTGCGGAGGGCGATGCAGGAGTCGCTGTTTCCATCGAACCCAAAATAGCCGACTGCGCCGGCATAGACACCGCGCTTGGATTTTTCGAGTTCGGCGATGACCTGCATGGCGCGGACTTTTGGCGAGCCGCTCACGGTGCCGGCGGGGAAAGTCGCCCGCATCACGTCGTAGGCGGAGCGGTCGGGGCGCAGGCGGCCCTCGACGTTGCTGACGATGTGCATGACGTGCGAGTAGCGCTCGATGATCATGAAGTCGTTCACTTTGACGGTGCCGTATTCGCTGGCGCGTCCGACGTCGTTGCGGGCCAGGTCCACGAGCATGAGGTGCTCGGCGCGTTCCTTCGGATCGGCGAGAAGCTCGGCGGCATTCGCGTCGTCCGCGGCCTGTGTGGCGCCACGTTTGCGCGTTCCGGCGATGGGGCGGATTTCGATTTTCCCCTCGATGGCGCGGACATGCACCTCCGGGCTGCTGCCCACGAGCGAGAACGCAGTGCGTGCGCCGGTGGCGGGAAATTTCATGCAGAACATGTAGGGCGAGGGATTCACGAGCCGCAGCGCTCGGTAGAGTGTGAGCGGGTCGCCGCTGTATTCCGTCTCGAATCGCTGGGACGGGACGACCTGAAAAATGTCGCCAGCGAGGATGTACTCCTGCGCTTTGCGCACCATGCCGTGGAATTCTTCGCGGGTGGTGTTGCTGACGGATTCCGCGGGCGCGGGCGGCGGCGTGATGGGGAAGGGGGGCAATTGCGCGGGCGCGGAGAGTTTCTCCGTGATGGCGGCGATCCGCCGGGTGGCCTCGGCGTAAGCGGCATCGGGATCACCGGCCACGAGCGCGTTCGCGACGATTCGCAGGCGGCGGGTGCGGTGGTCGAAGATGAGGATCGTATCCGCGATGACGAAGAGGCTCTCCGGGAGCTGGAGATCATCCCTCCGCGCGGCGGGAACCGAGGGTTCAAAAAAGCGCACCATGTCGTATCCGAGAAATCCCACCGCGCCGCCGGCGAAGCGGGTGCGGAGTTCGGGCGGTTCGTCGGTGAGCGGCACGTAGCGGTAACGCGCCATGATGTCCTCCAGGTCCGCGAGCGGATCGCGCCGGGTCTGGAATTCGCGGGTGGCACCATCCCCGGTCACGCGCACGGTGCGCCCGTGGCTCTCCATGACGATGCGCGGCCCGACGATGAGGAATGAGTAGCGCCCCGTCTGCTCGCTCTTTTCGACGCTCTCGAAAAGAAACGTGTACCCGCCGTCATCCAGCTTCGCAAAAGCACTGACCGGCGTCTCGGCATCGGCGATGAATTCCGTGAAGACCGGGATGAGGTTGCCGCGCCGTGCCATCTCACGGAAGTCGCCGGGCGTGGGTGTGAATTGGGAGTGCATTTAAGATTTAGGATTTAAGATTCAAGATTTCTCGTTGTCTGAGCGTCTTCAGTTTTCGCCACGACCGGTTTTGATAGCTGCTGCGAAGATCGCGGTGAGTTCACCAGCTTCTTTCAGCAGCGGTACGACCCGCTTTGCGGGCAGCATTCCGTCCCCGATGATCAATTCCATCCAGAATTCGGATTCGTCGGATTCTTCGAGACAGGTGTTGAGTTTCGAGATCCATTCCGCGCGCGAACGCCCGCGCAGCGATGCCCGGTAGTTTGCTCCGGCGGACATTCCCGCACGCACGAGTTGACCGGCGACTGCTTTCGCTCCGACATCGCGCGGCAAGGCGCGGATGAGCTTTAGCACGCGAAGCGAAAATGCCTTCGTCCGTCGTCTGAGTTCCTCTTTGTCCATGTGCGTCCGGTCAGGAGAAATCTTAAATCCTAAATCTCAAATCCCCTCAGCTTCCGTAGGTCTTCGCGGCATCGAAGAGTGGCGTTTCCCCGACGGGCTTTGCGAGCCCGGCATTGTCGAGTTCCTGGAAAAAGCACGACTCGAAACCGGTGTGGCATGCGCCGCCGGTCTGCTCGACTTCAAAGAGCAGCGTGTCCTTGTCGCAGTCCACGCACCAGCGCACGAGCCGCTGGACGTTTCCGCTCGTCTCACCTTTCAGCCAGTAAGTCTGCCGGCTGCGGCTGAAGTAAACCATCATCCCTTTTTCGAGAGTCATGCGGATGCTCTGCTCATTCATCCACGCCATCATGAGCACGCGCTTGCTTGTCGCGTCCTGCACGATGGCGGGGATGAGTCCGTCTGCGTTGTATTTGAACTGGTTGATCATTGGCGGTGTTGAATGGCTGAAAAGAAACCGGCCCGAGGATTCGTGAGTGAATCTTCGGGCCGGTTGCTTCGACGCACGGTGGCGACGGCTGCTCCGCTGAACCCAGCGGAACCGGCCCGTCAATGATGCCACCAGCGCGGAAAATCGTTCATGTGCCGGCGCTGATACGCGCGCAGCGGGCAGCGGGCAAAGCAAATTTCCGGGTCTTCCGGGAATCTCATGGGTAAGGGGCGGGCTTGGCGTGGAAAGTAGTCATCATCGCTCCGCGTGATGCAGCGGCGTTTTGAATCAGGATGGGCGCTCTGCTTGCGGGGCGTTTGCATCACGCGGAGTGTGATGACTACTTTCCGGGCACCAGGTGGTGCGGGCTATATCAGGTTCTTCCGGGAATATCATGGGTGAAGGAGGGGGAATCTGAGGGGAACAGCGGCCCCTGGGCCTTCGGCCACCGGGGGTGCCGCACTGAAGGGCGCGGGAGCAAGGCGGCGAAATTCTCATCGGGATGTCTGGGGAGCGGGGTTGAG